>JBPOHC010000137.1:0-5982 GCA_052035985.1 Myxococcota bacterium | reverse complement strand
TGTGGTTGGCGCTCGCGACGGCGGGCTGCGGTGACAGCGCGACGACGGCGAGCGACGCGGGCGTCGATCGGTCGGCGATGGTCGACGTGTCGGGTGACTCCGCCGCCGCGAGCGACGTCGATCAGGTGAGGGGGCTCCGCGGCGCGCGCTACTGCGAGGTGCTCGTCGCGCGGCTCGCGGGCGCGACGGTGCACGTCGAGGTCTACAACACCATCGGCCTCGGCGACTGCCCCGACGCCGCGTGGCGCGCGCTCGACGCCAGCGCGATCATGGCGCAGACGGGCGCCGTGCGCGTGGTGCTCAACGGCCCGCGCTACTGGATGCTCGACGCCTTCGTTCGCGGGGACCTCATCGATCCGACGGTGGTGACGTTCGGCGCGCTGCCGATGCGCCGCGCGGGCGGCATCGACGTTCCGCTGGCGCAGGTCGCGTCGGTCGGTCGGCCCTACGAGCTCCGCACGATCCAGCGCACGAGCGTCGTTCGCTTCGCCGCGGGGGCGCCCGTCTTCGAACTCGTTGACGGTGACGGCCACGTCTACGAGATGCAGTCGTACAGCGTTCAGAGCGCGGCGATCACGCAGGCCGACCTCCCGACGCTCGGGTCGCGGCTCATGCTCCCCGCGGGCTGGATGTACCGCACGCGCACGCCCTCACAGGACCTCGTGGTGACCGCCGTCGACAACCTCGCCACGGTGGTGCAAGACGACCTCGGCAACACGTACCAGCGATCGCAGTGAGCTCCGACCGCGATCGGCCGACCAGCGCGTGAGCGGCGGTCTTCGCGTCGCCGTGGTCGCTACGGGACGACGCTGCTGCACTGGGTTCCGCAGGAGAACGCGGCGCCGACGCAGGAGAGGCCGTTGATGCACGCGGAGCAGGTGTCGACACGGCGCCGCGCCTCGTCGCTCGACGTGCCGGTCGACTGGCAGCGGTTGTAACAGGCGGTCGTGTTGTAGCTCGTGTCGAAGCACTGGCGGTAGCGGTCGCAGATCTTGTTGCAGTCCGCGGCGTTGTCGATGTCCGCGCAGGCGGCGCCGAGGCAGACGGCGAGCGCGAAGAGCGCGCGCGAGGCGACAGAGATCGCGATGCGGGGTCGGTCCATGATGAGGTGCTCCAGAGAAGATGGTGCGAGCGCGAAGCCAGCGACGGAGACGCCGCTCGCAGACGCGCTCTCTCGCACAAGGGAACCGTCGCCGTGAGCCTCGGGCTCAGACCGCGACCGCGCGCATCACGGCCTCATCGAGGCGGAGCTTGAGGTGCTCGGCGGACTCGTCAGAGACCTCGATCACCATCCGCTCGCACTCGTGGTCGCGGAGCTCGATCGAGACCGCGCGCCGCCCGTCGCGCACGTCGCAGAACACGTAGCGCCCGCTGTGGACGGGGTGGAGCGTGCCGACGACCATCGCGCCCGCGCGGTGCACGCCGCGAAACTGCGTCCCCGACTCCATGTACATGAGCGCGTGGAGGTCGGGCGCGGCGACCACGCGAGTGACCTGCGCGAGCGAGGCCGTGAGCGTCCGGGTCATCGCGCGGAGCTGATCGAAGCCCTCGATGTGAACGGTGAGAGACTGGTCGTTGATCTCGATGGTCGCCACGGCGCCGCCTCCGATGGGTGTCGCGCGGCGCCACTGCCCCGCGCGCGATCCACACGGTGCAACGGCCACGCCCGATCGCGTCGCGCGTCGCGCCACGCGCAATCGCTGGTGAATCCCGCGCGGGGGTGTCGTGGTGTGCCCCACACGTCGCTCGATGCCACGAGGCGACGCGCGGTCTCACGTGGATTCAGGGCAATCCGAAGAGGGGGGCGCCCGCGCGCGTGACGAGCACGTCGTGGATGTTGGTGCCGTCGCCGAGCGCGCCGCGGCCCCAGCACACGACCTGACCGTTGCGTCGTCGCGCGCAGGTGTACGACCCCGCGGGCGAGACGTGCGTCGCGTCGGTGAGCCCGAGCACGGGCGTGGGCGTCGTCGCGTAGGTGTCGCTCGTGGCGCCGTTGCCGAGCTCTCCGTCGGCGTTGTAGCCCCAGCAGCGCACCTCGCCGCTCGCCCGCACGACGCAGGCGGTGTGCTCGCCCACGCGCGCCTCGACCGCGTCGGTGATGCCCGTCACCTCGGTGGGACGTCCCCCGAGCAGCGTGGTCGCGCCCCAGCACACGACGGTGCCGTTGCGTCGTCGCGCGCAGGTTCCGTTGCGCCCCGAGTCGATCGCGACGACGTCGCTCACGCCCGGAACGGCCGTCGGCGTGGGCGTGCTCGATGGGGTGCTCCCGCCGACGCCGGTGCGCGCGGTGAGGCCCCAGCACACGACCGTGCCCGCGCGACGAAGCGCGCACGAGAAGTCCGCGCCCACGCCCACGTCGATCGCGTCGGTGAGTCCGGTGACGGGACCGACGGTGCCGCGGTCGGTGGTGCTCCCGTCGCCGAGCTCGCCGTAGTTGTTGTCGCCCCAGCAGCCGACGGTTCCATCGGCGCGCACGACGCAGACGTGTTGTGCTCCGCTCGCGAGGTCGACCGCGTCGCGGACCCCGAGCACCGGCGCGGGACGCACGTGCGGAATCTCGAGCCCGTCGCCGAGCTGTCCGGCGGCGTTGCTCCCCCAGCACAGGACGCGTCCGTCGCGGTGTCGCACGCACACGTGATCGGCGCCGTGGGCGACCTGCACCACGTCGGTCAGGCCCGCCACGAGCGCGGGTGCGAAGCGGTTGGGCGGCGGGCGCGCGTCTCCGTCCGAGTAGAACGGAACCGTGCCCCAGCACGCGAGGCGTCCGTCTTCGCGCAGCGCGCAGGTGCCGCCGGGGAGTCCGTGGAGATCCAACGATCCGCAGTCGCCGCCGAGGCACCGCAGGTCGTAGGGATGGCCGAAGAGGGGCATGCGCGACGCGACGTTGCTGCCACCGCCGCCGCGCGTGATGTTGGTGCCGTAGTACACGAGCGCCTCGTCGCGGCGTCGCACCATGAGCGACCCCGTCGTGGTGGCGAGGCGCACGGAGCCCGTGACGCCGGGCAGCGCGACCGCGTAGCCGCTCGGGTAGGTCGGGTCGCCGAGGATGTCGCGCACCTGACCGCCCCAGCAGTACGGCGTGGTCCCGTTCGAGAGGACGCAGAACGAGCCCATGTTTCCGACGAGCCCCGTGGCGTTGAACACGCCGAGCACGGGGGCAGGCGCGATGATGCCGCTCGGGTCTGCCGTGCCCGAGTCGTTGCCGAGTCCCCAGCAGAGCACGCGCCCCGACGAGAGCGTCGCGCAGACGGTCTGCTGCGAGATCACCACCGCCGTGGCCGAGGTCACTCCGGGGACGCTCACGAAGCTCATGCTGCTCGCGGGCGTCGTCGCGCCGAAGGCGCCCGAGATGTTGCGTCCGATGCACTGCACGACGCCGGTCTCTCGGAGCACGCAGGTCACCTGCGTCCCCGCGGCCACCTGGAGCACGCCGCTCGGCGCGAGCTCGCGCAGTCGCGTGGAGCCGCTGCCGGCCTCGCCGTACATGCTCTGACCCCAGCAGGTGACACGTCCGCCCGCTTGCACGGCGCAGGCGTGGGAGGTGCCGACGCTGACCTGTTGCACGCCCGTGATGCCCGCGACGTCGGTGGCGGTCGCGACGCGCGCGACGGTGGCTTGACCGAGGCGTTCGCCGGTGTTGCTCCCCCAGCACGCGACGGTGCCGTTGAGGCGCAGCGCGCAGGTCGCGGAGTCTGCGAGCGCGAGGGAGCGCACCTCGCGGAGCCCGACGACGCGCACCGTGGCGTAGTGCGTGTCGGTGCTCCCGTCGCCGAGCTCTCCCTCGGCGTTCGAGCCCCAGCAGCCCACGGAGCGATCGCGGAGCACGGCGCATCCGTGGTTGATCGCGAGGCCCACGTCGAGGGGCTCGTCGGGCACGCAGACGCCTGCGCTGCAGCGGTGCCCGGCGACGCAGACGGCGCCGCACGCGCCGCAGTTCGTGGCGTCGTCGGAGAGCGCGACCTCGCAGCCGTTCGAAGGGTCTCCGTCGCAGTCGGTGTACCCGCGCGGGCAGGGGAACCTCCCCGCGTCGGTGTCCGCCGAGTCAGGGCGCGTCGACACGTCGAGGGCCACCACGTCGTCGCCGCCCGCGTCGGTGCTGCCCGAGCCGTCGACCGCGCGCGCATCGGTCGACGCGTCGCTGCTGACGTCGCTCGACGCGTCGCTGCTGCCGTCGCTGCTGACGTCGCTCGAAGCGTCGCTGCTGACGTCGCTCGAAGCGTCGCTGGCGACGTCGCTGCTGGCGTCGCTCAACGCGTCATTGCTGGCGTCGCTCAACGCGTCATTGCCGGCGTCGCTGCTGGCGTCGCTGCTCGCGTCGCTGCTGGCGTCGTCGAGCGCGTCGCTGCTTGCGTCGACAGGAGACGGGAGATCCTGCACGGGGACGTCGCTCATCGCTGCGTCGTTGGCGGACGGGTCGTGCACGTCGGGGCAGGGGTTCACGTCGTTGGCGTTGACGACGCTGTTTCCACCGCACGCGGAGAGCGCGACAGAGAGCGTCATCAGGCACGCGCCGAGGTGGCGGGGGCGGGTGGGCTTCATCTGCGCGAGGCTAGCTTCGACCACGCGGAGCACATCGCGAGAAATGGCGTCGGCTCGAACTGCGTGTCGCGCCCGGGGCAGTCGTGTCAAACGGCCTGGGAACTGCACGCTCCGTGAGAGACACCCGACGACCGTTTCGCACCGCACGCTCGCCGCGGAGGCAGATCATGGAATGGACGACGTTTCTGCATCGATCGGGCTTCTCGCTCGAGCACCCCGCGGGGTGGAGCGTGCAGGTGTTGCCCGGGCCGACCACGATCGTGCGCAGCCCCGACGGCGTAGCGTTCTCCGTCGCGCAGTCGCTGCACGGAACGGGCGCCACACCGGGCACCGAGATCCTCCGCGGGGGAATGACCGCCGCGACGTTCCTCTTCCCCGACGCGACCTTCGAGCGCGTCACCGCGCGCGAGAACAACGGCGCGTCGGCGGTGCTGACGTTCAAGACCGGCGACGGCGTCGCGTGCCGCGCGCAGATGCTCTACGTGTCCGTCGCCAATGACGGGATCTTGTACGCGTCGGCCGCGCCCGAAGCGCGCTTCGCGGAGCTGCTACCCACGCTGGAGAAGATCCTTCGAACGCTGCGCTCGGGGCCATCCCCGTCGCCCGCAGAGCACGCGCCCGAAGCGAGCGCGACGGCTGACGTCGAGGCGGTGACGTACACGCAGTTCACCGAGCCGCAGAAGGGAACCTTCACCACCGAAGTGCCGAAGGGATGGCGCGTGAAGGGCGGCTTCGCACACCCGATGCCCGGCGACCGTCGACCGTGGATCGAGCTGAGCTCTCGCGACGGGATCTACGTGTTGAGCGATCCCGAGATGCCGCAGAGCCTCTGCCACTTTCCCGGTCAGCCCGAGGGCGTGTTCGTGACGATGGCCGCGGGCGGTCAGGTGTTGAACCTCGAGCCCGACGCTGCGGCCCTCGCAGACTTCTACCTCGCGCACCTCGCGGAGCTTCGCATCGGGAAGTTTCAGGTGGTGCAGAAGCGGCTGCGTCCCGACCTCGTCGAGCTCGCGCTGCGAAAGCTCCAGCGGTTGGGCGGCACGCTGCCGCCGCAGGCGCGCTTCACCGCAGTCGAAGCGATTCTGCACGTCTCGCACGAGGGGCAGACGCGCGTGGCCTCGGTGCTCGCGACGGCGCTCTTCGGCGGCGACTACGCCATGGGGATGTTCGCGTTCTGGGACGGGAGCGTCTACCTCGCCGTCGCGCCTCCGCAGCACGCCGCGCTCGCAGACGCGGTTCGCACGCACGTGTGGATCTCGTTCACGCCCACCACCCGCCTTCAGCAGCTCTACGAGCAGGACGAGGCCATCATCACGGCGAACGGCGCCGCCGCGAACGCCGCGCAGTGGAGCTGGTTCAACGGTCAGCAGGCCGTGCATCAGGCGCAGACCGCGATGGGCGACGCGATCGTCGACAACTACTGGGCGCAGCAGCGTTCGAACG
>JBPOHC010000020.1:0-5897 GCA_052035985.1 Myxococcota bacterium | reverse complement strand
AGGGCGCGACTGCAACCGCGACGCGATGGCGACATCGGCGCTGCCAACCTTCGCCCCGACGTCGCGAGCCGAACTCCAGGCGCAGCGCGAAACGCTCAAGATTCAAGTGCTCTCCGCGAGGTGAGAGAACCGAAGAGCGCTCGCGCCGGAGGAGGAACGGGGGGACCAGCCACGGGCTCACCGCGCGCCACCGGGCGTGAGCGCGTAGAGCGGCGCGAGGTTGCCGTTGCGCAGGGTGAGCTCCTGCACGAGCGCGGCGATGGCGGAGCCAACGTCGGCGCCATCGGGCGCGCTCGCGTCGAGCTGCTTGGCGAGGCGCTCGACCGTGTCGATGTCGCGCACGGCGCGGGCGAGCGCGCCGACGAGCCGCTGCCGCTGCTTGAGCGTGAGCGTGCGGGCGAGCACGGGGGCGACGTCGGGGCGGCGTCCGCTGAGGGCCTCGTCGTTGGGGTACTCGCGGAGCGCGAGGGCGCGGAGTTCGTCGACGCGCCGTTGCTTGTCGGCCTCCTCGATGACGGAGAACCAGATGTTCTGCGCGGTGCCCTGGAAGGCGATGCGCGCGGCGTCGAGGCCGATGTCGGAGGCGACGCGTCGCGCCGAGCGCTCGTCGCCGTAGAGTCGGGCGAGGGCTTCGCGCAGCGCCGCGAGGGGGGTCAGATCAGCCACGCGGCGCATGGTAGTACACCGCCGAAGCGCTTCGTGTACGATCGCGCGCCGATGGAAGAAGGGGACGTCCTCGAAGCGCGCTTCAAGCCCGAGGGCGACGAGTGGAAGCTCACGCTGCTGGCGAACAACCAGCCCCTCGCGTGCAAGAACAGGAAGTTCCTGCCCGACGACCCCGACGCGCTGCTCGGATGGATCGTCTCCGTCGACGAGCACCCCGAGCTGCGCGAGAAGACCTGGCGGCTGCGCGTGCGCCCTGAGTCGCTCGACGGCAACGTCGACCCGCTGCCGCCGGTGCTCTCGTGGCCGCGGCTCCTCGACGGCGGGCAGAGCGTGTTCCTACGCGACTGGACGCTCTGTGTGCTCCACGCGCCCCGAAAGCCCGACGCGTGGCAGTGCAGCGGCAAGGTCGTCGTGGTGGGCGATCGTTCGGTCGCAAACGACCTCGCGAAGCAGCTCGGCGACGAGGTCGTCTCGCACGCGCAGCCCGACGCGATCACCGAGGGCGCGATCGTCGTGGTCCCCGCCGCGTTGACGAGCGACGAGGTCAACGCGCTGCGCGCGGCGGCAAAAGCGAACCAGTGCCCGCTCGTCATCTGGTGCGGCACGGTGCTCCCAGCGCCGTCGAGCTCGCTGTTGGAGGTGGTTCCCACGGGCGAGCCGCTGCCCGAGAACGACGGGCTCGCGACGTGGCTGACGAGGCTGCTCACCGGGCTCCTCGCGGGGGTCGACCCCGAGCGCGCGCTGGCCCGCTCGATGCGCGACGGACCGCCTGGGCCCCTCGACTCGTGGCTCCTCCGCGGCTGCCTTCGACCGTGGAAGGTCAAGGACGATCACCGCGCGTGGCAGCTACGGTTTCGACACTGGCGCTTCGAGATCGACCGCACGGTGCAGAACGCGCTCCGACGCGAGGCCGTCGATGGCCTCCTCGACTCGACGCAACGCCGCGTGCAGGTGGTCATGCTCGCGGGTCCCGTCGAAGCGGGCTTGCGGTTCTTTCGTGAGCGTCCGCTGCGTGTCGAGCGACCGGGGCTGCGCGTCGAGGCCTGTGAGCCCGCATGGAGCGAGCCCGCCGCCCGCAGCTTCGACGGCCTCTACCACTGGTTCAAGGTCAAGCCCTCGCCGGGCCACTCGCCGCTGCGCAACGCGCTGCTCTCGCGACTCGCGGGCGCACGCACGCTGCTCCTTCACGTGAACCACAACGACGCGCCCCACGACGCGCTCACCGACGCGGACCTCGACGCCTACCTCGCGGCGCTCTCGGAGTTCGGGGCCTCGCTGCCGGAGACCATCCGCGTGCTCGCGAGCGTGTACGTGGTGACGCCGACGCCCGATCGACTCGAGCGTTTCGAACAGTTCGAAGCGCCTCCGTCGCTCGGGATCACCGTGCTCCCGCAGCTCGGTCCGACGATCCCCGAGCAGGAGATCGTGCAGTTCTTGAAGAACCGCGACATCGAACCCGACGCCGCGAAGCGCGCGAAGCTCGCCAGCGAGCTGGCCGCGATGCCCTACGAAGAGATCGTGAAGACCCTCTCGACCCTCTACCACCCCAAGCTCCGCGCGCCATGAACGACTTGCCCGACCTGCACGCTCCCTTCGCGCGCGAGGCGGTCACCGGCGCGTCGCCCAAGTGGGCCGAGGCGCACACGTACCGCCCCGACGACGACCTCGTGACCGCGATCGAGGTCGCCATCGACCTCGGTCAGCCGCTGCTCATCACCGGCGAACCCGGCTGCGGAAAGACCTCTGCGGCCTACTGGGCCGCGTGGCGCATGGGGCTCTCGCCCGATGACCTCATCGTCGAGCAGGTGCGCTCCGAGGCGTCCGCGTCGCGCATGCGCTACGAGTTCGACGCGGTGGCCTACTTCCGCGAGTCGCAGGCTTCCGCCGTACGAGGGACGGAGTTCATCGACGACCGCAGGCGCTACATCCGCCCCGGTCCGCTGTGGAGGGCGTTCGAAGCGACGCGCACCGCGGGGCGGCGCGTGGTGCTGCTCCTCGACGAGATCGACAAGGCGCCGAGGGACCTCCCCAACGACCTACTGATGGAGTTCGACGAGCTGCGCTTCGAAGTGCCCGAGCTTCCCGAGAAGCACGCCGATCGCTTCATCTCCGCGCGCGGCAACCCCGGGCGCCTCGCGCTCACGGTGTTCACTTCGAACGCCGAGCGGCAGCTCCCTGACGCGTTCCTTCGGCGCTGTCTGCACCACCACATCGAGTTCAACAACGAGCACCTCGAGGCCGTGCTCACGCACCGCAGCGACCCCGAGCGCGGTGATCTCAAAGTCCCGAGGAGCTTCATCCCCGTGGCCGTCGAGGCCCTCGCGCGGCTCCGCGGGCTCGGCCTCCGTCACACGCCAGGGACCGCCGAGCTCATCGTGTGGCTCCGCGTGCTCGCGCGCACGGGGAAGATCCCCGAGGCCCCTGCCCTCGGTCACCTCGACCTGCGCTCGCTGCCCCACCTCGGGACGCTCATCAAAGACCCGGCAGACCGCGAGACGCTCCGAGCGAAGGGATGACCCCGCACCCGATCGACGCATTCCTCGAAGTGTGGGAGCGCGAGTCGGGACACCGCGGCGTCTCTCAGCGCCTCCGGGTCTACCGCGCGCTCTCGGTCGAACGTGCGTGGTCTCAGCGACGACTCCGCGCGACGCTGCGCGCCTTGCTCGCGACCGGCGCAGACGAGCGGGCGCGCTTCGACCTGTGCTTCAACGACTTCTTCTCCGCCGCGGGCGATGCGCTCCCCGAGGGGGGCGACTTCGAGGAACTCCAGCGCGAGCTTCGCGATGCGATCGAAGCGCCCGAGAAGGTGAGCGCCCCCGAAGACGTCGCGAGAACGCCCACGGAGGTGTCGCCGCAGATATCCGCTCCTCCGAGCGATGACACGTCGAACAACGCGGCGAGCGCAGAGGGGCGCCTGACCTTCGGGTTCATCGGGATCATGGCCGCGCTGCTCGTCGCGGTGGCCGCGCAGCCCTCGGCGCTCGTCCGCGTCGATCACCGCGACGCAGCGACCGACGCCGTGGTCGACGCGAGCGCGGCTCCCGTGCCGAGCAATGGTCCGTTCGAGCTCGTCGAAATGCGCGAGATCAGGAGTCGCCCTCGTGGATTCGTCCGCAGCGGCGACGAGGCGCCGTCGCACCTTCTCCTGAGAGCGCTCGGGCTCTGCGTGGCCGCGCTCGCGTTCGTCACGCTAGGCGAGCAGCGGCTCCGCGCGATCGCGACGCGCCCGGTGCCCGTTCCCCCTCCGCCGCGCGCCGACGACGCGGACTTCAAGCAGCGCGTGCTCGACCTCTCCTGGCCCGACGCGATGCCTCCGCCGCTCACGCGCGAGGAGTGCGAGTCGCTCGCGGAGCGGACAGGCTTCTCGCACGAGGGCGCGCATCGAACGCTCGACCTCCCTGCCACCGTGCAGGCGACGGCGCGCGGCGGCGGACTTCTCGTCACCGTGGAGCGCCCGACACGACGACCGAACACCCTGCGGATCGTTCGCCCCCGAACGATCAACCCCTACGCGGAGCACATGCTCGACGCACTGGAGCGTGGGCTTCGCGCGGCGGGTGTGCTGGTCGAGCGCGGAGAGGGAGGTCCCGAGCGAGGACGCGGCGACCTGAACCTCTTGGTGCTCGACGCGAGCGCGGGTTACGACCCGAGCGTCGACGCGTGGGCGCGCATGGGCCACACGGTCTTTCTCGAAGCGCGCGACGCGGGCCGCTGGGGACCCGAGGTGACGGCGCTGCCTCGGGGGGTCTTTCCGCTCACGTACGACGGGCTCTCGCAGGCGATCGACGCGGCGAGGCTCGACCGGCGACCTCCACCATCGAAGCCGCTCACCACGGGCGACGCGCGCGACAGGTTGCGAGAGACCTTTCCGCTCGCGCAGGCGTTCGCGCTGACGGCGCCCATCGACCTCGCGGGACTCGACGCGCTCCGTCGCGCGCTCACGCCGTGGGTCGAGTTCATCGCGATGCAGCGGGTCGTCGATCTCGACGGGGTCACCGGAGGCCCGCCCGAGTGGCGCGTCTCCGATGCGCTCAGGGCGCAGCTCTGCGGCTCGCTCACGCCCGACACGCCGATGTGGAGAGACGCGCTCTCGTGGCAGCTCGATCGCCTCGCGCGCGTGCGTGCTCCCGAGGATTCGCACGCCGAGGCGTTGCTGGAGCTCGAACGCGACCTCTGCGCGGCGTTGCTCGACGGACTCGACGCGATTCCGATGTCGCGGCTCGCGCGGCTGAAGGATCACCCGGTGCTCGGGCGCGTGCTCCGTCGACGCGTGAGGGAGGTCACCGCGTTGCGTCCGTTCGCACCGCCGCGCGACTACACGGAGGCGGTGCTCGCGGGCGCGGCCGGGCTCAGCGCACCTCCGAAGCGCGAGGCGGTGAGCGCGAGGGAGGGCCGCGTACGAACGGGCGCGGCGGTGGTGGCCGCGGTGGCAGCTTGCGGCGGAGCGGGAGGCGCGGTCTGGTCGCAGCCGCGCGTCACGGTGTCGTGGCTCGGTCCGACGAGCGACCCGGTTGGGGTCGACGCAGAGCGCGAGCTCAACTTCGGATGCAGCGCTTCGAACTCGGTGTTTGGCATCGTCGGGTTCGACCCGCGACGTCGGCCCATTTGCGCTCAGTTCAACCCGCGTTCAGTCGCCTTCGATCGCGGGAGCGCCTTTGTGTTGGTTGGAACGCCTAGCTTCGTGCCCTTGCCGATGCCGCTTTCGACGCGCGCCACCACGTGCCCGTCAGGCTCTGCAGTGACCGGCTTCGACGGAGAGATCACTGGGCCAGCGTCGCCGATGATCGTTCGCATTGCGATGCTCTGTGGCGCTCCGATCGCGAGCGGAGGTCTACGCGAGACGGCCCGCGTGGTGCTCGCTTCGATCGCAGGCGTGCGCGGCGCGCGGCCGTTCCGCTTTGACTGCGGACCTGACGGTCATGTGATCGCGTTCACCGGCGACGTCAGCTCACGTGGATACACCGGCCTGCGGGTGCAGTGCGCGACCACCCGCTGGTAGCGCAGCGGACCTGCGCGATGCGGGCGTGGCGATACCTGTCAGCCTTCGCGTCAGCGGCGGGCGCGCACGCGCCCGCGCTTGTACTTCGAATCGCGCGAGCGTCTCGCGTGGGTCTTCGGCGACGTGCGCTTCTGCTGACCGCGGCCCCGACGGCGCGCGACCGCTACACTCCGCCGTCATGCACATGGTCACGCTGCTGCGGCTCCCCTCGCCCATCGAGCGCGCGAGCGCC
>JBPOHC010000466.1:0-24837 GCA_052035985.1 Myxococcota bacterium | reverse complement strand
CCCGTCGCGACGGTCTCCGCGACCGACACCGACGTGATCGAAATCGCCTTCTCTGAAGACGCTTCGAAGCTCCTCACGATGGGCCGCGACGGATCGCGTCGCATGTGGGACGCGCACACCGGCGCTCCCCTCGGCGCGCCCGACGCGACGACGACGTGGCATACGCGGCCCCTCGCCGATCAGGTCGCGCCCTTTCTCTCGACCGATGACGCGTCGACGGCGCGCGCTCGCCCCTCGCCCGATCGCGCGCGCGTCGTGGTGTTGAGCGCCGACGGCGGCGCCTCGGTGTGGAACGCCAACGGCACGCTGCGCGAGGTGCTCCGCGGTCACGCGGGCGCGACCACCGACGCGATCTGGCTCGCGAACGGCGCGCTCGCAACAGCGGGTCGCGACGGGACGCTCGCCGTCTGGCGCCTCGATGAAGGTGGCGCCGAGTCGGTGCTCCGGGTGTCGCAGTCGCCCATCACGTCGCTCACGATGTCGGCCGATGGCGCGCGCGCGCTCGTCACGTCGCAGGGTGGCGAGGTGAAGGTCCTCTCGCTCGACGGCGCGCTCCGAGAGACCGCGTCGCTCGCGGGCTCGTTCACGTCGGCCGCGCTCTCACTCGACGGCGCGCGCGTCGCGACGGGCGGCGCCGACAACGCCGTGAAGCTCTGGAGCGCCGCGGGCGCGCTCGAACGAACGCTCTCAGGACACACGGGGGCGATCGCATCGATCGCGTGGTCGAGCGACGGCGGGCTCCTCGCGACGGCGAGCGCCGACGGCACCGCGCGACTCTGGAACACGCGCGACGGGAGCGCCCTCGCGACCTTTCGCGGAGAGGCTACGCCGCTGCGATCGATCGCGATCTCGAACGACGCGTCGCTGGTCGTGACGGGCGACGAGCGCGGTCGCGTCGACGTGTGGGACGTGACCGCGCGCAGCCGTCTCCGCGCGCTCGAATCCCCTCACCGCGGCCCCGTCACGCGGCTCGTCTTCGACCTCGACAACCGACGCGTTTGGACGGGCGGCAACGACGGCGCAGCCCGCTTCTGGGACGCGCGCATCGGTCGCTCGCTCGCGACGCTCGGCGAGCTCCACCGCGACGGACACCTCGCGGCCATCACGGCGCTGCGCACCGCGCCCGACGGCACGCGCACGCTCACCGCGAGCGACGACGGCACCGCGCGCTTCTGGAACACGTCGAGCGCGAGGCTCATCGCGGCGCTCCGCGGCCACGTCGGCCCCATCGTCGACGCCGCCCTCTCCCCCGACGCGACGCGCGTGCTCACGGCGGGCGCGGACGGCGCCGCGCGGCTCTTTCACGCGCACACGGGCGACCTCATGGCGACCTTCACGGGCTTCGACGGCGCCGTGACCGCGGTGACCTTCGCACCCGACGGAACGCGCGCCCTCGCCGCGGGCGCAGACGGCACCGTGCACGTGCTCCCCACGCATCCCGAGCGGATGATCGAGCGCGCGTGTCGCCTCGTCGATCGAGCGACGATCAGCGTCGCGGCGCAGCGGCTCTGCGCGCACCCGACACTTCCGATGCGCTGACCCTCAGTCGTCGAAGTCGTCGATGTAGCGGATGCGGCGCGGCGGCTCCCATCTCGCGTTGCTCAGGGTGATGACCGCGTTGGGGTTCGTCACGCCCGCCGCGGGCGCGATCGCGGCGCTCGACGACGACGCGCTGTTGGGCTGTACGGCGCCGGGCTGCGAGCTCCCGGGCGTGGAGCTCCCAGGTTGCGAGGGCTGCGCGCCGGGCTGAGAGGGCTGCGAGGGTTGCGCGCCGTCGGGCGGGTGATCGCCGCTCGCAGGGGGCTGCGCGGGGTGCCGCGGCGGAGGCGGCGGGGCCTCACCGAGCTCGGCGCGGAGCTTTCGCGAGAGGTGCGAGAGCATCATCGTCTCGACGTAGTTGGGCATCCCCGCGATGTGCACGACGACGCGCGTACACGGCCGTCCGTCGACCTCGGAGCGCATGAGCTCCACCGAGCCCGGGAGCGAGCGTCGCCCCTCGCGGTACTGGAAGGTGAAGTACCCGAGGTCGCGGTCGCGCTCGTCGATGGTGAACCCGAAGTCGACGCGCACCATGCGAACGACGGTGCTCCACGTCGAATCGAGGGAGTAGGGCTCGTCGCGGACGGTGCGCGCTTCGGCGCGCGCGGAGGCGAGACCGAGGGCGGCCGCGAGGGCCGCGGAGAGAGCCATTCGTTGCATCACCGCGTTGCCTACACCCGCGCCAGGTCGCGCCGCCAATTTGCGACAGGCGGGGCAACGGATCGCGCTTCCCTCCCTGCGCACACGGTCGGTATCCTCCGCGGTCTCATGGCAGAAGGTCACTCTACGAAGGTCGTCCTCACGTCGCTCGGCGCCAACCTCGCGATCGCGCTCGCGAAGACGGGCGCCGCGGTGTTCACGCACTCGGGCTCGATGCTCGCGGAGGCGATCCACACCTTCGCCGACGCGCTCAACCAGATCCTCCTGCTCGTGGGGATCAAGCAGTCCGCGAGCGGTCCGTCAGACCGTCACCCCCTCGGCACCGGTCGCGCGAGCTACTTCTGGTCGTTCATCGTGGCGCTGATGCTGTTCTTCGGCGGCGGCGTCTTCTCGATCGGCGAGGGCGTCGAGAAGATCATCGAGCCCGAGCCCGTGCACCACGTGGGCGTCGGCGTCGCGATCCTCGGGTTCTCGCTCGTGCTCGAGTCGCTCTCGCTCCGCCAGTGCATTCAGGAGCTCAACAAGAAGCGCGGCACGATGGGCCTCCTCGAGTACCTCGACGTCACCAAGGACGCCGAGCTCGTCGTGTGCACGGGCGAGAACTTCGCCGCGGTGGTGGGCCTCGGCTTCGCGGTCGCCGCGATGACGCTGGCGTACTACGTCAACCCCCGCTTCGACGGCGTGGGCAGCGTAGCTGTGGGCGTGGTGCTCGTGGCCGTGGCCTGGGGCCTCGCGCGCAAGGTGAAGTCTCTGCTCCTCGGCGAGCGCGCCGATCCCGAGGTCGACGCGGTGGTTCACGAGGCGGCCAAGGGCGACGAGCGCATCCTCGAGGTGCTCCGCATGATCACGGTGCAGCAGGGCCCTGGTGAGGTGATGATCGCGGTGAAGCTCCGCATCGACCCGACGATCACGAGCGTGAAGGTGGTCGAGCTCATCAACGCCTTCGAGCAGCGCGTGCGGGCGAAGCTGCCCGACGTGAAGTGGCAGTTCGTGGAGCCCGACATCGAGGCGTGAGGGCGATCGTTTCGGAGCGCCTCAGCGCTTCGCGGGGACGTCGTCGTGGAGGGTGTTCCTCGGGTCGATGTGACCGAGGAACATCGCGCCGAAGCCCGTCGTGAGCGTGAAGACGAACTGGCACGCGTAGAGGATGAACACGTACGCGACGCCGCGCTCGCGGATCATCTCCTCGGGGAAGTACATCCGGAGCGCCAGGTACACGAAGAACTGGAACGACCCGAAGAGCCCCGGGCCCTGCGGGAGAAGGATCCCCATCGCGAGGACGCCCATCACCGCGAAGCCGTGACCGGGCGTCATGGGGAGGCCGCAGCCCCAGCCGAGGAACCACATCCCGAGCGCGTTGAGGCTCCAGTAGATGGCCGTCTGGAGCATGAACGGACCCATGAGCTTCGGGTCGGGCAGCGAGCGCAGACCGTCGGCCAGGCCGCCCACCATGCGCGAGAGTCGCTGCGCGAGAGACTTGCTCACGAGGCCCACGACCTTGAGCGTCGCGGTCTCGGCGAAGTTGCGCGCCACGAGGAACACCGCGATCACCGCGAGCGCCGTCGCGAAGAGCGCGAAGGTCGCGTAGCCGTACTGCACCAGCCTCGCCACGGGGAAGCCCAGGAACACCACCCCATCGAGCGGCGCGCGCGGAATGAGCACCAGGGTCGCCACGAGCAGGATCGCGACGAAGAGCCCGTCGAGCACGCGCTCGGCCGCGATCGTTCCCATGGCGGCAGATCCGCTCACGCGTCCGTCGCGGCGGATGAGCACCGGGCGCACGACCTCGCCCGCGCGAAAGGGCAGCATCATGATCGCCATGAAGCCCACCCACGCGATCGCGATGATGCGCGACGTGGGGACCTTCGCGACGGGGCGCAGGAGGTAGTCCCAACGCCACGCGCGGAACCAGTGAACGCCGACGAGCGAGAGGAGGTAGACCGCGACGGTCCACCAGCGGACGTGCTGGAACTCACTCGCCGCGGGTAGGAGGGGCACGCCTCCGCGACGCATGAGCCACACGAAGAGGCCCGCGACGACGAGTGACCCGACGAAGTACACCGGGAGCCGTCGCGAGCGTTCGCCAGAGACCGCGGGAATGCTTGGGTGGGGGGGCTGATCCACAGGGAGGGCCGCGCTTCTACCACGACGGCCGCGCGCGTTGCGACGGCCGCGGAGCGACTACGCGTTCAGGTCGTGACGGCTGGCTTGCGCGTGCTCAGGACCTTCTTCGGCCCATCGATCAGGAGCCTCGTGACCCCCGCGTCGCCGACGCGCTTGCGAAGCACCGCGATCGACTCGAGCACCACCGCCACATCTGAAGCCTTGTGGGCGTCGGTGCACGCGGCCACGTACGCGTTCGCTGCGAGGATTCTCTCCGCGCAGTCCTGCGCGCGGCGGCCGTACGCGCCCACGAGCGACATCAGGTCGAGCAGGGGCCAGCAGCCCGCGCCCGTGAGCTCCTCGAAGCGATCGGCGGAGCGCTGCACCGGCGCGTATCGCTCGGGGTGGGCCAGCACCGGACGCACGCCCGAGCGCTGCATGCGCCAGAGCTGAAGCTCCACGCGCACGGGGATGTCCTCGTACTGAAACTCCACGAGGGCCGCGCCGCCGCCCGGGTACGTGAGCGCCTCGCCCTTCAAGAGCAGGTCGCGCAGCACGTCGTCGAACATGTGCTCGCCCGCGAGGAGGAGCTCGGGCAGCGCGTCTCCCCTCGCCCGAGCCGCGTCGAGCGCGGGGCCGAGGGCCTGGTGCGCCGCGTCGCGGGTGTTCGTGCGGTTGTCCCACACGCCCGTTCGAACGTGCGGCGTCGCGACGACCGTGTCGAAGCCCGCGCGCTTGAGCGCGACGAGGAGCGCCGCGCCGTCTTCCGCGGTGCGCGCGCCGTCGTCGATTCCAGGGAGCGGATGGCAGTGCAGGTCGATGAAGCCCATGAAATGAGCGCCTCGGTACCACCATTCGCAACGCCCGTCGAGCCGACGGCCGCGCTGCCCCGCTAGGTCTGGCTCTGCGTCGCCCGCATCGACCGCGCGATTTCGAGGAGTCTCTCGCGCGTGTTCTCCGAGGGATCTTCGATCACGCGCTCCAGGAGCGCCGCGAGCGTCTCACCGAGCGCGCGCGAGGGCTTCAGTCCGAGCTCCTTCATCAGCACGGTGCCGTCGACGGCGAGCTCCTTCGCGCTGAGCGCCGCACCCGACGCGCGCACCTCGGCCACACGTCGCGCCAGCTCGTCGAGCGACGCCGCGCGGCCTTCGAGGTCGACGCCTGACGCCTCGGCGTCAGCCCGCGCGAGCGTGAGGAGGTCTTCGAACGCTCCGACGCCCACGCGCTGCACGAAGCGTCGCATCGCCGCGTCGCTCCACGAGGGATCGTAGTTCACCTGGTGGTGACGGATGAGGTGCGTCGCGCGAACGCGCTCCTCGTTCGAGAAGCGCCAGGTCTTCATCCACGCGTCGGCCATCTCGGCGCCCACGCGGTCGTGCTGCGCGAAGGCCCACGACCCCTCCGCGCGCGTCGGCACCTTGCCCGCGTCGTGCAGGAGCGCCGCCACGCGGAGGAGCGCGTCCTTCGGCGTCGCGTCGAGCGTGCGGAGCGAGTGCTCCCACACGTCCCATCGGTGCGAGGGGCCCTGCGCGACGCCGACGCATGCGACGAGATCGGGCGCCACGCACGCGAGGATGCCCCTTCGAAGCATCACCTCGAACGCGCGCGACGGCCGACGCGCCTTCATGGTCTTCATCCACTCGTCGCGCACGCGCTCGGCGGAGACCTTCTGAAACACCGGGACCGCCCGCTCCATCGCGGCCTCGGTCGCGGGGTCGAGGTCGAACTCGAGCGTGGCCGAGAAGCGCGCGCCGCGGAGGATGCGCAGCCCGTCTTCGTTGAAGCGCTGCACCGGATCGCCCACGGCGCGGAGCACCGCGTCGACGAGGTCGCGGTGTCCGCCGAAGGGGTCGACGAGCACCTGACCGAGCGGGTCGTACGCGATGGCGTTGACCGTGAAATCACGGCGCGCGAGGTCTTCGCGCACGTCGTCGAGAAAGTACACGCGGTCGGGCCGTCGGCCGTCGGTGTAGCCGCCTTCGCCGCGCAGCGTGGTGACCTCGTAGTGCTGACCTTCGCGCACCACGGTGACCGTCCCGTGCTCGATCCCCGTCGGGATGGCCTTCGGGAAGTACTTCATGATCTCGCGCGGCCGCGCGGTGGTGCAGATGTCCCAGTCGTTGACCGGGCGACCGAGGAGGTGATCGCGCACGCAGCCGCCGACCACCCACGCGCCGTGGCCCCGATCGAGCAGCGTGCGACAGAGATCGATCACCGCGCCGGGGATGGCCGACGGATCGACCGCATCCCTCGGCGGCGCCGGGAGTTCGTGGGTCACGGGAGGGACCTTTCCTTCGCTCAGCCTTCGGAGCCCGAGGGCTCGTCGGTGGGGCCGTTGCCGACGGGCGCGTTGGCGTCGCTCGACACGCGTCGCGGCGGCATCGGCGCCCGCAGCGACGGACGCGGCTTCGGCGGCGACGACGCGCTCACGTGGGGCTGGTTGGGCGACGTGTCGCTCGAAAGCGCTGGTTTTGAAGGCGGATTCGAAGGGGCCGCGGGCGCGTTGAGCACCGTGCGCGAACCCGTGTCGGGCTCGTCGTCCTCTTCGAGGTCGTCCTCCGCGAACTGCTCCACGGCTTCGGCGGGCACCGAGACGAGCTCCGAGTCTTCTTCGGGCTCGACGGCCGCGGGCGGAGGCGCCGCCGAGGGCGAGATGGCCCCCGTGGGCACCACGCTCGGCGGGCGCAGGCGGTTGAAGCCGGGGTTGGTCATCGTGAGGCGCGGATCGGGCGTCGGCGCGGCGAGGGCCGAGTCGCGCTTGATCTTCTCGAAGATGTCTTCCGCGCGGGCGCGCAGCTCGTCGGCCTCGGCGAAGATCGCGGGAGACGGCGGGCGGCCGTCGGGGCTCTCGAGGAGAAAGTCCGCGAGCTCCTTGCCCGTGCGCGCGATCTCGATCTCGGCGTTGAGGTCCTCGAAGGTCTGGAGCGCCTTGCGGAAGAGGCTCTCGGCGCGCCTGCCCTTCTCGTCTTCGCGACCGTAGGCGCGGAGCACCTCGGCGAGCGACCGCTGCGCGATGCCCGTGTGGAGCCGCGAGCGGACCTGCTCGAAGAGCTCCAGCGCGCGCTCGAGGTAGTTCTCCGCGCGCGCGACGTCGCCGTGGTTGAAGTACGCCTTGCCCAGACCTCGCCGCGCCTCTGCGAGCAGAAAGCGGTCGCCGAGCTCGACGCAGAGGTCCTCGACCTCCGAGAGAATCCTGATCGACTCGTCGGTCTCGGCGAGGCGGTACTTCCCTTCGCCGATGTTGAGCATGAGGAGGGCCTGACGGCGTCGATCACCGATCTCGCGCGCGAACTCGAGGGCCTGACGCCACACGCCGATGGCGGTCTCGTGCTCCTCGAGGTCCTGGTGGAGCGTGCCGAGGTTGTTGAGCGTGATGACCATGCCCGGCTTGTCGCCGGTCTCGCTGCGCAGCGAGAGCGCGCGGTTGAGGGCCTCGCGGGCGAGCTTGTACTGCCCGGTGTCCTGATAAACGAGCGCGATGTTGTTGAGCGACAGCGCGATGGCGTAGCGGTCGCCGAGGGCCTCGCGTCGATCGAGGCCGTCTTGCAGAAAGCGCTCTGCGGTCTCGAACGCGCCGCGGCGCCAGTGCGTGTACCCGATGTCGTCGTAGCTCGAAGCGATGCCGCGCTGATCCTCGGCGGCCTGAAAGAGCGCGAGGCCCGTGCCGAAGTGGCGCATCGACTCGTCGAGCGAGCCCGCGTCGCGGTAGAGCCTGCCGATGAGGTTGTGCGCCGCGCCGCCGCGAGCTTTCAAATCGAGGCGCCACGAGAGCCCGAGCATCGCGTGGTAGTGCTTGAACGCTTCTTCGGTGCGACCCACCGTGCGGAGCACGCTGCCGAGGTGCTCGTGCGCCTCGATGCGGAGCTTCACGTCGTGCTCGCCGAACATGGCGAGGGCCTTCTCGTAGTGCTGAATGGCCTTCTGGTTCGCGTAGCGGCGGCGCGCGACGTCGGCGCTGGCCTTGTAGCAGCGCGCGGCGCGCAGGGGCCTGTCGCCGAACTCGTAGTGCCGCGCGAGCTGGTCGGAGTTCTCCTCGGTGCGCGACTCGTCGTCGAAGCGGAACTCGAGCCACTCCGCGATCATCTGGTGAAACTGCACGGCGTCTTCGGGCGAGACGGCCTTCTCCATGCGCTCGCGCTCGAGGCTGTTGCGAAAGATGTACTCCTCGTCGCCGGGCATCGAGCTGCGCGGCAGGCGGGTGACGTACTCGCGCTGCTCGAGGCCGTGGAGCAGGTCGCGGTAGTGCGGCGCGAGGTCTTCGCCGCCGCCCCAGAGCGACGGAGGCTCTTTGCGGATGCGTCCGAAGACGACGAGCGCGCCGAGCCAGAAGACCGGGCCCATGAGCGCGGCCCACTGGAGGATCTCTCGCTCCGCGGGGGTGAGCGACGAGAGGCGCGCGTGCACGGCGTCTTCGACGGACATGGGCAGCGAGATCTGCCCGAGGCGGTCGAGGTCGATGAGGCACATCCCCGACGCGTCGAGCTGAATGACGCCCTGGTCGAAGAAGATGCGCACGAGCGTGTGGATGAGCTGCGGGTTGCCGCCGCCCATGCGCACCGCCGTCTCGATGAGCTCCGTGGGGCAGTTCTCGATGGGCGCGAGGAGCATGCGCGCGAGCACCTCGCTCTCGCTCTGCGAGAGGGGCGCGAGGTCGACGCGGAGGTGGCGCTCCTTGGGCGTCGAGGTGAAGTCGTGACAGCGCGTGAGGAGGTCGGGGCGCGCCGTGCAGAGCACCACGATGGGCGAGCCGCGCACCTGCTCGATGAGCGTGCGGAGCGTGCGGATCCCGTCGGGCCCCGCGCAGTGGATGTCTTCGAAGACCAGCAGCAGCGGGGCGCGCTGCGCGTCGACTTCGAAGAAGCGGCGGAGCACCGCGAGCGAGACGAGCTGAAAGGTCTTCGGGTCCTCGTCGACGGCCTCGGCGAGCGCCGTGGTGCCCACGCGGAGGCCCAGGTACGCGCCGAGGAAGTGCAGGATCTCGTCGACGCGACGGTCGCCGAAGAGGTCCATCACCTGCGAGCAGACCTCGTTGGCCTGCGCGAGGGCGTCGGCGCTCTCTCCGAGCTGAAAGCGGTCGCGGAGGATCCTCGCGATGGCGGGGTGGAGCCCCGTCTCGGGCCGCGCGACGCCGCGGTAGGCGCGCAGGTCGGGGTAGTGCTCCGCGAGGTCGGCGATGACCTCGGTGACGAGGCGACTCTTACCCACGCCCGCGTTGCCGATGACGGTCACCACCTGGGGGCGCGACTCGCTGATCGCGCGCGACACCGCGGCGGTGATCGCGTCGCGGTCCTGCACGCGCCCGATGAGCGGCGGACGCCCGATCGGGAGGTTCTCTGCGTCACGGCTCGTCGCCGCGCGGTCGATGCTCATCGTCAACAGCTTTCTTTCAAGGCCGCCGAGTGCTCCCGGTCGTATCCCGCCGCCGTTGCGCTGACAGACGCCACGCGCGGTGCGAGGGGCGGCTGCGAGCGAAGGGCGCCAGTGGATACAACCACCCATCCCCGCCTGTCCACCGCCCGCGACTCGCACCCGACACGCGAACGATTGGCCCTCGGAGGGCGAATTTGACTACGCTAGCTCCCGTCGTGACGGTTCGAGCCAACGGAACCAGGATCGGAGCCTACGTACTTCGGGATCGCCTCGCCCTCGGCGGGATGTCCGAGGTGTTCACCGCCGCGTCGCCGCAGGGCGCGACGGTCGTGGTGAAGGTGCTCAGCGACCGGCACCGCAGAGACCCTGTTTTTCGTGAGCTCCTGCGTCGCGAGGGGGTGCTCGGACGCGCCATCGGGCACCCCAATGTCGTCTCTGTTCTCGACGCGGGCGAGCAGACCGCCGAGCCCTACCTGGTGCTCGAATACGTCGACGGCGTCGACCTCTGGCGGCTTCAGCGCGCCCTTCAACACACCATGCGGCGCATGGAGGCCCCCCTCGCCTGTCACGTCGTGCGGGAGCTCCTCGCGGGGATCGCGCACATCCACGAGCTCCGCGGCCCCGACGGGCACGGGCTGATTCACCGCGACGTGTCTCCGTCGAACGTCTTCCTCTCGATGGTGGGCGAGGTGAAGCTCGGCGACCTCGGGATCGCCGTGCAGTCCAAGGCCACCACGGCGCCGCACTCGGTCCCCGGCGCGCGCCTCGAGGCCGTGCTCCCCGGCTCCGCCAACCGGGGGAAGCTCGGGTACATGGCCGCCGAGCAGCTCATGGGTCAGGCCGTCGATCACCGCGTCGACCTCTTCGCCGCGGGCGTCGTGCTGGCCGAGGTGCTCACGGGCCGCGCGCTCTTCTCGCAAGACCCCGACCCCGCGCGCATGCTCGCGGCGCGCGACACCGAGGTCGACGCCCTCATCGACGTGCTCGCCGATCACCCCCCGAGCCTCGTGAGCGTGGTGCTTCGCGCCCTCGCCCGCTCGCCCGCCGAGCGCTTTCAGACCGCCGACGAGTTCCGCGCCGCGCTCGCCACGCACGCGGGTGACCCCGCCGAGGCGAGGCCCCTCCTGGCCGCCCTCGTGGCCTGGGCTCGCTCCGCGGGGAAGGCCATCGCCCGCGAGGTCCCTCCGAGCGACGAGGCCACCACGCGCGAGCGCCTCTCGCGCCCCTCCGATGTCTCTCCCGTGGCGCCGCAGGTCCCCGCGCTGCCCGAGATCACCCGCGAGATCCCGCCGCTCTTCTACGAGGTCCGCGGCGACGCGGTGACCTCGCGCGGTCGCTTCACCTGGGCGCGCCTCCTCGAGATGGCCTTCGCGGGGACGCTGACCTCCTCCGACGTCATCACATGCCCCGACGGAGAGGTCCGCCGCGCGGCCGACATCCCCGAGCTCGCGCCGCACCTCGACACCCGCTCGGCGGCCACGAGCGAGGTCGCGGGCACCGTGGCCGACTGGGCCGAGGCGATGCCCGGGTGCTCCTTCCTGCACGCGCTCGCGAGGCTGGTCTTCAGCGAAGACTCGGGGATGCTCGTCGTCGAGAACGCCCCCACGCGCCGCGAGGTGTACCTCTTCAAGGGCCGCCCCACGCACCTCGCGAGCAACCTCGCGAGCGAGATGATGGGCGAGTACCTCGTCGCGAACGGCGCCCTCACGCGCGGCGAGCTCGACATGGCCCTCGCGATGATGCGGCGGTTCGAGGGCAGGCTCCAGCGCGCGATCGTGCAGCTCGACCTGCTCGACGAGTCGCGCCTCGCGCAGCTCTGCGACACGCTCTCGCGCGAGCGCCTCATGGACCTCTTCCGATGGCGCCGCGGGACGCTGCGGTTCTTTCGGGCAGTGTCTCCGCCGCCGACGTCGCTGCCGCTCCTCGTCGATCCCTTCGAGGTGCTCAAGCGCGCGCCGATGTACCTCGAAGACCCCATGGAGTATTTTCTCCCGACGCTCGACCGACGCATCGGACCGGGGACTCCGACCAAGGGCGTCCACCGCCTCGCGCACGGCCCCATCGGGCACGAGCTCGTGGCGCTCTCCGACGGGAGGATCACCGTCCGCTCGCTCGTGCAGCGCGTCGCCAACGACCGTCGCGCGCAGGCCCTCGAAGTGTTTCGCGAGCTGTACCTCCTGCTCGAGATCCGCGTGCTCGAGCTGAGATAGGCGCCTCGGACCCGCGGCGCCCACACGCACGTTGCGTGTTCACGCGGAACCCGCTACCAGAACGGCCGCTGTGACCGACCAGTTCACCCCGAGGACCGTCGTCGTCGTGGCGCTCGCCTCGCTCGTCGCGGGATTCGTCACGGTCTTTGGCGGCGGCATGGTGGCCCTCCGATCGCGCGCGCGCACCTCGGTCAGCCCAGAGCCCGCCTCGGAGACGCCCGCCCCCGTGATGCAGGAGCCCGCCGAGAACCCCTCGCCCGAAGCCGCGGGCGACGACGCGGGCGTCGAGAGCCCCGCGACCGACGACGGAGCCGCGCCGTCTGCGCCCGTCGAGGCCGCGGGCGTCACCATCACCCCCATCGCGATCTCGCGGTGCTTCGCGGGGATGGCGCCGATCCCCATAGCCGCCGAGCACTGCGGTCGGCTCCCCGAGCTCGATCAGCACTTCGCGTCGCGCGCGGCGCAGATCGCAGCGTGCGCCAACGGAGCCCGCGGACGCCTCGCCTTCGTGATGGACTTTCGCTTCTCGAACCAGCACGTCGGCGCCTGGGGAGGCCCCGCGAGCACCGTCCCCAACGCGGGCCCCATCTCGCTCTGCGTGCGACGCGCGACGGCGCCGCTCCCGCTCGCGACCATTCCGCACGCGAACGACCGCTACATCGGCACCGTCGCCATCGACTGGCAGTAGCCGATCAGGCGAGGCAACGGGCCTGCGCGCCTCGAGAGCGCTGTTTGGCGGTAGAGTCGGCGCCCCGTGCGTCACCTCGCCTTCGCCCTCGTGTCGGTGTTCCTCCTCGCGCGCTGCTCCGACTCGTCGAAGCTCCTCGACGCGTCGTCAGAACTCGCTCCACTCGACGAGGACGTCACCACACTCGACGCCCCCATCGTCGACACGCCCGCGCCCGACGCAGCCCTCGTCGATGCGCCCATCGCCACCGACGCGACGGCAGACGTCACGATCGATCGCGCCGACGCAGCCTCCGCGGGGATCACCTTCCGCACGTGGGCGCCCGCCGCGAGCGAGGCCACGCTCCAGGGAGACTTCGGCGAGCGCGCGATGACCTCCGACGGACGCGGCGCGTTCACCGTGACCGTGCCCGAGGCGCGCGCGGGGATGCGCTACCGGTTCATCCTCCGCAACGGCGACCGCACGCTCACCCGCGTCGACGCGCGCGCGCGGCAGCTCCGCGACGGAGACAGCGTCGTCGTCGACCCGAGCGCGTACGCGTGGCGCACGGCGACCTTCACGCCGCCGAGGCTCCGCGAGGCCGTGATCTACGAGCTCCACATCGGGAGCTTCGCCATCGACGCGGGCGCGCGGAACGGCACCTTCGCGAGCCTGACCGCGCGCCTCGATGGACTCGCCGACCTCGGCGTCAACGTCATCGAGCTCATGCCCGTGAACGAGTTCGCGAGCGGCACGAGCTGGGGCTACGGGCCGAGGCACTGGTTCGCCACCAACAGCGCGTACGGCACGCCCGACGAGTTCAGGACGCTCGTCGACGAGGCCCACGCGCGGGGCATGGCCGTGGTGCTCGACGCGGTGTTCAACCACTACACGGGCAACACGTCGGCGCCGCTCTACTGCTACGACGGCGACTGCCCCACGGGCACCTTCGGGCCATACTTCTTCCGCGACCCGATGTATCGCTCGACGCCCTGGGGGCCGCGGCCCGACTTCGCGAACGCCGAGGTCTCGGGCGCCATCCTCGACTCGGTCTCGCGGTGGCTCACGGAGTATCGCGTCGACGGGTTCCGCTGGGACTCGGTGTCGAACATCCGCGGCATCGACGGCGTCGGCACCGTGCCCGGCGGAAGAGAGCTCCTGCTGCGCGCCAATGATCTCACGCGCGCGCTGCGCCCCTCGGCCCTCGTCATCGCAGAGGACCTCAAGGGCTACGACGCGATCACGCGCCCCGCGTCGTCGGGCGGCTTCGGCTTCGACACCCAGTGGGACGGCTTCGTGTACGACGTGCCCCGGATCATCGCGGGCGCCTCGGACGACGCGCGCGACATGAGCGTGATCCGCGACGCCGTCGTGGCGCGCGCCGACAACGACGGCTTCCGCAGGGTCATCGGCACCGAGAACCACGACACGGTGGGCAACGGCGGTCTTCGACTCCCGCAGCGCGTCGACGGCGCCGACCCGGGGAGCTTCGCGGCGAGGAAGCGCTCGATGCTCGCGGCGGCCCTCGCGCTCACGGTCCCCGGCGTGCCGATGCTCTTCATGGGACAGGAGCACCTCGAGGTCGGCACCTTCGCCCCGACGCCCGCGCCCATCGACTGGTCGCGCGACGAGGCGCACGCGCGGGTGAGAGCGTTCTACCGCGAGCTCATCCGCCTGCGACGCAACCTCGGGTCGCGCACGGCGGGGCTGCTCGGTTCGCGCGTCGAGGTCACGCACCTCTCGGCCACCAACAAGGTCATCGCGTATCGCCGTTGGGACCGCGGCGGCGACGACGTCGTGGTGATCGCCAACCTCCGAAACCGCGCCTACGCCCGCTACGACATCGGGCTCCCCGCGGGCGGAACCTGGCGCGTGCGCGTCGACAGCGACGACCCCCGCTGGTCGACGGACTTTCGCGGCCCCGCGCCCGCGTCGCTCGACGCCGCCGCGCGCCCTTATGACAACCAACCCTTCACGGGCTCGGTGGTGCTTGGTCCATGGTCGGTGGTGGTGCTCTCCCGCGACCCGTGACGGTGGTGCGCGCGGACGTCGGTGAATCGCGCGAAGGCCACCCTCGGGGCGCTGTACACCCTGTCCCTCAAGGGGGTACGGTCCGCCTTGACCGTGTTTGATCGCGCGCGCCATTTCCAGCGGATCGGTCGGGAGGCGGGGTCATGAGCTCCGCGGCGGATCGCGCGGCCGTGCCTCCGCGCGGCACCACGATCTTCGATCGGTACCGCATCAGCGCGCGGCTCTCGTCGGACGCGCGCGGCGAGTGCTACCTCGCCGAGGACGTCGACGGCGGCGCGCCCGTCGAGGTGCGGCTCCTCTCGCACCCGGCCTTCCGCGGCGTCGCGTCGGAGCTCTGGGAGGCCATCGGGGCGGGCATCGAGCGCGTCGCGAGCGTCGATCACCCGAGCGTCGAGCGCGTCGTCTGCGCGGGCGTCGCCGAGTTCGAAAGCGAGCCCCTCGTCTGCGTCATCGCCGAGCAGGTCAAGGGCACGACGCTCCAGGCGTGGCTCCGTGAGCGCGGGCGCATCGGGCCCGCCGAGGTCGTCGCCATCGGCATCCAGATCGCGAGCGGACTCGTCGCGCTCCACGAGCACGAGATCCTGCACGGCGACCTCCGCCCCTCGCGCGTCACGCTCTCTCCGTCGCCCGAGGAGGGCGTCGCGGTGCTCTGCGACGTGGGCACCAACAACCTCCTCCTGAGCGCGCTGCGAGACTCCCCCGCGCTGCTCGAAATCTTCAGCCCCGAGTACGTCGCGCCCGAGCAGATCGAGGGCGACGTCCCCTCACCCGCGACCGACGTCTACGCGCTCGGTCTCGTCCTCTATCGCCTGCTCACGGGGCTCTCGCCGTATCGCGCCGAGAGCATGCGAGAGATCCTCATCGCGCAGCTCGCTTCGACGCCTATGCCCATGCGCGAGCGGTGCCCCGACGCGACGATCCCCGCGCCCGTCGAGGCCCTCGTGATGCGCTGCCTCGCCAAGCGCCCGAAGGATCGCTTCGACTCCGCGCAGTCGCTCCTCGACGCGCTCCGTCGCTGCGAGGAGGTCGTCGGGCAGTCGAGGTTCTTCCACGCCTCCGCGGACTTCGCGGCGCCCGCCGACGATCGTCACCCGTCGCGCCCGACGCCCACCGCGAGCGGGATCACCTCCGCCGATCGCGCGGTGCGCTCCGCGGCCTCGAGCCTCCGCGGCGCGACGCTGCCCGCGATGCGCAATCCGCCGCTGCCCGTGAGCCCGCCGCTCGTCGCGCCGCCGCACGTCACCGAAGAGACCGCGACGGCCGAAGCCATCATCGCGCCGCCGAGCATCGCGCCGACGGAGCTGCCCCGCCCCGTGTCGCCGCTCGCGACGCGTCAGGGCCTCATCGGCGCCGCGATCCTCATGCTCGGCGCGGGGCTGCTCGCGGGCCTCGCCGTGTCGACGCTGCGACGCCCGCAGCCCGTTGCGGTCCGCGCGCGCGCGGCGGCTCCGGCGCCTGCATCGACGGTGCGTCTGCTCGTCCGCTCGTCGACGCCGCACGCCGAGGTGATCGTGCGGGGCCGCCGCTTCACGACGCCGATGCAGCTCGACCTCAACGCGGGCAACGCGCCCGAGATGGTCGAGGTGGCCGCGCCGGGCTTCGCGTCGCGTCGCCTCTGGATGACGCTCGACTGCAACACCGAGGCGCAGATCGATCTCAACGACGTCGAGCCGGTCGCTCCCGCGCCGACGCAGCCCGCGCCGCCGTCGTCGGAGCCGCCGCTCACGAGCAGCGTGGTGCGAGAGATCGTCGCGCAGCACGCCAGCGACATCGAGAACTGCCGCAACCGCGCGCGCTCGCGGAACCCCACGATGCACGGCGAGGTGCGCGTCACGATCGTGATCGACCCCCACGGGCACGTGCGTCGCGCGGGGTGGAGCGAGCACGAGCCCGACCAGCTCCAGGCGCTCGGGTGCATCACGTCGGCGATCCGCCGGTGGAGCTTTCCCGCGTCGAACTACGGCGGCGATTTTCTGAGCGTGCAGACCTTCTCGCTCGACTGAGCGAGCGGAGTCGGCGCTGTCTCAGCCGTGCTTGCGCGCGAACTCGCGCATGAAGTCGGCGAGCGCCTTGGCGTCTTCGGGCGAGACCGCGTTGTACATCGACGCGCGGATGCCGCCCACGGAGCGGTGCCCCTTGAGCCCGAACATCCCCGCCTTCTCGGCCTCGGCCACGAAGCGCGCTTCGAGGGCCTCGTCGGGCAATCGGAACACGACGTTCATCAGCGAGCGCGCGATCACGTCGACGGGTCCGCGGTAGAAGCCCGCGTTCGCGTCGAGCGCGCCATACACGATGGAGCCCTTCTCGCGGTTGCGACGCTCGATGGCGTCGAGTCCGCCCATCGACTCGATCCAGCGCAGGGTCTCGCGCACGAGGTAGATCGCGAAGGTCGGCGGCGTGTTGTAGAGCGAGTCGTTCTTCGCGTGGACGCCGAAGCGGAAGATCTTCGGGATGTCGTCGCGGCACGCGTCGAGCACGTCGTCGCGAATGATCACGAGCGTGACGCCCGAGGGGCCGAGGTTCTTCTGCGCGCAGGCGTACACGAGCCCGAAGCGCGACGCGTCGAAGCGCCGCCACAGGATGTCGGAGCTCATGTCGGCCACGAGCGGAACGGCGCCCGTGTCGGGCCAGAGCTCGTACTGCGTGCCCTCGATGGTGTTGTTGCTGGTGATGTGCGCGTAGGCGGCCGACGCGTCGAAGGAGTGCTCCGACTGCTGCGGGATGCGCGTGTACACGCCGCCGAGCGCGGGCCCCGCCTCGCGCGCCTCGCCGACGTTCTTCGCCTCGTCGAGGGCGACCTTGCCCCAGTTGCCCGTGACCACGTAGTCGGCGCTGCGCCCGGGGCGGAGGAGGTTCATCGGGATCGTCGCGAAGGCGTGGTGCGCGCCGCCGTGGAGGAGCAGCACCTTGTGCTTGTCGCCGATGCCGAGGAGCGACTTGAGCCGCGCGATGGCGTCGAAGTGCACGGCCTCGTAGGTCTTGCCCCGGTGGCTGTGCTCCATGATCGACATGCCCGTGCCCTCGAAGTTGAGGAGCTCCTCCCGCGCGCGTTCGAGCACGGGGAGCGGCATCGCCGCGGGGCCTGCGTTGAAGTTGATCACACGGTTCTGCATAGGGTCGCGGAGCCTACAACGGTCTCCGCGACCGTCGCGAGTCCGCGGCGCCACGTTGTCCCCTTGCAACGTCGGTCAGAGTGCGGCGAAGGTGCGCGCCATGAGCGACCGCGACACCCTCACCCCGCTGCGCATGAACGCTCCGGGCTTCGCGCTCCCTTCTGGAATGCGCGACATGCTCCCCGCGCGCGCCGCCACGCGGAGGGCCCTCGCGCGCGCCGTGATGGGGGCCTTTCAACGCCGCGGCTACGACCCCGTGGTGCCGCCCGCGTTCGAGCGCGAAGACGTGATCGCGCGCGGTCTCGGCGGCCGCGCTCGCGGCGACCTCGTGCGCTTTCTCGACCCCGACTCGGGCGAGGTGATGGCCCTCCGCCCCGACATGACGCCGCAGATCGCCCGCATCGTCGCCACGCGCTACAAGTCCGCGCCGCTGCCCGTGCGGCTCGCGTACGAGGGCAGCGTCGTGCGGCGGCCCCGCGGTCGCTCGCGACGTCACCGTCAGGTCGCGCAGGCGGGCGTCGAGTGCGTGGGCGGCGCGGGAACAGCGTCGGACGCCGAGGTCATCGCGACGGCCTGCGAGGCGCTCGCGGCGACGGGGCTCTCCGACGGCGTGTACATCGAGCTGGCCCACGCGGCGATCACGCGCGACGCGCTCGAAGGCGTTCCGATCGCGATGCGCGAGGCTGCGGCGGAGGCGCTCTCACGGCGCGATGGCGCGGCGTGGAGGAGCCTCCTTCGTGACCTCCCCGAGGCGTCGCGCGCGCTCGACACGATCGCGGCGCTCGCGGGCGACGCCGACGTACTCATCGAAGCGCGCACGGCCCTCGGCGAGCGCGCACGCCCTGCCCTCGATGCGCTGGTGGCGCTCCGTGACGCCCTCGTCGCGGAGGGCTACGGAGACCGGGTGCTCATCGACCTGGGGGAGCACCGCGGCGGCGGGTACTACACCGGCACGCACTTTCAGATCGTGTGCGAGGGCGCGGGCGACGCCGTGGTGTCGGGCGGTCGCTACGACGAGCTGCTCGGTAAATATGGTGCGCCGATGCCTGCGACGGGCTGCGCCATCGACCTCGAAGCCCTCGAAGAGCTGCTGGTCGATCGTGGCGGCGCGCCACGCGATCAGACGCCCGAGCGCGTGCTGGTGGGAGGCCCCGATGACGCGCGGAGGCCCGTCGCCGCGAGGCTCCGCGCCGAGGGACGACACGTGGGCGAGCTCGCGACCGAACGCGCCGAGGAGGTCGTCCGTTACGCGGGTGCGTACGGCTATTCGCGCGCCGTGATCTGTGCAACGGACGGCCGCCTCTGCGAACTCCTCCCCACGCGATGAGCGTCGGGGCCATGTGGTAGATTCCCCGACGGTTCGGCGAAGTAGCCTCATCGCGAGGATGGCGGAACTGGCAGACGCACCAGATTTAGGCTCTGGCGCCCTCAAAAGCATGCGGGTTCAACTCCCGCTCCTCGCACCGAAGAGCGGCGCGCCGTGGTGGCCGCGCGCCGCGTTGTGATAGCGTCGCGCCGTGGCTTCTCCCGGCCTCTCTCCGGCCTATCAGGCCGTGCTGCGCGAGCTTCAAGCGGAGTTCCTCTCGCTGCTCCCCGAACGAATCGGTGAGCTGCGGAGCGCCCTGACGCTCATCGAAACCGACCCCGCGGCCAGGACGACCGTTCGTCGCCTCGGGCACCGCATCGCAGGCACCGCCGCGACGGTCTCGCTCCGCGACCTCGGCAGCGTGGGTCGCGCGATCGAAGACTTCGTCGCGTCGCGCGAGTCGTGGACCTCGTCGGACGTCGCCCTCCTCTCGGGCGCCGTCGAGCTGATCGGCGAGTGGACCTCCGAGGCGCTGCGCCCGACCGATCGGCGCGAGGTCTCGCTCATCGACGACCCGCGCTACGTCGCGCTCCGCGAGGCCGGGGGCGGGCGTTGAAGCGCTGCCCTCGCTGCGAGCTCTCCAACGGCGAGGCGGCCTCGCGCTGCCTGCGCTGCGGCGCCTCGCTCGACCTCGGGCAGAACGTGCTCGTCGACAACCGCTACGCCGTCGAGTGCGAGCTCGGGCGCGGCGCGATGGGCGTGGTCTACAGGGCGCGCGACGTCTCGCTCAACCGCCCCGTGGCGATCAAGCTCATCTCCGAGGAGCTCGCGCGCAACGGCGCCTTCGTCGAGCGCTTCCGCCGCGAGGCCAACGCGCTCGCGTCGATCCGCAACGACCACGTCGTGCAGGTCTACACGATGGGCACGCACGACGGCGCGTACTTCTACGCGATGGAGTACATCGAGGGCCGCAACCTCGAGCAGATCGTGAAGGAGCACCTCAAGCACGGCACGACGGTGCCCGTGTACCGCGCGCTCACGATCTTGAAGCAGGTCGCGCTGGGCCTCGACGCGGCGCACGCGATCGGCCTCGTGCACCGCGATGTGAAGCCCGCCAACGTGGTCATCGAAGACCGCACGGGGCGCCCCGTGCTCCTCGATTTTGGCCTCGCGCGAAGGCGTTCACTCAGCAGTCGAACCGACACCGTCACCGCGGGATCGCCCCCGTACATGGCCCCCGAGCAGATCGCGCGCGACGACGACGACGAGCTCGGTCCGCCCACCGACGTGTACTCCCTCGGCTGCACCGCGTTCGAACTCCTCACGGGCGCGCCGCCCTTCAACGGAGAGGGCATCTACGCCGTGCTCCGGCAGCACATGGAGACGCCCGCGCCGCTCCTCTCCTCGCGCCGCCCCGAGCTCGCGATGCTCGACGCGGTCATCGCCAAGGCCCTCGAGAAGTCGCCCGCCGCGCGCTACGAGAACGGCGCCGCCTTCGCCGCCGCGTTCGAAGCCTGCGCGGTGCGCCTGCGCTCCTTCGGCTCGCCGCTCCAGATGCCGCTCACCGACGCCCCGCGACGCCTCGACTGGGGACCCACCGAGCAGCGCAAGCTCACCGTGCTCGTCGTCGACGACGACACGTTCTTCCTCAAGGCCGCCGAGGCCGCCGCGACGCTCGCGATCACCGACCGACCGCTCGAGGTCATCAAGGTCACCTCGGGCATCAGGGCCCTCACCACCTGCCTCGCGCAGCCGCCCGACCTCGTGCTCCTCGACTACGACATGCCCGGCGCCAACGGCATCGACACGCTGTCCGAGCTCCGCGCCATCCCGGGTGCCGCGCAGGCCACGGTGCTCGTCGTGAGCGCGTCGGTCGGCGCCGTCGAGCGCTGGCGCTTCAGCGTCCTCGGCGTGCGTGACTTTCTCGCCAAGCCCGTCGAGCTGCCCGACCTCGTCGACGCGATCAAGCGCCTCGCGTCCTTCGCCTCGTGCTCGATCCAAGACACCAACGTGGCGCCGCCCTCCGCGCGCGAGGGCTCGTCGGGGGTCTTCGAAGAGCGCCTCCCCCTCACGGTGTTCCAGGTGCTCCTCGCGATCGGGTGGGCCGACGGCAGGCTCGACGACGACGAGCGCGACGCCGTGCTCGCGGCCGCCGCCGTCGAGGGCCTCGACTCCGCGCAGCTCGCGTCGCTCCGTGAGTCCGCCGCGGAGCGCGTCGAGCTCGACTCCATCGACGTCTCGCGCCTCCGCGCCCACGCGAGGCAATACGTGTACGCCGTGGCCCGCTGGATCGCGCTCCTCGACGGCGAGCTCACCGACCGCGAGGCCGCCGCGCTCCGCATCCTCGGCTTCGTGCTCCGCATGCCCCTGGTGCATCAGGTCGAGATCGACACCATCGTGCGCGAGATCATCGACACGGTGCCCGGTCGCGACATGCGCGCGATGATCCTCTCGCTCCGCGACGCCGTGCGATCGAGGCTCCGCGTCGAGGTCGAGCTCGCGCGTTAGGCGCTTCTACCAGCGCACCTCCGTCGGTCGCAGCAGCGTCGACGGGAGCCGCCCCGGCAGCCACAAGCTCTGTCCCCAGCACGACAGCTCGCCCTCGTCATCGACGGCGCAGGTCGTCCCTCCACCCGCGAAGAGCCGCACGACGTTGCTCACGCCCGCCACGGGAGCGGCCGTCGCGCGATCGCTCATGGTGCCGTCGCCGAGCTGTCCGAAGTGGTTGCCGCCCCAGCAGCGCACGGTGCCGTCGGTGACGAGCGCGCAGGTGTGGTCGCCGCCGACGGCCACCTGCGTGACGCAACGCACACCGGGGTCGACGGGCGTGTACGCGTCGGGCGTCGGCGCGTCGGTGCCGAGCTGACCGCTGGAGTTGAAGCCCCAGCAGCGCACGGTGCCGTCGTCGAGGCGCGCGCACGCGTGGGTCGAGCCCGCGTCGAGCTGCGTGGCGCCCGTCACGCTGACCGAGCGCGCGAAGCGACCGCAGCGCACGGAGCCCTCTTCGAAGCGTCCGCAGCCGTGAAAGAGCCCTTCGAGGTCGAACTCCACGAGGCCGCGGAGGTCGCGGACCGGCGTCGCGACGCTGTCGCCCTCGCGCCCCCAGCAGCGGAGCGTGCCGTCGGCCACACGCGCGCAGGTCGTACCGAGCGAGGTCGAGATCTGCGTCGCGCCCGACACGCCCTGCACCGGGACGAGCGCGCCCTGCTCGCCAGGCGTGATCTCGGAGCCCGTGCCGAGCTGACCCGACTCCGCGCTCCCGATGCAGCGAACGGTGCCGCCGCGGTGGCGCGCGCAGGTGATGCGACGACCGACGATGACCTCCGCGGCGCGGCTCAGGCCGACGACCGTCACGGGCTCTCGCACGACCTCTCCGCGATGCGCCGCACCGAGCTCGCCGTGGGTGTTCTCGCCGAGGCAGCGCACGCTCCCGTCGCGCAGCCGCGCGCAGACGTGGCCGACGTCGAAGACCACGGACTCGACGCGATCAGGACGCGCGCTTTCGAAGCCGCTGCCCACGCGCGACGGACAGCCGCGGAGTCGACGTCCCGAAGCGCCGTGATCCGAGCGCGCGCTGTGGCTCCTGGCGCGGGCGCCGCGCGTGTTGCGAGGGGATGACGCGCACGCGGTCACGAGGGCTGCGAGGAGCGCGAGTCGAGCGTGCGGAGACACCGCCCGAGGGTGTACACCCGGCGCGCGGAGAAGGGGGAGTTCCTGCGGCGAACGCTTGTGTGGCCGCGCGCGCATCGACTACGTTTCGAGCGATGCCACGGAGCGCTCCGATCGCCGCGATCGTGCTTGTTTCGCTGCTCGGTTGCGACCGCCGCGCGCGGACGTGCCCCGCGTGCCCCGAGGCGCCCGCGACGCCCACGACGATCCTCCACGGCGAGGCCGCGAGCGGGTCGACGGAGCTCCCCACGAGCGATCAGGTGGCGGCCGCGATGTCGCAGGCGGCCGAGCGCGTGCGTCGCTGCGGTCCGTTCACGGGCACGCGCCACGCGCTGGTCACGGTGGCCTTCGCGGCGACGGGCGCGGCGGTCGAAGCGAAGGCCTTCCCGCCGCTCGCGGGAACGGCGCAGGGCGCGTGCATTCAAGACGCGGTGCGCGCGGTGAACCTCGCGCTCCCCGCGCGACGTCCGCTGGAGCTCACGTGGGCGTATGACCTCGCGCCGCCGGAGGCTCCCGCGCCGCCCGAGCCCGCGCATCAGCCCGCGAGAGGCCCCGTGCGCTGCGGTCAGATCGACCCCGCGACGGGGCTCATTCGCGTGTGCTTCGACCGCGAGTGACGGGCGCGTCGCTCCGTCACCGAGCGCGTCGCGCGCGGACCTCGCGCTGCACGTCGTCGGGCAGCGTCGCGATGTAGTCGTCGGAGAGCGCTCGCAGCATCTCGGTGGGGAGCGCCAGCACAAGGTGCTCGGGTGCCAGGCCCGCGACTCGCTCTTCGGGCGTGAGGCCCATCATCTTCTCCTCGGGGGTGAGCCCGTCGAGCATGAAGTTGACGAAGTCTTCGTACCCTTCGAGCTCTGGCGTTGCCTGTGTGCCCATCGTGTCGCTCCGCTTGCTTTGATGCTGCCTCATCCATCGCTGCGCGGCCAGCGTGCGGACCCGTCGCCCCGCGAACGCGCGCAGCACGTCATCGTCTTCGCGTTCCGCCACCACGCCGAGGTCGACGATCACCAGCGGTAGCATCGCCCGGTCGACGAAGTGGTAGCCGTCACACGACGGCGCCATCGCGAGGCCCAGGTCATCGAGCTCTTCTCGCAGCGCCCCGTTGATCGAGGGAACCGCCATCAGCAGCGTCACCTCGTGCGCCGAGAGCCGCCCGTCGCGCGCGTGCTCGTTGTCGTCGCCGTCACGTCGCGGGCGCCCCGAGAGCACGAGCATCCCGTAGGCGAAGAGGCGGCAGAGGTCACCGCGCTGCACAGGCCACACGACGCTCTTGAACTCGAGCAGCGCCACCTCCACGACGAAGCGCCACATACCTCGCAGCGTCGACCCGGTATCGTTCGGATCGTGCGCTCGATCGGCCCGGAGCTCGATGACGTCGTCGACGCGCAGGGGCTCCGTCGTGAGCTGCACCTCGGGTGTCACCCTCGCCCAGCGCGGCGCGCGCTCTTGCAAGAGCCCCGTGAACGGCGGGTGCCATGCGGTCTTCTTCGCGCTCATCGCGAGCGGCGTGTGCGTTCGCCGTGCCGAACTTGATTTCCCGAGCTTTTGTGACGTGGGGGGTGGCGGAACGGGTGGCGGACGGGGTGGCGGAGGGGTGGCGGACCGCCACCTCGCGGCGCGCGAAAGACCGCCCTGCGTTCAGCCCGTGGGCGCCTTCGGCGTCTTCGGGGTCTTCGCGGACTTTCGCTTCGCGTTCGTCGGCGCGAGCGCAGCGTCAGCGCTCGTCGCGCTTCGCGTCGAGCATCGCTTCGAGCGCGCGCAGCCGGGCTTCAATCTCCGCGGCCTTCGCCTCCGCGCTCGCGGCCCTCGCCTCCGCGTCTGCACGCGCACTGGCCTCGGCAACGGCCCTGGCCTCCGCTTCGGCGCGCGCGCTCGCCTCGGCTGCGGCCTTCGCCTCGGCCTCGGCGGCTCTCGCAACGGCATCGGCGCGCGCTCGCTCCTTCTCTTCGAGCGTGCGGCGCACCTGATCGACCTCTTCGTGGGCGCGCTCGATGGCGTCGCGTTCGAGCGGCGTGAAGGTCTCCTCGCGCGCGAGGTCGAGGGCCTCACGCTGCGCCTCGGTCAACGGCACGCCCTTGACGTCGCCCGGCTCGAGATCCTGCGCGTGTGCGAAGAGCGCGGCCCACCGCTCGTTCGCAGAATCGGGGACGTGATCCCCGAGCTTGGGGA
>JBPOHC010000683.1:0-7898 GCA_052035985.1 Myxococcota bacterium | reverse complement strand
GGAAGTCGGCCATCACGATGAACGTCGCGATCACCTCTGCGATCGTTGTCTTGCCGCAGCCGTTGGGGCCTTCGAAGAGCACCAGTTCGCCGGGACTCGCGACGCTCGGAATCTCGAGGGTTGCGTCATCGAACGGGCCGATGTCCTTCAGCTCGATTCGCGTGATTCGCATGGCGCTTCGACGTCTATCACGGTTGCTGCGTTCGGAGGGGGCGCCGTTCTGAGCCGACGTGGTCAATGCGCGACCTCACGGAGCGTTGAGGCCTGACCCGCCGCTCCGTGACGCGCTCCGCGCGGTGACGCTGCTCTACTGCGCGAGTGCGGGCTGCGCTCCCGCGGGCGCGGCCTCGGCGCGTCGGCGGCGGGCGTGGTCGTCGTAGACCACAAGCGCCGCGCGCACCGCGGGGCTCGGGTGCGCTCTCAACGGCGCGACGAGCGCCTCCGCGCGGGCGAAGTGAAACTCCTCGGCCTCGACGTGCGCCCTCGCGAGGGTGAGCGCCTGCGTCTCGGGGTGTCCCTCGAGCCGACGTCGCGCGCGCTCTGGGGCGCCGAGCGTGAGGTCGGCCTCGGCGTCGCGCGCGGTGGCGCCCGTGAGGTTGCCGCGCGCGCGCATCTCCGCGGCGCTGTCGCGCTGCTGAAACGCGCGGTCGATGCGGGCGACCGCGGCGGCAGGGCAGCGCGCGCGTGCCTCGTCGCGGCGGTCGATGCGCGCGTACACCATCGCGCCTACGACGCGCACCAGGGTGCAGCCGCGGCAGCGCGACTCGGCGTCGGTGAGGTACGCGAGCGCGAGGTCGTCGTGGTTCGCGCGCGACGCGAGGTCGGCCTGCAGCGCGAGGCGCTCGGCGGCCAACGCGGGAGGCTGCGCGCCGCGGCGGCGGACCGTGACGTCGAAGGCTCCGACGCGGCCGCGGACCACGCGAGAATCTCCTTCGAAGCGCGCGAGGAGGTCGCGGAGCTGCAGCGCGTCGGCGCCCGCGTCGTCGACGCGCGATGAGAGGTCGACGAGCATGTCGAGGGTCCAGCGCTCGACGAGGGGGTCGTCGTCGCCGTGGTCGAGAAAGACCCGCAGCGCGCGGTAGCGCCACACGAAGGCCTCGCCGGGGCGTCCCGCGGAGGCGAGCTCGGCGGCGAGCAGCTCCATCGCCTGGGATGACGAGGGCATCGCGGCGACCTCGGCGCGCCAGAACGTGACCGGGTCGCGGAGGTGTGCGGCGGCGCTCGCGAAGGTCACGCCGCACGCGGCGAGCAGCGCGAAAACACCTGCGCGCAAGGCGTTTCGCGGAGGGAGCTCGGCGAGCTCGGCGGCCACCGCGAGGCCGACGCCGAGCACGGGGAGGTACAAGAACCTGTCGCTCGTGAGGAACATGAACCCCGTCCACGCGAGGTTCGAAACCGGCAGGAGGAAGCCCACCGCGAGCACGAGCCCGGGCCGCGCGCGCTTCGATCGCCAGAACCACAGCGCCGAGAGGGCGAGCGCCGCGAGGGCGCCCGCGATCACCGACGGGGGCATCACGAAGTGCCGCGCCGCTGTGAGAAGGCCCGCGTCGCGCGAGGCCGCGAGGGGGAGGGGCCACACGAGCGCGCGCGCCTGCAACGCCACCGTCGCGAGCACCGCGCTGACGTGGTCGGCGAGCGCGGGGGAGCGCATCCCGGCGGGGCGCACGGGCATCCACGCGGCGCGGGCGGCGACGTAGAGCGCGACGCACGCGAACGACGGACGCGCGACGCGGCGGAGGAGCTCCCACGCGCGGGCCATGGGGGTCGTGGCGAGGGTCAGCGCGGCGGCGACGAAGGGGAGCGCGACGGCGGTCTCCTTCGTGGTGAGCGCGAGGGCGGTGAGGGCGATCGAGGCGAGCGTCGCGCGCGCGCCGGGGGCCGTCGCGCGCGCGCCGTCGCGAGGCTCGACCGCGAGCGTGAGGAGCGGCAGCGCCGCGAGGGCGAAGAGCGGATCGGGGCTCCCCGAGATCCAGTGCACCGAGACCCAGCGCGAGGGGTGCAGCGCGAAGAGGCCCACCGCGAGCACGACGGCGAGGGGGCGCTCTCCGAGGACGCGACGCGCGAGGCGAGAGGCGAGGTACACCGCGGCGACGTGCGCGAGCGCGACGGCGGCGTGGTAGCCCGCGGGGTTCGCGCCGAAGAGCGTTCGCAGCGCGAGGTAGAAGAGCGCCACCGCGGGGCGCCAGTAGGTCACCGTCGCGCCGCCGTCGGCCGAGAGGAAGAACGGCTGCGTGAAGGCGTCGAGGCCGTGCACCGTGCGGGCTGACTCGCCGCCGGGGGCTACGAGGGTGAGGTCGTCCCAGATGAACGCTCCGCCGAGGCTCGGCGCGCACGCGAGCGCCGTGACCGCGAGGAGCGCGGCGACCCCCCGGTCGGTCATCGCGCCTCGCGGGGCGTCGTCGCGCGTCTCGGTCGGTGCCATCGGGGGGCGCATCTTATCGACGCGCGGCGACGGGAGCGCAACCCCGTGCGCAGCGGCGCGTTTTCGGGGCCCGAGGCGCGGAGGGTTGACACCCGCGAGGCCCGTCGACCACTCTGCGCAACCCCCGGCGCTGCGATGCTGAAAGACCAGATCATCGAGGAGTTCCTCTCGGTCCACGAGGCCCTGTGCGCTCACGGCGACGCCCTCCGCGCGCGCATCGAGGGCATCCTCTCGGCCCGCGGAATCAAGGTCCACCTGGTCTCGGGGCGGGTGAAATCCATCGAGAGCCTGCGGCACAAGCTCGCCCGGCCCGACCGCAGCTACGACACCCTCTGGGCCATCACCGACCTCATCGGGCTGCGCATCACCACCTACTTCGAAGACGCCATCGACGAGGTGGCGCGCGCCATCGAAGAGGCCTTCGCCGTCGACTACACCTACTCCATCGACAAGCTGCGCTTCAAAGACCACGGGCGCTTCGGCTACCGCTCGCTCCACTACGTGTGCGGGCTCCCCGCGGAGGAGGGCGTCGCCGCGCTGCCCCGCGAGGCGCGCTTCGAGATCCAGGTGCGCACCGTGGTGCAGCACGCGTGGGCCGAGGTGGAGCACGACCTCGGGTACAAATCCCACGACGCCGTCCCCGAGCGCATCCGTCGGCGCTTCTCGCGCGTGGCGAGCCTGCTCGAGATCGCCGACGAGGAGTTCGTCTCGATCCGTCGCGAGCTGGAGCGCTATCAGCGCTCGGTGGCCGAGGGGGCGAGCGACCCGTCGCGGCCCTTTCCCCTCGACGCGGTGTCGCTCGACGCGGTGTCGCGCGGGCGCGAGGTGGGCGCGCTCGACGAGGCCATTTCAGAGATCCTGGCGAGGCCCCTCTCCGACGAGCTCTTCTACCCCGAGTACCTCGCTCGGATGCTGCGGCTCTCGGGCGTCGCCACCACGCGCGACCTCTACGAAGCGCTGCGAAAGCACGGCGCCGACGTCACCGCGATGGTGCGTCCCTACTTCGAATTCTCGTCGAGCGCGTGGCGCCTGAGCCCCGCGAGCCTCGACTGCGTGCACCGCGGATACAGCCTGTTCTTCCTCTCGCACGTGGTGATCGTGAAGGGCCCCGACCTCGGGCTCAGCAAGGTCTCGAAGCTCACGCAGCTCTACCGCGAGCTCGACTACCCCGACGACGAGCGCGCCGCGCAGCGCGTGGCGAGCGGGCTCCTCGCGGCGCTCTCCTCGGCGTAGGGGCGCTGCGGTATCGTCGCGCCCGCTCCATGAGACCTCCGCCCAACGCGCTCTCTGCGGCCCTCGCGGCCTTTTCGCTCGCGGGCTGCGGCGACGACGCTCCCTCGCGCGTCGCCATCGCCCCGGTGACCCTCGGCGACATGACCGTGCGCGCGTGGAGCGACGGAGGATTCGAACTCGTCGTCGGCGGTCGCGCGATCGTCACGGCGCGCGAAGGGGCCCTCGAGGCGCGCGACTACGAAGAGGACGTGCGCATGGCCTTCGGCGTCTGGACCTTTCTCCGCGACGCGCCGACGACCGTGCGCCCGAGGAGCGGCGCCGCGCTGAGGCTCGACGGAGACCGCGTCGTGCTCGAGGCGCGCGACGGGGCCTCGACCGCGACGCTGCGCTTCCGTCGGCCGTCACAGGGCGAGGTCGAGATCGAGGGGACCCTCGCCGCACCGCGGCCCTACAGGTCCCTCGCGGTGCACCTCGACTGCACCGCCGCGTCGCACTTTCTCGGCTTCGGAGAGCAGTACGACGCCGTCGATCACCGCGGGCGCAAGCTCCCGCTGTGGGTGAGCGAGCAGGGCATCGGCCGCGACCCCGAGCACCCGACGGCCTTCTCGGGCAACGACACGACGACGTACTTCCCGGTGCCGTTCTTCCTCGACCCGAGGGGCTTCGGCGTCGCGGTCGACACCGACGCGCGCGTCGAGGCCGACCTCTGCAGCGCGCGCCCCGACGAGTACGTGCTCGCCGCGGAGCAGCGCGATCACATCGTGCTCAGGGTCTACACCGGGCCCACGGTGGCCGACGTGATGCGCGACTGGACGACGCTCCAGGGCCGCGCGTCGGCGCCGCCGCGGTGGTCGCTCGACGGCGTGTGGCTCGCCGTGCAGGGAGGCCCCGAGAACGTGCGCAGCGCGGTGGCGCGAGCGCGCGCGGCGGACCTCCCCCTGGCGGCCATCTGGAGCCAGGACTGGCTCGGTCGGAGGGAGTTCGCGCCGGGCCAGTTCGGCGTGCGCTACCGCTGGTCCGTCGACGCGTCGCTCTACCCCGACCTCGGCGGGCTCATCCGTGAACTCCACGGCCAGGGCGTGCGCTTCTTCGGGTACTTCAACCCCTTCCTCGTGCCCGAGCAGGACCTCTACGACACGGCGGTGCGCGAGGGGTACATCGCCCGCGACGCGGCCGGGATGCCGTACACCTTCCCCATCTCGGTGCTGATCGGCGGCGTGGTCGACCTCACGAATCCCCGCGCCGTCACGTGGTTTCAGGGCTACGCGCGCGCCGCGCTCGACCTCGGCATCGACGGGTGGATGCACGACTTCGGCGAGTGGCTCCCCCACGACGCCGCGCTCTCTGACGGCAGCGACGCTCGCCTCGCGCACAACGGCTACCCCTCGCGCTGGCAGCGCGCGGCGCGCGAGGTCTTCGAAGCGCAGCGCCCCGACGGCGACTGGGTGATGTTCTCGCGCTCGGGCTGGCTGCGTACGCCCGCGGTCTCGCAGGTCGTCTGGTGCGGCGACCAGGAGGCCACGTGGAGCCCCCACGACGGCCTCCCCACGGTGATCCCCGCGATGGTCTCGCTCGGCCTCGCGGGCGTCGGGTACGTGACCCACGACGTGGCGGGGTTCTCGGGCGGCCCGAGCACGCGGGAGCTCTTTCAGCGCTGGGTCGAGCTCGCGGCCTTCACGCCCGTGTTTCGAACCCACGAGGGCCTCCGTCGCGCGGAGAACTGGTCGTGGGATCGTGACGACGAGACGCGGGCCCACTTCGTTCGCTTCGCCAGGATTCACAGGGCGCTCGCGCCCCGCATCGCGGCCCTCGGAGAGGCCCACCGCGCCACGGGGATGCCCATCGTGAGGGCGCTCGGGCTGGCCTTTCCCGATGAGCCTCGGGGCTACGACGTGCGCGACGAGTACATGCTCGGCGACGACCTGCTCGTAGCGCCCGTGGTCTCTCAGGGAGCGACCTCGCGGCGCGTGTACCTCCCCCGCGGACCGTGGTTCGACGTGTGGGACCCGACGCGCAGCTTCATGGGCCCCGCGGAGGTCACCGTCGAGGCGCCCATCGGACGTCCGCCCGTGTTCTCACGCGTCGCGCGCGAAGACCTCCGCGCGATCCGCTGAGGCCGGCGCTCCGCCCGACGGGAGGCTCAATGCCACGCGCTGATGCCGCCGACGCGCTCCGGCGGCGTGATCTCGATCACGTCGATGGGGACGAAGGGCGCGTCGAACTCGTCTTCGAGGTCTCGGGGCCCGAGCGACGCCTGGCCTTCGAGCAGCGCGGCGAGGCGTCGGTTCGCGTCGCGGAGCTGCCGCCCCGTGGCGATCGCGATCTCGATCTGAAAGTGGTACGCGAGCGGGCTCGAGGCGTTGAGGAGCATGTCGAACACGTCGCGCTGGAGCTCGAGCGCGGTCACCTCGGTCATCGCGCGCAGCGTCGCGCTGTGAGGCGCGTGCATGTGCTCGACGAGCGAGAGCTGGCCCGCGATCGAACCCGCCGACAAGCGCGTGATGAGCCGCCTCTCGCCGTCGCTCTCCCGCAGGATCTCAACGACCCCAGACGCGACGATGAAGCAAGAGGTCGCCGGACGACCCTGAACGAAGAGGCACTCCCCTGGTGAGAAGGTGCGGGTGGTCGTCGCGCCGAGGAGCATCTCGAAATCGGCGTCGGTGAAGCTGGTGAACTGCTCGGTAGCGCGGAGTTGCTGCGCGTTGATCATTCGTACCTCAGAGACGGGGCGAGAGGCTCTCTCAGCGAAACTCGCGCCGAGCTGCGCTCGCCTGCGTCGGTGGTGTGTCGTCGGTGGCGGGACGTGCCGCGACCCGGAACATGACACGCTCTGGCCACGGTCGACGCCCCGCGTCAAAACCTCGACGCACAAGGCTGAATCGAGAATGTCGTGAAACGCGTCACGGTCGAGCTCGACGCCGGACGAGGCCCCTCCGGGTGGGACACGGGCACCACTCCGAGGCGCAATTCTAACGGCACTCTCGTGCGCGAACGCGCACTCGCGGCGATGTTGGTGAGTAGATTGCGAAGGGTCAGCGAGGCGGGGAGGGAGACAGAATCACGGTCACGGACAGACGCCGCGTGACGCGACGCGGGCGCCTCCGGCGGAGGCGACGCACTCGTTCGAGTACGTACGACCGTCGCAGCCGCACACGGGGGCGTAGAGCGTGGTGCAGATCTCAGGGCGCGTCGCGCAGGTGCCGACGGTGCCGCAGCCCGTGCCCGCGCAGTACTGCGTGGCGGCGCACTGCGCGTTGGAGGTGCAGCCCGCGGAGCCCGCGTCGGGCGGCGCGAACATGCAGCACGCGAGGCAGCGCGTGTCGTAGCAGCGCCCGGTGGAGCCGCAGCAGGCCATGCCCGCGCCGCAGTCGCTGTCGACGCGGCAGGTGGTGACGCCCGAGTCGACGACGCCCGCGTCGGGGGTGATGGTGCCGCACGCGCCGACCGACTGCGTCGCGCGGTCGGGGCGGCATCCCTGGTAGGTCACGCCCGTGCACGAGCAGAAGGTCTCGGGGCGCAGGCACGCGATGGCGGCCATGCACACGCCGCTGCGCGCGCACGCGCTCGACGGGTACACGCACTCCTGGGCAGCGCCGCACTCCGAGGCCGTGAGGCAGCTCCGCCCGCCCGCGTCGATGACGCCCGAGTCGACGACGCCCGCGTCGGGCGGCGTGGTGATGCACGCCGCGCCGATGGGGATGCACGCGCGCGCGGCCTCGCAGCAGTAGGTCCCAGGGCCGCAGAGGATGGCCGCGCAGACCGACACGCCCGCGTCGACCACGCCCGAATCCGTCGGCGGGAACATGCAGCACGAGAGGCACGCCGAGGGGTAGCAGCGCCCGGTGAAGCCGCAGCACGACTGACCCGCGGCGCAGTCGCGGTCCGAGGTGCAGGTCGTGACGCCCGCGTCGACGCCCGCGTCGACGGTGGGGCACGAACCGGTCGAGGCGACGCGCGCTCCGCCCGAAGCGGCGACGCAATCGTTCGAGTACGTACGACCGTCGCAGCCGCACACGGGGGCGTAGAGCGAGGTGCAGATCTCGGGGCGCGCCGCGCAGGTGCCGCGCGTCCCGCAGCCGGTGCCCGCGCAGTACTGCGTCGCGGCGCAGTCGGCGTTCGAAGCGCAGCCGACGCCCGCGTCGGGCGGCGGGGGCATGCAGCACGCGAGGCAGCGCGAGTCGTAGCAGCGTCCGGTGAGCGTGCAGCAGGCGAGGCCGGCGCCGCAGTCGCCGTCGGTGCGACA
>JBPOHC010000003.1:0-4471 GCA_052035985.1 Myxococcota bacterium | reverse complement strand
CCCTCGGCGCCCTCGACGACGCCCTCGCCGTGTTGAGGGATCATCAAGAGAGCGTCGATGCGACGCGCCTCCTCGTCGAGATGACCTCGCAGGGAGGGCGCTTCCCCGAGGCCCTCGCCGCGGCGCGCAGGCTCGCGGAGGTGCCTTCGACCACGGACTCCGACGCGCGACAGGCGAGGCTGATGGTGCGCGCCCTCACGCGCCTCGTGGCCGACGCCGACGCCGTGCGCGCCCCCCACACGACCACGGCCTTTCGTCGCGCGCTCTCGCTCGACTGAGGGGCCCGTGTAGGATGCGCCGCGCTCCTCTCTCGAAGCCGCGGTGAGCCCCTCCAGTGCGTCGGATCGCGATTCAATCCCTCCTCCATGACCGCGGGAAGTTCCTCGCGGCCCTCGCGGGCGTGGCCTTCGCGGCCTCGCTCGTGCTCGTGCAGATGGGCCTCTACGCGGGCTTTCTCTCCATGGCCTCGGGGATCATCAAGCGCACGGGCGGCGACCTCTGGGTGATGCCCCGCGGCATCGAGGTGATCGACAACAGCGAGCCCATGAGCGGCGCCGCGCGCTCGGCCGTGAGCTCGCACCCCTGCGTCCGACGCGTGCGCGCGATGGTCTACACCTTCGTCGGGATGCGTAAGCCCCGCGGCACCCCCGACGCCGTGACGGTCGTCGGTTACGAGCGCGGCGAAGACCCCATCGTGCCGTGGACCTTTCACCGTGGGCTCCCGCAGGACCTCCACGCGCCGATGCGCGCGGCCGTCGACAACCTCGACCTCGGCAAGCTCCAGATCGAGGGGGAGCCCATCGGGTCGAGCCTCGAGGTCGCCGGTCAGACCGTGCACATCGCCGCCACCACCGAGGGGATGCGCTCGTTCACGCTCGTGCCCTTTCTCTTCATCGAGATCGAGAGCGCGCGGCGGCTCCTTCACCTCGGCGACGACCGCGCGAGCTACTGGGTCGTCGACCTCAAAGACCCGCGCTGCGCCGACGATGTCGTGCGCCACGTGCGACGCCACGCGGACCTCGACGCGGTCACCACCGCGGCCTTCATCCAGTCGACGGAGGACCACTGGGTCAACGGCTCGGGCGCGGGCTCTGCGCTGGCCTTCACGGCCATTCTCGGGCTCGTCGTGGGCGTGGTGATCGTGGGGCAGACGCTCTACGCCGTGACCCGCGAGCACATGCGCGAGCTCGCCACGCTCAAGGCGCTCGGCGCGTCGGATTGGGAGATCGTCGGCTTCGTCGCGTGGCAGGCGGGCCTGCTGGCCTTCGTGGGCGGAGGCATCGGGCTGCTTCAGTCGCTTCTCATACGCGTCGGGATCGCGGGGCAGGGGCTCGTGGTGCTGTTCTCGCCGCCGGTGCTCGCGGTGGGCCTCGGCGCGGTGCTGCTCATGTGCTTCGTCGCGAGCCTGTGGAGCGTGCGCGCGGTGCTTCAGCTCGAGGCCGCCGAGGTGTTCAAGTGAGCGCCGACGCGCTCGTGCGCGCGAAGGACGTCACTCGCTCCTACGGCGAGGGCGACCTCGCGGTGCCCGTGCTCCACGGGATCACCCTCGAGATTCGGGCGGGCGAGCTGAGCCTGCTCATGGGGCCGTCGGGCTCGGGAAAGACCACGCTGCTCTCGATCCTCGCGGGGCTCTTGAGACCGACCACGGGGGACGTCGAGCTCTGCGGCGTGCCCATCTCGTCGCTCCCCGACGCCGAGGCCGCGCGCGTGCGACGGAGGAACCTCGGCTTCGTGTTCCAGACGTACAACCTCTTCCCCGCGCTGACGGCGCTCGACAACGTGGCCGAGGTGCTCGCGCTGCAAGGGCGCTCCATCGGTGAGGCGCGCGACATGGCGAAGCGCGCGCTCGAGCACGTGGGCCTCGCGACGCGACTGCATCATCGCCCCGGCGAGCTCTCGGGCGGGCAGAAGCAGCGCGTGGCGATCGCGCGGGCCATCGCGGGTGACCCGAGGCTCGTGCTCGGCGACGAGATCACCGCCGCGCTCGACTCGGCCACGGGGATGGCCGTGATGGAGATTCTCCGGGGCCTCGTCGACGCGCGCCGCGGCGTGCTCATCGTCACGCACGATCACCGCATGGAGCGCTTCGCCGATCGCATCATCGAGATCGAAGACGGGCTCATCACCGCCGATCGATCGGGAGGTCACGCATGAAGACGCGATGGATCGTCGCCGCCGCGCTCACCGTCGCCGTGGGCCTCGGCGGCGTGGCGGTCGCCAACAACGCGCGCAGGCCGACCACGCGCGTCGCGCCCGCGTCGCTCACCGAGCGCCTCGTCGCGCGGGCCGAGGTGGTCTCGACGGAGGGCGTCGCCGAGGTGCGCGCGCGGGCCGAGGGTCGCGTGCTCCGCGTGCTCGTTCGCGAGGGAGACCGCGTCGAGGAGGGGCAGCTCCTCGCGGAGATCGAGGCCGAGTCGTTTCAGGCCGAGGTGCAGCGACGACAGGCCGAGCGGAGCGCGCTCGACGCCAACGCCGCGTCCGTCGCTGCTCCTGCGCGTCCCGAGGATCGCGCGCTCGCAGAGGCCGAAGCCGCGGCTGCGCGGAGAGAGTACGAGCTCGCGAGAGACAGGGCCGCGCGCGCCGAGCGGTTGCGCGGTTCGGGCGCGGGCGCGGAGGCCGAGGCCACGTCGGCGCAGTCGCTCGCGTCCGTTGCGATGGAGCGCGTTCACATGGCCGAGGCGCGCGTTCGCATGATGATCCGCGGCGGTCGAGACGTGGACGTGCGGGCCGCGAGGGCGCGCGTCGACGCGGCCTCGGCGTCGGTGGAGCTCGCGCGCAGAGACCTCGCGCGCACGCGCATCGTGGCGCCCATCGCGGGCGCGGTGCTCGCGCGACGCATCGATCCCGGCGACACCGTGTCGCTCCCGTCGACGGAGGCGCTCTTCGACGTCGCCGACCCTTCGCGCGTCGAGGTGCGCGCCGAGATCGAGGAGCTCGACGCGCCGCGCGTGACCGTCGGAATGAACGTCTTCGTGACGCTCGTGGGCAGCGACGATCGCCTCGCAGAGGGCACCGTCGCGCGCGTGAGCCCGAGGCTCGAACGACGCCGCGTCGGGGTTGAAGACGTTCGCGTGCGCGCCGACGGCGTGATTCGAATGGCGTGGATCACGCTCTCGGGTGGGGCGAACCTCGCGATCGGTCAGCGCCTCGACGCGCACCTCTCGTTCGCGCCGCGTGAGGTCCCCACGACGCTGCCTCGCGAGGCGGTGCGCGTGCTCGACGGTCGCGCCCTCGTGCGAACGCCCAGGTACGCGGGGCTGTGGTTCGAAGACCGTCCCGTGCGGCTGGGGATCGCAGACGCGCGGAGGGTCGAGGTGAGGGGGCTTTCGCGGGGAACGGTCGTGGTGCTCCGCGGTGACGCGAGGGACTGAGCGGTCGCGTGAAGCGCCGCGCGCGCTGGTGTACCTTCGCGCGCCGTGACGACGAAGAAGAAGGCCGCCGCGCCGAAGCCCTCGCTGCCCTACAACGCCCGGCTCATCGCATCGTGGAAGGCGGTCGGCGAGAAGGCCGTCGCGAGCCGCTACGCCTCGCTCAAGCCCGTGTTCGACAAGCCCGGCACCTGGGAGGCCCTCAACGCCGCCGTCGACGCCGGGAGCTTTCCCCTCGCGGGCGCGTGGTACCTCGGCGCGATGGTGTGCGATCAGCTCCTCCCTCGCTTCGCGTCGGGGCTCCTCGCTGCGCTGCCTGAGGGGTGCGACTCGCTCCTCTACAACTACTCGATGTTCTCGGTGCTCGCGGCGCGCGCCCTTCGGATCGAGCCCCACGCGCTCGACGCGCTCGTCGACAGCCCGCGCGAGATGATCCGCAGGGTCGTCGAGCTGTGCCACGCCGAGGCCGGTGTCCGCGAGGGCGGGGCCTCGCCCGAGACGCGCGCTCGCCTCGCGCGAGAGATGTGCGGAGGCGCCGCGCTCACCCTCGGGCACGCGGTCTCGGGCGACGCCGTCACGCGCGTCGCGTTCCCCGTGGAGGCCCGACGCGCCGCGCTCGCGGAGACCTGCGCGCGCGTCTTCGGCCCCGCGCTCAGCGACGACCTCGCGGCGGCCCACCGCGAGGACCTCGCCGCGCACACCGCCGTGGCGGGCGATCGCAACGTCCATCCGCTCTATCCGTCGGCGGACCTGCTCCCCATCGCGGCGCGCGCGATGACCCCCGAGGAGGTCTGCGGCTTTCAGATGCAGCTCGACACGCTGCGCGTCGTGAGCGCGCGGTGGAGCACCGACGACATGCTCCGCGCCGCCGGGGCGACGCGCGCGCGCAACCGCCCCGACGCCGAGATGATCGTGAACAGCCTCGCCGTGCTCGCGATCGAGCGAGACCCGCGCTGCGCGCCGCGCGCGGAGCCCTTCATCAACCTCTACGACCTCACGAACCTCGCCTCGCCCTCCGAGGCCGTCGTGTTCGAGGCGCTGCGCAAGACCGACCCCGCGTGGCTCCGTCGCTACGTGTGCGACGTGATCTTCGCGCGCGGCGC
>JBPOHC010001120.1:0-3293 GCA_052035985.1 Myxococcota bacterium | reverse complement strand
GCTGCACGAGCCCGAGCCATTCGGCGTGGAAGCGGGATTCGAGGTCGTTGGAGCTCATCAGGGATGGTGGGAAGATCCCGCAGGACGTTACGCGATCGCGAGGGGAGAGCGCGATTGCTTCGACCAGGGTGCGCTGGCAGACTCGCTCGCATGACCGCGCTCGCACACGATGAGCCCCACGCCGACGCGCCGATCGTGCTGTACGCGACGAAGGGATTCGACTCGTACACGTTCTCGCTCGACATCGAGAGTCGAGACGCGCTCGAGGCTGTGATCGGCGCAGGCGCAGCGCGCGCGCTGCCGCGTCGCGTGACGATCGCGCTCGATCTCAAGCAGCCATTCGAAGCGGCGTTCGGATCGGTCTACCAGCACGTCATCCCGCTCCTGACGAGCCTGGGCCTCGACGATCTCGACCGGCTCGGCGGCGTGGAGGTTCAGGATTCGAAGACCGACCAGGTTCTGTGGCGCTCTGCGTAGCGTCGTCCGAGAGCATCAGCAGCTCGAAGCAGTCCCAGCCGTTGCGCCACGCGCGGAGGCTCTGTCCGCCGGGGCCGATCACCTCGTCGGTCGAGAACGCGAGTTCGAACGCGGCGGCCTCGCGTGGCTCCGCCGGGTTCTTTCGTGGTCGACCGGGAGGGCGTCGCCCTGAGCCTGCGACCGCATCGCGCGTTCGTTCGAAGCGGCGCCACACGTCGCGCAGGTCTGCCTGCGGAATGACCACGAACTCCCATCCGCGCTCGACCCTCGCCGTGAACACGTAGAGCAACGGAACCTCGTCGCCCTCGCGCATGAGCTGCGGATACGGCACCTTGACGGTCTCGGACACCCACTGATCGCCCACGCGGCGAGCGTGCGTCGTCTTCACCTGCACCCGCGTCAGCCGCGTGCCGTCGTCTTGCGCGACGAACACGTCGCTGCCGACGTCGACCTCGGGAATGGCGACGTTCCAGCCGCGCGCGAGGATCTCGGACATCGCCGCGAACTCGCCCGCGCGTCCGAGGTGCGTCGTCTTGTTGGTGATCGCGCGCACGGTCACCGCGCTCACCTCGTCCCCGGCCAGAGATAGACCATCCCGACCGGCTCCAGCTTCCTCGTTGCCACGCGATAGAGCTCGGGCAGCTCTGCGGGCTCGGTCTCGATCTCCTTCGCGAGCCGTTCGAGCCTGCGCTCCATCCACTTGCGGTCCTGATCCCACTGCTCCTTCTGCGCGACGTCACCGTCACCGAAGAGCGGGAGCTGCGTTCCCTTGAGCTCATCGCGAATGGCCGTGCGCTGCGCTTCGAGGATGCGTCGCAGCGCGTCGGCCTCGGTCTGCCCGCGTCGCGTGAGCATCTGCTCGGCGTCGTGGGCGACGGCGTCGGCCTCGTGCTCGACGTGTGACCACAGCGCAGCGAAGTCACCCGCCGCGCTCTTCACGAGGCGCTCCTGCACCTTCGCGTCGATGCCTTCGAGGGTAGGAGCCGCCGCGAGGAGCTGCTCCAATCGATCGAGGGCTTTTCGGTCCGCGTCTTCGGCGAAGGGACGGAGGTGGTTGCCTCCGCCGCTCTCGTTCCACGGCGCGGCGACGCTCACGAGCTGGTCGTGGAGGCGCGTGGCCCCGGCGCCGAAGAGCGAGAGTCGCCCGAAGGCGATGACCCTCGCGATGCCGTCGTGGGGATTGCGCACCACCGTGACGCGCGAGAGGTCGTGCGACGACCACCCCTGCGCGAGAAAGCGCCCCAGGATGCGCTGCACCACCGGGTGCGACAGATGAAGGTGCGCGACGCCCGAGTTGATGCGCGACGGCGCGTTGAAGCACACGGGGACGAGCGGACGCCTCCGCCACTCCCACGGCGCCTCGTCCTTCGCGCGCGGCGGGCGCAGCGTGTCGAGCGTCGACTGCCAGCTCTCGGGCATCGAGGGCATCGACCAGAGCGCGAGGCCCGGCTCCGACTTCACCGCAGCAGCGGGCGAGAGGTTCGCAGCGCCCGCGAGCTCACAGCCGACGTTGATCGCGTCGCGGAGGAGCGCGGGGTCGAACTCCATGACCTTCTGCGATTCGTTGAGGAGCCTGCCCGCCTGATCGATGTCGAGCTTGAGGCGCTCGACGGTGATGCGGTCGGCGTCGAGCTCGCGCTTCGTCGTCTCGCCGAACATCCCGAGCTGCGTGGCGCTCTCGATGCGCGCGGTGGCCTTGTCGTCGATGCCCGTGGAGAGGGCGTCGGCGAGGCGATCCATGACGACGGCCGAGAGGGAGCCGAGCTCGTCTTGAATGCGCTCAACCTTCTTCACGAGCGTGCGGAGCACCTGATCTTCGGCGCGCTGCGGCAGCACGAAGTAGTGGCAGCTCACGACGGGAGCGGGCTGGAGCGTGCGGTCGATGCGTCCGTTGCGCTGCTCCATGCGCGCGGGGTTCCACGGGATGTCGATGTGAAAGAGGTCGGCGCAGTGGCCCTGGAGGTTGACGCCCTCGCGCGCCGCGTCGGTCGCCACGAGGATGCGGACGGGGTGCTCACCGGGCGCGCTGTTGAACGCGCGCTGCACCTCCTCGCGAGCCTCGTCGCTCATGCCGCCGTGGAACTGCATCACGCGCTCGCGTCCCCGGTCGGTGGTCTCGGCGAGCGACTGGAGCAGGTTCACCAGCCAGCGCTTGGTGTCACCGTACTCCGTGAAGATGAGCACGCGACGATCGCTCCACGCGGCGCCCTTCGCGCGCTTCGCATCGAGCCCGAGGCCCGCGCACTGGTTGGCGCGCATCCAAGCGAGCAGGGCGAGCACACGACCGTCGGCCTCGTCGAGGTGGGCTGACGAGAGGGCGAGCATCGCGTCGAGCAGCTCCTTCGCGCGGCCTGTCACCACCGGGAGCGTGCGAGAGCGTCCCTCGTCGGTGGCGCCTTCGAGCTCTTCGCGCGTGTCGTCGTCGAGGTCCTCGTCGTCGTCGAGGTTGGACTCGTGCGCGGCGCCGCCCTTTCCGACGGCGCGAGCGTGCAGTCGCAGCGTGCGCGCGAAGGCTTCGACGCTCGACAAGAGCCGCTTCTGGAGGTTGACGAAGACCAGCCGCCCCGGCCCCTTCGAGGGACGCACGAGCGCCGTGTACTCCGCGAGCTTGTGCGAGAGCACCACGGCCGCGTCGCTCGCAGCGCCGAGCGCGGTGGGCTCTGCCTCGCCGCGCAGAAACGCCTGACCGTCGCGGTGTTCGATCGCGAGCTCGACGACCTTGCGCTCGGGAAACTGACCGCTCCCAAGCGAGCGCAGGTCGCGCTTGAGCCGCCGCACCATCACCGCGTCACGCGCCGCAGGCGTCACCGGAACAC
>JBPOHC010000806.1:0-3912 GCA_052035985.1 Myxococcota bacterium | reverse complement strand
CCCGAGGCCGTGAGCTCGACCTTCTCGGTGTCGGTCACGCGGTGCTTGAACAAGTCGAGCCACTTGCCGGCGCTGCCGCGCGTGACGTTGATCTTCGCGGAGTCGACGCTCGCAACTCCGTCGGCTCGGCGCGCGAGCCAACGCGTCATCATGTTCGAGATGCCTGCCAGCGAAAGCGAGCCACCCTTCCTGCGCTCGATTGAAACCCTGAGCACCAGATCCTGAGCGCCCAGCTCTCGCAGGAGCTCCACCGACGGATCGATGGGCACCTCTTGGCCGGACTTCTGAATGAGCCACAGAGGGTCATGGGAGAGCTTCAACTCGAAGCTCGAGATGTGGCCCGACCGCTGGACTTGATCGAGAAAACCTTCATTCCACACGGGCTCGACTTTGAATGCGCCGGGCGTGAGAGCGCACGATCGCTCCACACACGCCACGACGGAGCTGACCTCCATCGCGTGGTCGGAATCCTGAACCAGCAGGCACCTCGACACGGGGTCGTAGAGGATCGCCGTGCGGCGTCTCGCCGTAGTCCGGCCATGTTGAACATTCGCGCAGGTACAGCGGGCCCAGAGCTCCGGGGGGCTTGAAGACACGGTGGGTTCCGGTAGCGGGAGGGTTGCGAATCACAGCCTGCCCCCAGAGGCCCACCGTGCCGACCGAACGTGCCGCAGCGCCCGCGGCGCCGCAATCCCCTACGTGCCCTCGTCTGGACCGCGCCGCCATCGCCTGCACGATCCTCGATCTGGAGCAGGCCCGACGTGAGCGCGGCACGAGCATCCGGTCGTTCGCCGCGCAGACCCAACAGCCCCGCTCGACGCTTCAAGACCAGCTCCGCGCCGCGCACGACGATGGGATGCCCCGCGCGTGGCAGCCCTTCTTCGAGTCCGACGGGGGCCTCGCATTCACCCTGCGCCTCATGGTGGTGCTGCTCGTGATCCTCGTGTTGCGCGGAGGGTGCAGCGTCGAGCGCGTCGCAGAGTGCTTCGAGGCGATGCACCTGCGACGCTATGTCGCCTCCTCGCCCACGACCCTGCGCCGCGTCTTCGCCCAGGTCCTCGCACACGTCGGCGCGTGGGAGCGGCAGCAGTTCGAGCGTCTCGCCCCCGACATGCCACGCCGCGACGTGGTGCTCGCGGTCGACGAGAACTTCCACTGGGACAAGATCCTGCTGGGCCTGATGGACGTGGTGTCGGGCTTCGTGTTCGGCGAGCGCATGAGCGACACGCGCGACGGCGCGACCTGGGAGGCCGCGGTGCACCAGAGCCTCGAGGGCTACGACGTGTGCCTGCGCGCCATCACGCGCGACGGCGCCCGCGCGTTCGACACCTGCGCCGCGGGGCTCGAAGTCCCCGCGGGCCCCGACGTGTTCCACCTTCAGCACGCCCTCTGCAAGACCACCGCGCGACCGATGGCGCATCGTGAGCGACGCGCGCAGGTGGCGGTGCAGCAACGCCGACAGGAGCTGGCCGCCGTCCGCGACGCGCGCGAGCTGGCTCGGGTGACGCCGCGCGGGCCGGGGCGCCCGATCAAGTGGGAGGCCCGCGACGCCGCGGCGACTCACGCACTGCGCGAGGCGGAGCAACACGCGGCCACGATGAAGGCCGAGCGCGAGGCGATGACGGCGTCGATCCGCGAGCTGGGCGACGCGTACCACCCCGTGGATCTGGCGACCGGCGAGGCGGTGAGCGCCGAGGAGGCGCGCGAGCGGTTGCAGGAGGCCGCCGAAGAGCTGTGCGCGCAGGCGGCGCGAGCGTCGCTCGGTGGGCGCGTGATCCGGGCGCTCAATGGCCTGTTCGTCCAGCTCGACGGGCTCGCGGCGATGGTGGCGTGGTGGCACCGGGAGGTGCACCGTCAGGTCGCGTCGCTGTCGCTGCCCGCGGCGGACGGGGCGTGGGTCGAGCGTGCGTTGGTGCCCGCGCTGTACATCCAGCGCCGCATCGGGCTGGCGCGTGACGCCGCCGAGCGTGCGTCGCTTCGCGCGCTGTGGGCGCGGCTGCGCGCGGAGCTTCAGTCGACGACGAGCCCGTGGCAGGGGTGGGAGGCCGAGCGGCAGCGGCGAGTGCTGGCGGTGGTGCAGGTGTGCGTGCTGCTGTTCCCGCGCTCGACCTCGGCGCTGGAGGGTCACAACGGGCAGGACTCGCTCTGCCAACATCAGCGCCACACGCTCTCGGACGCCTTTCGCACCGCCCGTCTGGTCGTACGCAACTACGTCATCACGCGGGCCGACGGCACCACCGCCGCGGAGCGCTTGTTCGGTCGCAAGCCGGGGAACCTGATCGAGTACCTCTGCCAACGCATCAAGCTCCCCGGGCGTGGGAGGCTCGGCAATCGAAGGCCCAAACCGCCGCTCCTCGCACTGACCGGATGACCCGGCTGGCCGGTCTTCGGTGAGACGCCCGCCGTGCATTCCGCGAACGCCTCTTCTGCGCCGAGGTTGAACTCCTCCTCCTCCCCGCTCTTGAGGTGCTCCTTCCGCGGCACCTCTCCGCTTGCCTTCGTGCGCAGCTTGCGAAATTCTGCGACGAATTGGCCCCTCTTCAGTGCAGTCACCTCCCGCATGCGGTAGCGCATTCCGCGCATCTCAACGGTGCGCAACTCGAAGTCCTTCTGCGCGATCTGCCCCAGACACTCGTCGAACTTCGACTCCGACTTGAGGTGGTAGAAGTTCACTCTCAGTGCCCTGGTCGTAGGCGTGTACGGTTGATTCCCCATGAAGCTGAAGGCTACACGGGCGACATCACCACCGCGAAAGATCGCTGAGTTCATCAGCCCCATACTGATACGATGCACAGTGCGGCCGCGACCAGCGGCCGGGGGACATTCTTCGGCAGGGGTTGGTGGAACTGCGAGCCTGAACGACAGCGGTGGCGGCGCAGGGCTGCGCCGGGCGCGTGGTGGCCGTCGAGGCATAGCGGCGCCCCGGGAGCGACCCCGAGGCGACGGTGATCTGGTGCGGCGCGTCGGGGGGATGACGGGCCGCGATCACGGGCGCAGCGTCGCACCGAGACGCGGCGACGGTCAACCGCCGCAGTTGGCGCCTACGGCGGCGTCGAACGCGCGGAGGAGCTCGCCCATCTCGTACGGCTTCGGGAGCAGCACCGTCGCCATCGCGCGGACCTCGGACGGGATCGTTCGATAGTCATGTCCCGACGAGAGCACCACGGGAAGCGTCGGGTGCTCCGCGCGCAGCCTCGCGAGGACCTGCGCGCCCGAGACGCCGGGGAGCGTCAGGTCGAGGTACGCGGCGCAGAACGTCGAGCCGTGAGAGGCCAGGCCCGCGAAGGCCTCGTTCGCGTCACGCGCGAGCGTCGATCGAAACCCCGCGTGGTCGAGGATCCGCTGCAGCATGTCGAGGAGCATCGGCTCGTCTTCGACCACGAGCACGTCGCCTCGGCGCGGAATCTCGACGTTGAGCATGCGCAGACCATCGCGCCGTCTTGGTCGCGGTGGAAGCTGCTCGCCACGCTTCCCCAAGTTCTTCACGCACGGTGACCGAACCCCGATCGCCCCGGAGCTCTACGCATGCCTCCGCAACGTGAGGACCGCGCCCTTCACATCGCGTAGTCCGCGGGAGGCTCCATTCTGACGGTGGGGTTGGTGCCTGCGCGGACGGTCACAGTGCGAGTGACGATGACGCGGCTCTGGATCACCGCGCGGATGCGGTGCCTCCCGACGGGGAGAAGAAGCGTCGCACCGCTTTCACGAGGGGGTGCCCCGTCGACTGAGATCGTTCCCCAGGGCTCCGCGATGATCCTCACGCTGCCCATCGCAGCCGGTTGCGCGGCGCTGGCGTCGGTTGTCGCCCCCGCGTCGAGCAGTCCGAGCGCATCGCCTCGCGTACGGTCGGGCATCACCAGACTCGGCGCCGAGGGCGCGGCGGGCGCAGGACGCGAAGGCCCCGGAGCGGAG
>JBPOHC010001144.1:0-4021 GCA_052035985.1 Myxococcota bacterium | reverse complement strand
GTCGACATGGATCGCGACGCCCTCGCGGCGCGCTCGAGGTCACCGCGTGGCGCGTCGACCGGCGGGGCCCCCCGAGGGCACCGAGCCGCTCGTGCTGCGAGGCCATCAGGCGCAGGTGTCGGCCGGGCGTCGCGATCAGCCTCGACGACGGCGCCGCGCTCGTCTTCGAATAGTATCCGCCACGCGAGGGGTGAGCGCGCCCTCGACCCGCGGCTCGTCGTAGCCTCGCGCGCATGACCGAATCCGCGCAGACACCCGCTCCGCCGATCGTCGTCAACGTCGCCGACGTGACCGAGATCGGCCAACCCGACGCGCCGCACTGGGGCGCTCCCTACAAGCCGCTCACCCCCGCGCTCGACACCCGCAAAGGACGCCTCGGCGCCAACGTCACCCGCGTCGAGAAGGGCCGCACGGCCTGCCCCTTTCACGCCCACCAGCGCGAGGACGAGATCTTCTTCGTGCTCTCGGGCCGCGGCGTCTTGCGCTACGGCGACAAGCTCACCCCGCTCCGCGCGGGCGACTGCGTGTCGTGCCCCGCGGGCACCGGCGTCGCGCATCAGATCGCGAACCCCTACGACGAAGACCTCGTGTACCTGGCCGTGGGACTCAACGACCCCGACGAGGTGTGCGTCTACCCCGACAGCGGAAAGGTCATGGTGCGAAGCCTCAAGCGCGTCGGCTGGCTCGAAGCCGTCGACTACATGAAGGGCGAGCCCGAGACCCCGAAGATCCTCGCGCTCATCGCCGAGACCGAGCGCTGAGAGCCCCTTCAACTGTGTCGCATCGCGGGCTTGTCCCCACTTCACGGCGGGGGCGCTCGCTGCGTATCGTCGGGCCGTGCGCCTCATCAATCACACGCCGTGTCCCGCGCTGGCGTTCGAGGGGCGCGCCGTCGACGACGAGCCCTTCCACGTCATCGTGCTGAGAGGGACGTGGCTCCTCCCTCGCGAGGGGCGCGCGAAGATGGCGCCCGAACAACTGCCGCTCGTGATGGCCGACGCGTTCTACGGCGAGCCCGGCGCGTCGAGCCCGCGCGAAGAGAGCGACCTCGCGCCCTTCAAGCCCCGCTGCGACGTGATCGTCGTCGGCGACGCGCGCTCGCCAGGAGGCGTTCCGACGCCCTCTTGGTTCGCGGGTGTACGCGTCGGCGATCACACCGCCTCCGTGCGCGTCACGGGCCCTCGCGCGTGGGAGCGCGCCTCGGGGTGGAAGCTCTCCGCGCCGCAGCCATGCGCGTCGGTTCCATTGCGCTACGAGCTCGCGTTCGGAGGTGGTGGCGACGACAAGCTCGCGCAGAACCCCGTGGGCGTCGGTCATCTCGGGCGTCGCTCGCTCGACGGCGTTGATCGCGTGGAGGCTCCGCAGATCGAGTCGCCCGAGGAGCCCGTGATCGAGCTCGGTCGCGCGTATGCGCCGCGGGGGCTCGGGGTCATCGGTCGCGCGTGGCAGCCGAGGCTCGCGCGCGCAGGCTCCTACGACGACGCGTGGCTCGCGAACACGTGGCCCGCGCTCCCGCCCGACTTCGATTTCAACTACTGGAACGGCGCGCACCCCGACCTCACCGTGCGCCCGTGGCTCCGCGGAAATGAGCCCGTCGAGCTCTTCGGGATGCACCACGACGGACCGCGGCGCTTCGAGCTCCCCGACGTGTACGTGTACGCGCTCGTGCACTACGAAGGCGCGCCCGCGGCGCCGCTGCCGATGAAGCTCGACACGCTCATCGTCGACGCCGAGCGCGACCTCGTCTCGCTCGTGTGGCGCCTCGCGTTACCCGCAAGTCCCGAGGTGCGCGAGGTCGAGGCGCGCATGGCCCGCTCGACCCGTTCGGAGGTGACCCGTGGGCGGTGAGACGCTCGAAGGGACGCGCAAGATCGACGAGGCGCTGGTGGTCTACACGCGCCCCGACGTGTGCAAGTCGCCCGTCGCGCCGGTGCCCTATCCCATCGTCGCGAAGTTCAGTCCGGCCTTCAACGTGGCCACGACGGTGAACTCCACGTCGGTGCCGACCTTCACGCAGATCAGTCGAATTCAGGGCGTGCAGGGCGACGAGGGCGGCGCGGGCCTCGGCGTGAAGTCAGGCACGCACGCGGGCGGAGGCGTGTGCGAGCCCACGGGCTGGAGCCCCTCGGTCAACGCCGAGGGAAAGCCCGTCGTGCGGCACACCGATCCGTTCTTGATGAACACGGGCAACACCACCGGCAAGGTCGTCTATCAGAAAGACGGCAAACCCCGGGGAAAGCCCGACGAGAACGGCGAGCCTCCCAAGGAAGCAAACCCCCCGACGGAGGCCGCGCCGAAGCCCGAAGGCGGCTTCGTGAAGGGCGTGACCGACCGCGGCGGAGAGATCCTCGGAGGGCTCAAGGACACGGGCAAGACGCTCTGGGACGCGACGGGGCTCACCGCCACGCCCGAGGCCACGGCGGCCGCGAGGGGCGCGCTCGCAGACAGCGCGAGAGGCACGGCTTCGGCGGTCGGTGACGCCGTGCGGTCGCCCTTCGACTCCGACGCGTGGGCGAGGACGCAGGGCCGCGTCTCGAACGAGTGGAACGAGTTCAAGGGCGGCTACGAGCAGGCGTACGCCGAGGGCGGTCTCGGTCAGGCGATCGGGCGAGGGGCGACGGACATCGGCTCGATGCTCGTCGGAGGCGCCGCCGCGAAGGCGGGCACGAAGGCCCTCGGGACCGTGGGGCGCAAGGTCTTGAAGAAGGCGCCGCACGAGGGCGAAGGCAACGTCCGCGTGACCGAGAAGGAGAAGAAGCCCGACGAGAAGAAGAAGAAGAAAACGAAGGAGGAGGAGCTCGAAGAGCAGCGAAAGGCCGTCAAAGAAGGCGATTTCAAGGCCAAGGACGACCCCGCGTTCTGGACCGGCGAGGGCGCCAGGGACGCCGCGGAACGCTCCGGCGCCTCGACCCTCAACGATACGCCCGGCGGACGCTCGCTCGGCGAGTGGGACAACGCCAACGCAGGCAACGTCGACTGGGCCGACCGCAGGCCGCTCTGGGAAGACGCCTCGCGCAACTACGCCAACTCCGTCGCCGATCGCTACGGCATCGGCGGTCCGCTCGAAGGTCAGCCGGTGCGCGCGTTCGTGGGCAACGAGAACCCCGGCAACATCTTCCGCTCCGTCGAGGAGCCCATCCTCCGCGCGCGCGGCGTGAACGTCCAGATCATCCCCGCACACTGAAAGGCAACCGCATGGCCTCGCCCGAGTATGAGCGCTTCTTCAAGAGCTTCGTCGACGACAGGAGCGCCTCGGTCACGCAGGGCCTCGACGTGCGCGCGCTCACAGCACTACGCGACGAAGAGCGCGCCCGCGCCGAGGGGATGCTCCTCACGCGCCTCGACGCGGTGGGCGACTCGCGCGCCGTGATCGGCCTCGACGCGCTCCGCTCGACGCGCGCGCAGCCGGGCCTCGAACGGCTCTATCAGTCGACGCGCGGCGAAGCGCTCGGCTCGCAGGGGCTCAAGCTCGTGCTCGTGTGCGCGGCCCTGTGGCACCTCTCGCCCGACGCCCGCTGGCTCGACGCGGTGCTCGACGTGCTGCGGCACTCGACCATCGACGCCACGCGCCGCGCCGCCGCCGAGGCGCTCCGCGAGTTCGACCACGATGACGCGCGCAACGGGCTCATCGAGGCCCTCGACGCCGACGACATGATGGTGCGCCACGCCGCGGCGAAGGCCCTGCTCACGATGCGCGGCGTCGCGTTCGACACGAACGACAACCGCCACGCGATCTACCGGGTGATGTCTCCCGACGCGAAGGCGCGCGCTGCGGCGAAGCACGAGGTCGTCGCGCTCATCGGCGCGAGCGCGTCGCCGACGGGTTGAGCCGCGGTCAGGGCGTCGAGACGCAGCGCTCGAGGTAGAGCGCCTCGACCTTCGCCCGCGCCCACGGCGTGCGACGCAGGAACGTGAGGCTCGACCGCACGCTCGGGTCGTGCGTGAAGCAACGGACGTTCACGACGCGCCCCATCTCCTCCCAGCCGCAGACGGCGACGAGCTCGTTCACGATCGCTTCGAG
>JBPOHC010001133.1:0-2044 GCA_052035985.1 Myxococcota bacterium | reverse complement strand
GACGGGCTTTCGTCTGTTCGATGTAGCGCCGGACAAGGTCCGGTGCGGCAGCTTGCATCAGCCCGGCGGTGAAGCGCTCGGCGCTGAACCCCGGTGCCTTCCGCGTGGACGCGCGCAGCGGCGTTGTCGTAGCTTCGCGGCGATGATCGCAGCGGCGGTACATCGTGGGGTGATCGTGGCGTGCGTCGCGGCGTTTTGCGGCTGCGAGTTTCCGCATGAGCCGGGGTGGGGGTATCGCGGGGGAGCGGACGTTCCCCCGGTTTGCGTTCCGCCGATGCAGATGTGCGGAGCACGCTGCACGGACGTGAACACCGACGCGACGAACTGTGGCGTCTGCGCCTTCCGCTGTGCTGTGAGCCAGTTGTGTGTCGGTGGTCTCTGCGCCTCTGCGGGCACGGCTCAGCGGAGCTGCACGGGGACGCCGCCCCCCGCCGGATGCGGGTTCGTCGCCGTGCCGGGCGGCACCTTCACGATGGGAGGCGACGGCGCCGCGAATGGGGCTGCGACGGCGCAGTTGGGGGTGAGCGTGCGGGGCTTTCTGCTCGACCGCTACGAGGTGACGGTGGGGCGCTTCCGACAGTTCTGGCAGGCGAACCCGACGGCACATCCGGGAGTTGCTTCGGGTGGGGTCGACTATCGTTCGGGGACTACGACGGTGCGGGTGCCCTGGATGGGACCTGTCCAGGCAGAGTCGGAGCTGACGGTGTATTCAGGGTGCAACTGGTCGATGAGCCCGGCGATGCGCGAGGGCCACCCGATCAACTGTGTGGACTGGTACACGGCACAAGCGTTCTGCGTGTGGGACGGCGGGCGGCTTCCCACCGAAGCGGAGTGGGAGATTGCCGCGCGCTCGACGGATGGGCGTGTGTTTCCGTGGGGATCCGCAGAGGACTACACGCGTGCTTGTGTGAGTCTCCCATCCTCCCGCACGTCGACCTGCGTCGAGGAGGACACGGCCTTCGTGGCAGGCGCGTCGAGGGACGGCGTCTGGCACCTTGTTGGGAACGTCTGGGAGTGGACCGCCGACAACTATTCAGCGTACGCGGCCACGGGGAGCGCGGACCCTTGTGGGAACCGGGCGCTGCTCTCAAATCCGATATGCAACAGCAGTGCCACCGGCGACCGCGTGGTCCGCGGTGGGTCGTGGTACTACGGCGTCGCGGCGTCCCTCCGGTCCGCGTCGCGCGGCTTCTACGCGCCCGCGTACCGCTACGACATCGTCGGCTTCCGGTGCGCCCGGGACACGCCCTGACCGCGTGTTGGAAACACGCGGCAACGTGCGCGAGAGATACGCACTCGAAGTCCGCTCCGCGGACTCCCCATCACGGAGCCCGCTGCGGGCTTTTCGCGAGTCGATCACGGGCATGTTGCCGCGTGCTTCAGCACGCGGGGAGTGATGCGCCGCTCTCTCAGCATCCCCCCGAGCGACCCATCGAGGTTTCGATGGAGTGTCTCGGGGGCGGTGGAGCGGCGCACTCTTGCGAACGTCGCCGCGGAGGTCGCCGTCGCTTCCCCTCGCTGACGCTCGGGGTCTTTTCTCGCGCGAACTGGCGGTGAGGGGCGTTTCGGTCGTGACGAATGGTCGCGGGCGAAATCTCGACGCCCTCCGTCGCGTGGCGTACTCAGGGAGGCACCGCGATGGGGAAGGCCGACCAGGGGGCGAAGCGGATTCTGCAAGACGAGACGTCGCTGGCGACGAAGCGTCACGTCAAGTTCGATGTGCCGCCCGAGGTTCCAGTGGGTGCGCTACAGCCCGACGGGGTGATGCGCGTGGTGAGCACGCTGGGCCTCTCGGAGCTCGACGCGCCGTGGTGTCGCCTGCGCGTGGAGGCGACGCTCGACGTGAAGATGCCAGGCGACCACGTCGACCGCGCATCGCTCGCTCGCTGCGAGCTTCGCCGTTGGGCGCGGTGGGTGCAGCACCTCGAAGGCGCCGACGCGCCGCCAGAGCCCGACCCGCGCGACTTCGCGACGTGGGTGGTGGCGCCCCACGTTCCGCAGTGGATGTTCGAGGACGCGCGTCGCGGGGCCCTCCCGTTGGAGC
>JBPOHC010000871.1:0-5586 GCA_052035985.1 Myxococcota bacterium | reverse complement strand
CGCGTCGGTGCCGGGGGGCGGCGTCGACGCCCTGGAGCCCCTCGAAGACGCGATGCACCTCGAGGTGGAGGACCTCGGGTCCGAGGCGTCCGTCCGGGCCCGCGCGCAGCGGAGCTACGACCTCCACGCGGGCGAAGGCCACGAGCGCTTCGACCGCTCGCTCACCACCGCGGCGGGCGGCGACGTGAACCTCTCCGCGGGCGGACGGACCCGGGTGTTCTCGCACGCGGGCCACGAGCACAGCGTCGGCGGCGCGGCGCAGGTCACCACCGCGTCGGACATGCTCCACAAGGTCGGCGGCGCCTTCAACGTGAAGGCCACCGGCGCGGTCGACCTCCAGAGCGGGGTCTTTCACGCGAAGACGAGCGGCGAGGCGAGCATCCACGCGAGCGCCGTGGTGATCCAGTCGCGCGGGGCCACGCTCCAGAAATCTCAGGGGAGCTGGAACGTCACGTCCGCGGCGTCGGCCGCGGTGAGCGCCGCCGACGCGATCACGCTCTCGGTCGGCGCGTCGGGCATCGAGGTGAAGGGCGACAGCGTGAGGCTCTGGTGCGGCTCGACGTCGATCACCCTCGAGGCCGACAAGGTCGCGGCGGTCACCGGCGAGGCCAGTATCATCGCGTCCGACAAGCTCTCGCTCAAGGGCGGCGACGCGACGGGCGAGCTCGCGGGCGGCGTCCGCCTCTCGGGGAGCTCGTTCGAAGCCGCGGGAGACTCCGTGAGCCTCCGCTCGTCGGGGGCCTCGCTCGACCTCGACGGAGAGGCCTCGCTCGTGGGCGGCGCGGTGCGCCTCAACTCGGGCAGCGGCGGCTCGCACCAGGGCAACGACAGCAGCGACGACGACGGCTCCGACGAGCCCTTCGTGCTTCGAATGAAGCTCCGCGACGCCGAGGGGACCTCGCTCGCCAACAAGCGCTTCGTCGTCTCCCTCGACGGGCGCGAGTACCCCGAGGGTGCCACCGACGGCGACGGCATCGCCGAGCTCGAGGTCTCTCCGGGAGCTCGCGCGGGCGCGCTCCGCGTGTGGTCCTCCGACGACGATCCGCCCATCGAAATTCCCCTGCGCGTGCAGCCGATCGCCGACGCTGCGACCATCCGCGGCGCCAAGCAGCGCCTCGCCAACCTCGGCTACTACCACGGCCCCATCGACGATCGCGACGACGCCGTGCTCGCCGCCGCCGTGGCCCACTTTCAACGCGCGTCGTCGATCGACGAGACCGGCGAGCTCGACGGCGCCACCCGCGACGCGCTCACCTCGGAGCACGCGTGAGAGGTCGATCGTCATGAGTGATGACCCCGCGGTCACCGAACAGGCCGTGCTCGCAGAGGCCGCCGCCGCGGCGCCCGAGGCGTGGGACGAGCACTCCGCCGCGACGAGCGCCGCCGTCGTGCACCTGCGGCGACGGAGCCAGGCGCGCTCGCACACCCACGTGCTCACCGTCGCGCCGCCCGTGTTCGTACGCGCCCAGATCGCGCCGGGCGTGAGCGCTCCGTCGATCGGCGCGACGGGCTACGACGTGAAGGTGTGGCTGCGGCGCGGCGACGGCTCGTCGGTCACCGGCGCGCGCCCCGTGTGGACGCGGCGCGGGACGACGCGTGATGGCGCCGTCGCGATCCCCGACGTGTTCGCGCGCCCGCCCACCGCGAAGGGGCGCGCCGCGTCGACGCTTCGCTACGAGATCGAACTGACGCTCTACCGCACCGAGGCTCCGGGCTCGGGCGACGAGGTGTTCGCGTCGGTCACCCTCATGCCCGCGTGGGGACTCGGCGGAGAGCGCACGCTCCTCGGGCAGCAGCGACGCCTCGCGCACCTCGGGTACGTCACGGGCAACCTCGCGCGATCGTTCCAAGCGAGCTCGGCGGCCGACCCCTTCGCGCTCGTCTCGGGGAGAGACAACCCGAGCACGCAGCAGGCGATCTTGAACTTTCAGGCCGACACCGAGGGGCTCAGGCTCAACGGCGACATCGCGCACCTCGCGTCACCGGGCGTCGCGGCCGTGACTCGCAACGCCGACAGCGCCGACAAGCTCGGCGAGGTCGCCGATCACGACGAGGGAGAGCGCGCGTGACGGTGAAGATCCCAGCGTTCTTCTCGGCGTCGGCGCGGACGCAGCGCCTCGCGATGCTGCGCGTCGTGCGAGCCGCCGAGGGCGCGCCCGTGATGTGGGCCCCCGACCCCGACGACCACGGCTTCGCGGAAGGGACCGGCGACGACGCCTACGGCCGCGGTCCGGTGTTCGGCGTCACGCTCGGACAGGACTTCGCCGTGCGCGTCGTGAGGGAGCTCGTCACCGGCAGCGCGCCCCTCTACGCGCGCATCGAGGGGGCGGGCGCGGCGAGGCTCCAGGTGCTGCGCGACGGCGTCGCGGCGCGCGCGGAGGGACACGGCGCGTTCCTGCTCAGCGCGTCGAGCGACGACGACACGGTGTGGCTCCGCGCGGTGAGCGGGAGCACGTGGGCCGAGCACCGCGACGAGAAGCTCGGCGCCGAGGGCAGCGACACGCGGAGAGACAAGCTCCAGGAGGCCATCGACGCGGAGCGCGAAGACCTCCGAGACCTCGCGCGCAAGGGGTTGCAGCGCGCGGCGATGCTGGCGAAGCGCAACGTCTTGCTGGCCCGATACCGCCGCGAGGTGGTCGACGCGCTGCGCGCGGAGGGCGAGGCGCGCGCGGCGTCACACTCGACCGCGGAGCGACAGCGGCGCGCCGTCGAGCACGTGCGCAGACACGCCGCGGAGCGCTTCTGGCAGCACCTCGACGCCCACGTCGACGAGTACCGACAGCAGCTCCGCGCCGCGCTCGAAGCCCCGCCCGAGACGCCCTCGGAGGACGAAGACGCGTCGACGCGTACGACCTTTCTCCGTCGGCAGAACGCCTTCGATGCGCTCGAGGGGCTCAAGCCGAGCGCCGCGGCGGAGCCCACGTCGCTCGACGAGATCGAAGAGTCCATCGGGATCGTCACCGCGCCCCCGGGCGACGCGGGCGCGCCCCACCGCGAGACGCGCGACGAGGCCGAGGCGCGCAGAAGCCGCGAGCACGAGGCGCACATCGCGGAGGTGCTGCGTGAGCTCTTCCCCTGGTGGGTCGAGCGGCGCGCGCGACGTCGCCTCGCGCGAGAGACGCGAGAGTCGTACTGGGCCGAGCGGAGCCCCGACGCGCCCGCCGAAGCCCCGAGCCTGGCGCTGGTGCGCGTTCACGCGGGCGACGAGCGCGCGCTCGGCCCCGAGCTCGCGCAGTTCACCGTCGCGCTCTACGAGCTCAAGCGCGTGCCCGTGGCGGTGCACCAGGCGGTCATCCAGGGCCTCCACGCGCAGGCGATGACGTACCTCGTCGACCCCGGGCTCGCCGAGCTGCTCCCCGAGGTGCCGCTCGACGAGCCCGCGTCGGGCCTCGATGACGAAGCGCTCGCGCAGCTGCGCTCGCTCGTGGCCGCCAGCGTCGAGCGTCGACGCCACGCGGCGCCCGAGGAGGCGAGCCCCGAGCCCGACGCGCCCGATCCCCTCACCGACCTCGAGCTCGTCGCGCCGTGGTTCAACCTCCCGCGCGAGGTCGGCATCTCTCGGATGTTCGAGCTCCTCAACGCGGGGTTTTGCACCGCGGGCCTGCGCTTCTGCGCGCCGCCCGCGGCGCTCATCCAGCGCTTCAACGACGACAAGTACGACCCCGAGGCGCCGCGCCTGCTCTGCGCAGAAGACCGCGTGCCCATCGACTCGACGGGCGCAGGCTCGGTGTCGCAGTGGATCGCGCAGCAGCACCCCACCATGGCCGTGCTCGCGCGCAACGTGCCCGACGCGCTCAACCTCCACATCATCGGGACGTTCGAGGAGGTGGGGCCCGCGGCGCGCTTCTATTTTCAGGGCATCTCGCTCATTCGCCACGCCGCCGAAGGCGCGGCGCCGCGGCGCGGGCGCGCGAGGGTGTTCGACCGCGGACCGCTCGACTGGCGATCGACGCTGCGCGCGGAGGGCGTCGACGCGAGCACCGTGTACCCCAACGCGCGCGGGCACATCATGGACCTCTTTCTCGACTTCGAGGCGCGCAGCGAGGGGCTCCTGCGAGAGGTCGGGCGCGTCACGGCGAGCCTCCCGGGCCTCGACGTCGGCGTGGTCATGGGGGCGTACTTCGACAACACCTCGTGGTACGTGCTCGGCACGCACCTCGCGGCGCGGCTCATCGCGCATGAGTTCGGGCACATCCTGGGCGCCAACCACTACGCCAACACGCAGAAGAGCGGGTCGCACCGAAACCTCTGGGGGCACCGGACCATGATGTTCTCCGAGATGAGCTTCACGGCGGCGATCATGCGGAGCGAGCGTCACCCCTCGTCGCCCGCGCGCACCGAGGTGGGCTACGGCGTCGACGACTCGTCGGGCGGAGGCGCGCCGAGCTACGTCACGGGCTGGCTCCTCGCGCAGAAGAGGTTCCCTGATGAGAAGTTCGCGCCGCGCGATGCGCACGGGCACACGGATCAAGCGACGCACGACGCGCTGAACCTCGTCGGCCTGCGCGACGACCAGCGGCACGCGAGGGTGATGCGCGCGGGCGCGATCCGCGGAGACTGGCGCCCCATCCGCGCGGGCGGAGGCGGAGGAGGAGGAGGAGGAGCGCGATGAACTTCGACGCCGTGCTCCGGGGGATTCGCCAGCGTCGCTACGGGCTGCTGCGCGCGCCCGCGGAGCTGCCTCCCACGCTGCCCGCCGACCTCGCGCGCGCGCTGCCCGAGCTCCGCGACGCGCTCCATCGGGTCTTCGCCGTGTCGCTGCTGCGCGCGCAAGACGCCCCCGACGCCGACGTGACGCTCTCGACGCTCGTGTGCGACCCCGACGCGCTCGTGGCCTCGTCCGCGGCCGACGCGATCGTGTCGCTCACGCGTCCGCCGCACCCGCGCGCGCTGGCCTCCCTCGCGTCGCAGTGCCCTCACGCCGCGGCGCGCGCGACGCTCTACGCGGCCATCGGGGCGCGCGGCTCCCGCGACGACCTGCCGACGTTCACGCAGGCGCTCGCCGAGGAGCGCGACCGCGCAGCCTACGTGGCGGGCCTCGCCTCGCTGGCGACGCTCGACGCGCCGGGCGCGAAGCCGCAGCTCTTTCTGTGGGCCATGAACGCGACGCCCGCGACCGTGAGCGACCTCGCCGCGGCGCTCATTCGCGTGGGAGATCCTTCGCTCTTGCGGGCGGTGCTGCCGTGGTTCGACGCGCGGGCGACGGTGCGCACGGTGCCTCTACCGACGGGTCCCCTCGCGCTGCGCGTGTGCGATTTCGCGGCGTGGGTAGCGGCGCGGCTCACGCCCTCGGGCGACGACGCGGAGGTCGCGCTCGACCGCTTCGACGACGGCGCGATCGCGGCGGCGCGCGCGGCGGTGCTGCGGCTCTCGCCGTCCGCGTGCGAAGCCTCGCTGCCGCCACAGGCCGTCGAGGAGCTCGCGCGCTTCACCGCGCGCTGAGCGACGCTTTTCGTTGATCGGGAGGGAGGGAGGCTCCCTCCGCCGCCGTCATGCGTGACGAGGGCGGAGGGCGCGGAGAGGGATCTCAGTGGCAGGTCTGGCAGGACTCCTGCTCGTCACCGCTCCACGGATCGGCAGGGGTCG
>JBPOHC010001097.1:0-2559 GCA_052035985.1 Myxococcota bacterium | reverse complement strand
GTCGCGACGGCGACTGCGGCCGCGTTGTCGGCGTCGATGGCCGTGATCTGGTGTGCGTAGCGCGCGATCGACTCGGTCACCGCGTCGAGGAGCGCGCGTCGATCGGGCTGCGGCGCGCCAGCTTCGGTCGTCGGCGCGCGCAGGGAGCCCGCGAGTCCGAGCGCGACGCCGAGACGCTGATGCGCGGCCTTCACCGCGTTGAAGACGAAGTCACCCGCGAGACGCGCGATGTCGTCGGCGAGCGCGCCCTGCTTGATGGCGTCGAGCGTGTGCTCTCCGCGGAGCCACATCGTCTCGTAGTCGCCGCGGGTGAACGTGACCGCGTCAGGGAACACAGCCGCGAGGATCGCGCGCGCCTCTTCGGCCTCGGAGACCGTGTCGCTGTCGAGTCGCGTGACGATCTCGAGGCGCTGATGGAGCGTTCCCCACGCGACGATGGCGATCCTGGCGATGGGGCGCTGGTCGAGGGTGGAGCCCCCGCGCCCGATCTCGGCGGCGACGTCGTCGTTGAGGCGCTCGGTGTTCTCCTTGAGGAGCGCGAGCTCTCTGCGAGCGGCGGGCGTCATGTCCGCGGGCGCGCAGCGCTGGACCTTGAATGACAGCGTAATGGCGTGCTGCGCATCGATGCGCAGCGGACGCACGACCTCCGAGACCAGGAACGAGAACGCCATGATGGACACTGCTCCGCGTGAGGGTTGCGACGACGCGTCGTGATCGCCGCGCGACCACGTCTCTGCCGTCACCAGACTCAACGGCGGGGCATGCGCGCGGCTGTAGCCCGTCGCGAAATTTTCTCTAAAATCCCTTGAAACAAGAAAAATCTGAGCGGAATGGCAGCGCGCAAGGGCGCCCGATGGGTGCGACCCATCCCCGAGGTCTACGAAGATCGCTTCGGGATGGGTGCGACTCATCTCGCAACGCTGTGAAGATCGGTTCGGGATGGGTGCGACCCATCCGAGGGCGACGTTGAGAGCGTTCGGGATGACCGGCGGTGTTCGCGGAGATCGCGCGACAGCGTTTCGGGACGGGGAGAGGGCCCGTTCCCTCCTCACCCCGCCGCCCCTATGCTCTGCGCACGCACGATGCAGCCCCCCACGCGATACGTGAACCTCGAAGACGCGCGACGACGGCACGGCGACCGCGTCGACCGCTTCGGGCGCTTCTTCACCCTCGGTGATCCCCTCGCAGACGCGGTGGTCACCGAGCTCGCGCCGCTCCCGAGGCCCGCGCGCGAGGCCCTCATCGACCGATGTCTCACCGAGGGAGTCTCCCACGTCGCCGACGCGCCTCGCTCGCTCGTGGCGCTCTTCGAAGAGCTCGATCACGTCCCGTTCTGGGTCGACTTCGAACGCATCGAGCGCGGCGGAAACGCCTTCCTCGAAGCGGGGATCCTCGGCGGGCTCGTGCTCGGCGCGCTCTCGCTCGTCGCGGGCTACTGCTCGCCCGCTGGCAACAAGCCCCTCATGTTCTCGGGACGCCTCTCGGACGACGTTCCGCGCAGGCTCGCGGAGACGAGCCGCTTCGTCGAGGTGGTCTCTCGCTCTGGCGGACTGCGCCGCCACGCCGAGGGCTTTCGCGCATGCGTGAAGGTGAGGCTCATGCACGCCGCCGTGCGCATGGCGCTCCTGCGCTCGCCGAAATGGAAGGGCGATGACTGGGGCGTCCCCATCAACCAGGCCGACTCATCGGGAACGCTCCTGCTCTTCTCGCTCACGACCGTCGAGGGACTCGAGAAGCTCGGGCACGTGATGCCTCCGGGCCGCGTCGAAGACTTTCTGCACATGTGGCGCTACGCGGGCTACGTGATGGGCGTCGACCGCGAGCTCCTCTGCGCCTCGCGCGTCGAGGCCGTCGCGCTGTGGGACCTCCTCGCGACCACGCAAGACCCGCCCGACGACGACGCCCGCGCGCTCGCCCGCGCCCTCATCGAGAGCGGACGCATCGCCGCGCGCAGCGCCGACGAGGTCGAGTCCGCCGAGAAGCGAATCCCCTTCGCCTACGCGCTCTCGCGCTACCTCATCGGCGACACCTACGCCGACCAGCTCGGCTACCCGCGATCGCAATGGAAGCACGTCTTCCCCGCGTTTCGACGGCTCAACCTCGAAGCGGGCGGACGCCTCCGCTCCTTCGCGCCCTTCGAGCGCATGGCCCTCGAAGCGGGACGAAGGTACTGGCGCGACGTGACCGCGATGGCCCTGCGCGGCGTGCCCGCGGGCTTCTCGATGCCCGAAGCGCGTCGCTGACAGCGGTCGGTCCTCGCCGCTATCCTCCCGCGCGATGAGCCGCGCAGCGCAGTGTCCGTGCGGCAGCGATCGCGTCTACGCGGTGTGCTGCAAGCCCTTCCACGATGGTGTTTCTGAAGCGCCCGACGCCGAGGCGCTCATGCGTTCGAGGTACTCGGCCTTCGCGCTGAAGCGCCCCGAGTACCTCTGGAAGACCCTCCACCCCGATCACCCCGACCGCACGGAGCCCGAGCCTGTGGCGCTCGCGAGGCTGCGTCACTCGGCGGAGGTGCATCGGTACATGGGCCTCGCGATCCTCGACCGCGCGGCGCCCGAC
>JBPOHC010000939.1:0-2349 GCA_052035985.1 Myxococcota bacterium | reverse complement strand
TGTCGTCGCCTGCTCGACGCTCTCGACGGTCGGGTGCGCAACAACCACCACAAATGTCGTGGGTGAACAAATCAACAATGTCGAGCGCTATACCGACACGGGGACGTTTAGCGATACGATTCAGGCGCGCCGCGATGGGACGCGCCTGAATGTTCGCCTCACTCACCAACGCACCAATCGTCCGATGCGTCGCGTAATGGGGTACGAGAACGTGGTGACCGCTAGGGAGGTTCCGGCCTGGGTCACCGTGCTCGCGATCGGGGGCGCCGTTGCTGCGAGTGTCGGTGTCATCCTCGCCGCACCCCCGAAGGACTCAAGCGGTGCAACCACCGATTCGTCGCTCCTGGGCTCGCAGCCCGTGCTCGGGTGGTCTCTCATCGGAGCGGGCGGAGTCGCCGTTCTCCCGTGGCTCTTTTCGTCTTCAGGGACCAGCGCCGAGGCGCGCGCCTTCGCCCGCACCGAAGCCGACGGTCCGCCGAGCACAGGCGGGATCGTTCCCGCGGTCAATGTCAACGTCGACATCATTCGCGGGCACTCGACGTTTGTCTCGGCTCGCACGGATCTCGACGGAAATGTGTCTTTTGACCTCGCGGAGTCACTGCCGCCGGATGCGATCTTTGGAATGAACCCGTGGGACTCGATCTCTGTTCGTTCCTCGTCGGGCGCGGTCACCACTGTAGGGCTTCAGGATCTCCCTCGGCAACTCGCGGAAGGAGCCTGGAACGAATTTCGCGCCAGCCCGACTCCCGAAGCCGCCGCGCTCTTCCTACAGCGATTTCCCCGTGACCCGCGCCGCGCGCAAATCCAACAGATCCTGTCGGAAGCCCGCGCAGCCGCGCAGGCCGCGCGACCCGTCGAGGTCGCCGCGTCGGCAGCGGCCGTCTCTGCAAACGCACGAGATTGGATCGGGTTGACCAACGACTCTGGCCAACTCGAAGCCTTCGCGTCGCGCGACCCCGTAGACGTCTACGTGGCTGAATGCCGTTGTCGCCTCGGGGCGCTGGCCCAAGATCCAGCAACTCGGCGCTCGTCATTGGAACAATGTCGACGTGACCTCGCCACGATGGCGCCTCCGCGAACCCCCGTCGAAGACGCTGTGTACGGCAGGGCCTTGCAGGAGCGTGACGCGGCGATCGCCTCGTTTCAGAGCGCCGTGATCGAACAGACCCCAGATCTCGACACTAGCCGTCCTCGTAGGCACGGGGCGAGGCGCGACGACAACGATCGTAGCGGTGGGCTCGAATCCAGGCTCCGGGCAGCGATCGATCGTTGTCACGACGAGGCCGCCTCCGTCGAGAACGCACGCAGGGCCTACACGATCCTCGCCGCGATGCGTTCTCAAGTGGACGCCGCGCGATATGGCGCCCTCCGCACGCAAATCAACGTCACCTGCCGCGCGACGCCGGGCGCCGTCGGAGTAACCCTCCCGTGACCAACACCCTCGACCATTTCGTCGTCGCCTCGCTCGGACTCCTCATTACGGCCTATTTGGGCCACCAGCGAGTGGTCCCCAACAGCCCCGATCCGGGCGGTAGTCTCTCGTGGCACGACGAGACGTCGACTTCTTCTTCGGAGTACAACCCACCGCCGCCTCCAGTACGACCGGGCAACTCGGTACCTTCGACTCCGCCGGTCCAACCGCCCCCCCCCCAGTATCAGCCCCCACCAACGCCCCAGTACCAGCCTCCGCCCAACACACAGGAACCCGCGACGTGCCGTCTCGTCACGGGCCCCAATCACATCACGCGCAGCGCTGACCTTGGCAGCGGGCTCTTCCTCCAAACCAACGGTAGACAGGTCGGGATTGGATGGATCGTGCCGCCCCGACGACGCCCCGGCCCGGAGGACGTTTCTTTCGCGTGGCTCCGCGCGGACGGAGCGCTCGACACTTGGGTGACTCAAAACCGCCCGAGCCCGCAGCGCGACGTCGGCGACGCCACTTCTCTGGTGGCCCAGGCCGTACCCGTGATCACCGACAGCGGGATGCTGCCTCGCGTCGATCGTCGATATTTCACCTCCGACGGGCGTTGGCACTACGACTGCGGTGAGATCGGAAACGTCTACGCCTCGATGGTGCAGAGCGAGCCCGATCTGCCGCCCGTGCGCACGGCGGACTGGAGCGCGATGTTCTGGTGTCGAACCGCGACGATCGCGCGCGACCCGTTCGTGCTGGCGGCGCGCCCGGTCCTGGCGGCGTTTGGCTCTCTCCAGGGAGAGGTGATGCTCTATGGGACGCGCGAGGCCGACGCTCCCGCACCGGCTGATACCTGGCGCCTCCGATTCGACCCCGCGGTAGTCGCGCGCGCGTCGGACCCGACCGAAGCGCTTCGCAACGCTGGCGCGCCCTCC
>JBPOHC010000440.1:0-3474 GCA_052035985.1 Myxococcota bacterium | reverse complement strand
GACGCTCCTCGTGACGCCGGTGATGATGTCGACGCGTATCTCCGAGAGCTCGTTCGGCGCGCTCACGAGGCGGTGCGCGCGTACGCCGACGCGACGCGGGGCGACGCTCCCGACGAGGCCCACGCCCCCGCGAGTACACTCACGCTCGCCCTCATCGACCGTGAGGGCCGCGCGTCGATCGCCTGGGTGGGCGACACCCCCGCCTTCGGGTGGGATCCGACGCGTCGCACCCTCGTTCCGCTCACCTTCGCCCATCAGGGGCAGTACGACGCCCTCGTGAGCGGCGTCGACGCGCGCAGCGCGCGTGACCACGAAGACGGCAAACACCTCGTGCGCTGTCTCGGCGGCGAGCGCTGTGATCCGTCGCTCGTCACGTGGCGCTTCGGCCGCGGCGGAGGCGTCGTGCTGGCGACCGACGGGCTCGTCGAGGGCTTCGCGGAGGCGAGTCACGCAGGGCGCGTCGCGAGGGCCGAGCGCCAGATGGCCGAGCGCTTCGCCGAGCTGTGCGGGCGCTCGCGACACCTGCAGGTGGCCTGCGAGGGGCTCTGCGCGCTCTCCGACGAGCTCGACGGCCACGACAACCTCACCGTCGTCGCAGCGTTCGCGGGAGAGCTTCCCGCGCCGCGCGAGAGGGACGACGGCGCGCGCGCCGAGAGGCCTCGGGGCCATTCGAACGGGGCGCTGTCAGGCCACGGAAACAACGGACGTCGCTAGGAGCAGCCATGACGAACCAACTCTTCGAAGTGCAGTGCCTCGCCGGTCACCAGGGTCTCATGCGCGGCGACGACGCCGAGGTGCTCGTGCGCATCGACGTGCAGCTCTCGCCCGGTCTCGCGCGGCTCTCGCGGATGCGTGCGGCGCCGACGCGCTTCGGGCTCCTGCTCGACAGCAGCGACTCGATGAACATCATCGCGGCGGGCACGTGCACGCCCACCGGCGCGCGCGGGCGCAACGCCGACGGGCAGGAGATCATGTACGTGACCGGCGGCACCACCCGCCTCGCCGCGCTCGTCGACGCGGGCAAGCGCGTCGTGAAGCTCGCGCGCCCCGAGGACCGCGTCACGGTCACCCACTTCAGCGCCACGGTCGAGACCGCGTGCTCGGTCGACGGCTCCGATCAGCGGGCGCTCGCGGCCGCGGTCGAGCGCGCGATGACGTTTCCGCACGCGAGCACCGACATGACCGCGGCGCTCCTGGCCGCGCTGCGCGAGGCGGGCGAGGCCGAGGGAGCGCCTCGCACGGTGCTCCTCTTCACCGACGGCGAGCCCGACGAGGCAACGGGACCCCTCGAGGCCGCCGACCGCTACGCGGAGGCCGGCGTCACCCTCTCGGTGCTCGGCTTCGGCGACGGGACGCGCACCTCGTACCTCGAGGAACTCGCCGCGCGAGGCCGCGGCGCGGTGTACAGCACCCGAGACTCCGACTCGCTCGAGGGCGAGCTGCGTCACGTCTTCGAGGCCTCGCAGCAGGTCGCGGTGAGCAACCTCCGCGCGCGCCTGCGCTTCGCCCCCTGCGTGACGCCCGTCGATCTGCACCGGGCGCATCCGCAGAGCCAGCTCCTGCGGACCTTCGCACCCACGGACCAGAGCGCCGTCGTCGCGATCGGCACGATCGGCGCGGAGAAGTGGGTCACGCTCTTCGTCCGCGTGCTCGTGAAGGGCGATCAGCTGCCCGAGCTCGGCGAGCGTCAGCAGCTGCTCGAGGTGACGGTCACGGGTGACGTCACGGGGGAGCCGCGCGGCCGCGCGTCGGCGGGAGGGCGCGTCGTGATCCCCGTCGTGGGGAGCGCAGCGCCGAAGAATCACGCCGATGTGTACGACGCCTTCCGCATGGCGCAGGCGCGAGACCTCTCGGCGCGCTTCGAAGCGCACTGTCGTGCGAGCCGCTTCGACGAGGCGCGCGACGTCGCCGTGCGCCTTCGACAGATCTACCAGTCGGTCGGGAGCGTCGAGGCCCAGCGCGCCGACGCCGACCTCGGAAAGACCCTCGAGGCCCTCGACGCGAAGGGGCAGATCTCGCTCGAGAGCCTCCACGCGCGGCTCAACGATCAGGCGCTGAGTCGCACGGCGTCGGGCGTCAAACGCCCCCTGGCCTCGCAGACGCGCGCCGCGCCGCCGCGCGACGCCATGAGCTTCGGGAGGTCCGCGCCGCCCGACGCCTCGGTGACCCGCCGCGGACGGATCTGAGAGGAGTTCAAACGCCATGCGTCGAATCTGCACCCGTCCCCAATGCGCATTGCTTCGTGCCGAGGAGCTTCGGTGTGAGTGCGGGGCGCCTACCCGTCCGGCGCGCGCGCTCCATCTCGAGACCCGGGGGAGCGCGCGTCCGCGACGATGGACCTTCGGCGCCCCTGGCATCTTCTCGGTCGGACGCGTCTCACGGAGCAACGCCGACGCGCCGCCCGCAGTCGATCTGGCGACGGTTCTGTCAGACCCGTCCGCCGTGAGTCGTCACCTGCTCACGATGACCTGGAGCGGCGAGGGCACCCTGCGCGTCGCCCGCGTGGGAGAGCACGGCGCGCTGCGCATCGGTGACCGCGACCTCGCGCCGGGGCGCGCTGTCGAGAGCCCGCTACCGCTCCGCATCACGCTCAACGGCGACATCGAGATCCACATCACCTCGGAGGACCTGTGAACGCTCCCAACGCCCCTCGCACCACCTCGAGCCCCTCGGGCGGCGACGCATCGACAGCAGACCCGACCTTCACTCGCACCGACGTGACCGCGCGCATCGGAGGCGTCGCGACGCGTCGCATCGCGCGCTTCACGAGCGAGGGCGCTCGCGCGACGCGCCTCGAGATCCCCGCGGTGATCGCCGATCGCTACGAGGTCGAAGGCGTGCTGAGTGACGCGGGCGGCCAGGGCACGATCTACCACGCGCGCGACGCGCGCCTCGCCGGGCGCAGGTGCCTGATCAAAGCGCTGCGGCACGCGCCGCTCGCGATCGAACGCGCCGTCGAAGGGTCTCCCGAAGAGGTGCTCCGAGCGCGCGCGGGGCTCGAGCGCGAGTGCGCCTTCCTCGTGACGATGCAGCAGCGCGGCGAGGGGCGCGTGCCGAACCTGCTCCGACTGGAGCGCGACATCTTCCCGGGGCTCCTCCACCACACGCGGAGCCCGCAGCGCGAGCAGCTCCTCGAGGAGCCCTACATGGTGATGCAGCACGTGCCCGGCGTGACCCTCAAGTCCCTCCTCGGCGAGGTGGCCGAGGGGAGGCTCCACGGCGGACGCGAGAGCCGCCGTTGGTGGCGCGTCGCGCTGCAGCTCACGCGCGAGCTCGCCTCGATCTTGAAGGTCCTTCATGTCACCGACGTCGTGGTCGACGGCGACGGGACACGCATGCGCCGAGGCTTCTTTTACGGCGACCTCAAGCCCGACAACTGCATCGTCACGAGCGGCGAGTTCGTTACCCTCATCGACTTCGGCGGCGTGCGCTCGTACTGGCGCGGCGTCGACGATGCCGACGACGCTCCGTGGC
>JBPOHC010000124.1:0-14669 GCA_052035985.1 Myxococcota bacterium | reverse complement strand
CTCCGTACTTCAACCCGATCAGCGTGGCGTGCTCGCGCTCGACGAACCCGATGTGCACCTGCATCCGTCGGCGCTGCGTCGCTTCGGGTCGTTGTGTCAGGCATCAGACTTGGACCGGCATGTCGTGATCGTCACGCACTCGAACGCGCTCCTCGACTCACTCGAAGACCCCGCGAAGGTCATCCGCATCGTCGAGCCCGTCGCCGAGGGGGCGCGTATCCGCTCGCTCGACGCCGAGGCGCTCGGCGAGTGGCGCAAGGACTACACGCTCTCCGAGATGCGGCGCACGGGCATGCTCGACCGCGACAACACCGCCTACGAGAACGGCGCGTGACGCGCGTCCTCGTCGCCTGGGAAGACGAGTACTTCGAGGGCCTGAAGCTTCTCGTGAGGAAGCGTCTGCCCGCGCTCGCGCCCGACAGGAACGCGACCCCGCCGCTGGTCGACTGGATCACGTCGCGCGGGAACGGCAAGTTCGAGCTCCTCGTCTCGAAGACCTGGCCCAACGTTCGAGGCCGCGGACTGCCGGGTAATCCAGGCGTCCTCGATCATCTGGTGTGCGTCGTCGACGCCGACAAACTCTGTGACCTGATGCCGACGCTGCCCGCCATTCCACAGCGCCCGGAGCAGATACCTGGCTGGCACGCGACGGCGGAGCGCGCGTGGCATGCGAAGGTCCGTGGTTGGGGCGGCGACTCCGTGCCCGCGGGCTCGGTTCACGGTCTCGTGCTGAGGTGGTCGCGCGAGTCGGCCCTCCTCGCGGGTTTCGACAAGGAGCCGTTTCGCGAGCACCTCCAGTTCGACATCGAAAACGCCGACGTGAGCGCGTTCCTTCAGAAGGGATGCGCCCCGTCGCCGCTCGCCCTCCCAGAAGCAGGGATCTTCTCGGACACCTTCGCGCACCCCCACCGGTGTCTGGAGCGCGCGTTCGAGAAGCAGAAGCTGCGCGTCCCTTCGAAGAACGACGCGGTGATGGACGACGTGCTCCGCGCGCTGGCGCGCGACTACGCCGAGGTGGTCTGCACGCGCGTGCCCGACCTCGATGCGCTGGCGCGCTTCATCTGGCGTCTCTCTCTGCCCGCCCCTCCGCCTCCTCCGCCAGCCGCGCCTGACACCCCAACCCCGAAGCGTCGGCGCGGCAAGAAGCCGTAGACCCCCGACCGCATCAGCCGAAATGTAGTCAAACTTTCGCGCGCACCCGTTCGCAACGGTTGCGAGCGCCTGTCCTCGCCGCGCGAGCCCGTTCACAACCGCTGCACTCGTCTCCTCTCGCGATCTCGACGCGCTCACAGCGCTTGCGAGCGCCCCTGTCCGTGATCGAGACACGGCCGCAACGGCTGTCTTCGTCTCTCGCGGCGAATCCCGCTGCGCGCACCCGTCGCGCTCGCTGAAGATGCCCTCCGCGAGCGCCTCGCAGGCGCCGCAGAGAGGTGTGGCGGGGACGACCATGGGATCGAAGCAGGTGCTCGATGAAGGCAAGCTCGCGGATCAGCTCGTGGAGGCGGGGAGAACCCACGCGAAGGAGATCGCGAAGCGTCGCGCGGCGCGGTACGCGGCCGACGGGGTAGAGCACGCGCCCCCGGCGGCGGTGATCGAGGCGGCCGTGCTCGCCGACGCGGAGGTGCTCCACAAGCGCCGCGTGGAGCTGCGCGATGCGGAGCGCGCGCTCGTGGCGGAGCTCGGCGACGACGCCGCGGTCTTCAGCGCGCGCGACGCCGCGGCCGAGGCGGTGCGCGCGACGCTCGTGGAGGTGCGCGACTCGGTGCAGACCAACTGCGGCGACGTCGCCGTGCGCGAGGCGGGCTACGTGGGCAACACCCCGCGCGACGCCGTGGCGCTCGAAGAGGTCGGCACGACCGTGTTCGCCAACCTCACGAAGAAGCCCCCGAAGGCCACGCGCAGGGGCGTCCGATTCGACGCGAAGGCCGCCGTCGAGGGACTCGACACGCAGGTGACGGCGCTCGCCACGGCCAACGCCGACGTGCTCCGCGAGAAGCGCGAGGAGCAGGCCGCCCGCCAGCGCCGCGACGCCGCGTGGACCGCGTTCGAGCGCGAGTTCTCGTCGTCGAAGTCTCGCCTCGACGCGGAGCTGCGCGCCGTCGGGCTCGACGACCTCGCCGATCGCCTCGTGCGCTCGTCGCGCGCCGCGGTCACGGGCGCAGTCGAGGATGGCGAAGACAACGGCGCCGAGAAGAACAACGGCGCGCCGAAGCCCGCGTGACCCGTTGACGCCCGTTGCCTGTTCGTCGGCGGCAGTTCCGTTGACAAGGTCGGCGCTGCTCCAGACGTTCACGAGGGCGTTCCGTCTGGGGTGATGCCCCGCTACGATCGCGCGCGGTGACGCTTCGAACCGCATCGCTCTCCGCGCTCCTCCTCCTCGCTGCTTCGTGTGATCGCGCGCGCCCCGCGCCGCGCCCCACCGTGCGCCCCGAAGCGCACGACGCCGCACCTCCGCGCGCGCTCGCATCGGCCGCCGACGCCTCCGTCGATGCACCACCCGACGTCGCCATCGCAGCCGCGCCCGCGCCGACGGCGCCGCTCCCCGAGGCGCTCCCTTCGAACGCCGCGCGTGAGGAGCCCTACGACGCCGAGGATCTCGCGACGCATCGCGCGATGACCGCCGTGCCGCTGCCCCCGGTTCCGCCCGAGCTCGAGGCCGACGCGCGGAGATACCGCGCGCTCACCAACCGCACCATGCGCTGTTGGGACTCCGACGGGCGCGTCTCGCACACGCCCGGACGCGAGTGCGAGGGCTACTACGCGCAGCTCGCCGCGGGCGGCCTCGCGGCCGTGCACGGCATCGGCAGATACATCGTCGACGACGCCAACCGGCGGCTCTTTCAGCGCGAGCGCGACCTCACGCGGACCAACGCGCGAGACTATCAGGGCGGCCCTGCGGCGGGCGCAGGCACGCTGCTCAACACAGCGCCGCGACTCTCGCACACCTTCGCGCGGCTCGACGCGCCCGAGGTCGTCCCGTACGTGCTCGCGGCCATGTCGATGCCCATCTCCCGCGGCTACGCCGACTGGGGGCTGGGCAGCGAGATGCAGACCTGGATGCAGGTGCTCGCGACCGTGACCGGCAACGACCTCACGCCGCTGCCGCCGTGGCAGGTCGGCGACCTCGACATGGAGGCGCAGATGCGCTTTCTCGGCGACTCGCACGACACCTGGGCCCGCTGGTATCGCGCGCACCGCAACGAGTCGCTCGCCGCGTGGCGCGCTCAGGGGATCGCCCGCGCCCGCACCGACCTCACCGGACGCGACGTCGCGCGGCGCGTGGCGGCGATCCTACGGCTCGGTGACAAGAACGGACCCGCGGCGGATCAGGAGGCCGCGCGCCTCTCGCTCGTCGAGCTCCTCGCGCAGCGCAGGCTCTCGAACGCGGGGCGGCGCTATATGCGCGACTACGCCGCGCGGAGTCACTGGTCGCTCGAAGCCTCGGGCGACGCGGGCGTCGACGCGGGCGACGCGGCGCTCCCTCGCAGCACGTCGTAGTAGTACTTGCGAAACTGGAGCGTCGGACGGTCGCTCGCGACGGAGCGCTCCTCCGAGGGCGGAGGGACCTCGGGCGGATCGGACGATTCGAGCACGGCCTGATCCTCACCGAGGATCTTTCGGTTCGTGTGGTTGAAGAACGGATTGAGCAGCGTCGGCCGCGCGAAGTCGCGGGCGCCCACGACGATCATCCGCGTCACGCGCGCGCTCACCGGAACACACACCGCGTGCATGCGAAAGAGCCTCCCCGGAATGGGGATCTTCAGCACCATGATGTTGGGCTTGTGAAACTCGAGGATCTCCATCTCGGGGTCGTCGTCGAAGGTCATCCCGATCGCGCCGCCGTAGTCCGTGGGGGTCCAGCGCATGACCATGCGCGTGTCGCGGGTCATGCGTCGCGCCTGGTCTCCGCCGATGGTGGCGCGGTGCACGAAGGGGACGTGCGGCGAGTCGAGCATGTTCTCCATCGCGCGGGTCCAGTGCGTGGCCCACTCGCGCTGCACCCACGTCCGCGTGACGTCGTCGCGCACCATCGTGTCGGGCGGTGAGGGCTCCATCGGCGCGTCTGCAGTGGGCGCCGTGTAGATCCACACGAGGCCGCCGATCTCTCGCGCCGCGAGGGCGATCGCGCCGAGCCGCTCGCGCTTCGCGTCGGGGTTGAAGGGCACGTGCGTGCAGTCGCCGCGCGCGTCGAAGCGCCAGCCGTGAAACGGACACGCGAGGCACCCGTCGTCGGTGACCCGCCCCTGCGAGAGCGCGACGCCGCGGTGCGGGCAGCGATCGACGAGCGCGCCGATCACCCCTTTCCCATCGCGAAAGAGCGCGATCTTCTCGCCCGCGACGGTGACGCTCACGGGCCTCGCGCCCACCTCGCTGGCGACGAGTGCGGGTGTCCAGACGTTTGCGAATCCTTCGAACATCGCGCGCTGTTCCTCTCCGCACTTGGAGGCTACAGGCGGCCCTCTCGCTCGCGACGGAGCACGTCGGCCCAGCGGATCAGCGCCGAGCCCGCGTGCTGGATGTAATCGTCGCGCACGGTGAGCGAAGCCGCGCCCATGGGGACGCCTCCCGCGGCGCCCTCGGGGTCGGCGAAGAGGTGCGTCGGACCGGGGCTCCACTGGTGCCGCAGGAGCGCGCCGAGGCCGTCTTCGATCTGCGCGCGCAGCGTCGGGACCTCGACGTGGAGTGCGCGCGCGAGCTCCCAGGTCTCGATGAAGGCCTCGGTGCGCGAGCCCGTGGGCGTGAGCATCGGAACGAGCACGGGGCCCACGCCGTAGGTTCCCCTCGACGCCCACGGGGTCTCACCGGGACCGTACTGAATCACACGGTTCCACGAGGCCCAGCGGAGGCAGAAGTCGAGCGTCTCGCGCGAGGGCGCGACGTCGCGGGCCTGCCCTGCTGCGATGCAGGTCCAGTGCTCTTCGCCGTAGTAGTAGCGGCTGCCGAAGAAGTCCCACGCGCGGCCCGAGAGGTGCGCGAGCGCGCGCTTCGCAGCGTCGAGGTCGCGCGGGTCGTGGAGCACCGCGTGAGCGCGCAGGAGCGCAAGCGCAGCCTCGCCGCTGTAATAGAGGAACTGCACGTCGACGGGGCGGCCGGTCTCCGCGTCGAACTGGTGCATGAACTCTCCGTCGGGCCGCTGCTGCGCGCGTAGAAACGCGGTGTATCCGCGCACGAGCTCGCGCACGGCCTCGTCGTCGCCGCCCGCGAGGTACTCCGCCGCCGCGCTCACCGCGAGGGCCGTGGCGCCGATGTCGACGAAGCGTCCGCCCTGCGTGACGCAGCGTCGATCGGGCGCGCCGCAGGTGGCAGTGCGCGCAGAGAGCCACGAGAGGGCGCCGCGGGCGCTCTGGCGCGCGTCGGCGTCTCCGTCGAGCGTCCCCTGGAGCGAGAGGAACATCGTGGTCCCCGCGTGGCGCGCGAGGTCGTAGTAGCCCGAGGTCTCGCTGTTGGAGCGGCCGTCGTAGAGGTAGATGAAGTGCCCGTCGGGGAGCTGATGCCGCGAGAGAAAGCGCGCCGCGCTGCGAGACGCCTCTCTCAGCGAAGCCTCGGTGAGCGCGACCTCTCTCGCCGCGTGACCCTCGGCGATCTCTCCGAAGCGCCAGCGGGTGACGGCGCCGCGCGCGCGCAGCACCGCGGGCGTGACGCCGAGCTCATGCGCGAGTGAATCGGTGAGGGCGTTGAGGTCGACGCCGAGCACGAGCTCGGGCAGCGGCGTCGGAATCCCGTGGTCGTACGCGCCCGACGCGAGGAGGTCTGACGGGGTGAGCCACGCGCTGCGCCCCTCGATCGTCGCCGAGAGCCCGTCGTGCAGCGGAACGAGGCTGAAGGCCGAGAGGTACGGGACGCGCGTCACGAGGCTCCCCCCGGCCATCGCGACGTCGAGCGTGAAGCGCGTGCTCGCGTCGCAGGGGCCTCGCGAGAGATCTCTCGCGGCGTCGCGCACCACGGATTCGAGCGTGCCCCGGTGCGCGCTGCGATCGACGCGACGACCGCCGCGCCACGCGTCGACGAGCACCACGCCAGGAGCCCGATAGGTCTTCGCGCTCTGCGGCGCGTCTGCGATCGGACGCGACGCGCACGCGGATCGAAGCGCGTCGAGCGCCCACCGCGACGCGGCCTCGTCGGGCATCGGGCGAGGGGAGATCCTCGCGCGCTGATGCACCGCCACGCAGAGAACAAGCGTGAGCGCGAGCCACGCGGCGAAGACCCTTGCGAGCGCGCGCGGACTCATCGCGAACGGAGCGTCACGAGCTGCGCCACGGGGAGCATCACGAGGTACGGCGTCACGAGGAGCCCCACCACCGCGAGGATCAGCGCGCCGCCGCGTCCGACGGGGCCGTAGAGGCCCACGAGCTGCGAGGCCGAGAGGGCGATCGCGGTGACGAGCGCGAGGCCCATCGCGAGGGTCAAAGCTCCGACTGCGACACCCACGCGACGTGACCACCGCGCGCCCGTGAGGAGCCCGAAGCCGCTCACGACGAAGAGCGTCGCGAGGAGCGTCCCGCCCACATCGATGGGCCACCAGCGCGCGGGCAGGGCGACCCAGATTCCGCCGAGCGTCCCTGCGCCGACGAAGAGGTCCGCGGCGCCGAGCCAGGGGTGTCGCACCGTGGGCTGCGCGGGCTCCGACACTGCGTTCACCGCTGTCTCGCGAGAAAGGCCGCGACGGCGTCGTGGTGCTCGTCCGTCGACCACGCCTCGCCGAACTCGCGCAGCTCCAGGGCGCGCGCGTCGGCGCGTCCGAGTCGACCCGACTCGCGGAGGAGCGTGAGCATCTTCGACGTGGCGCCGCGCGGCTGCTTCGCGATGCGCTCGGCGAAGGCCATCGCGCGCGTGACGGACTCGCCCGAGGCGACGACCTCGTCGGCGAAGCCCGCCGTGAGGGCCTCGTCGACGGGCACCGCGCGCCCCGAGAGGAGCCAGCGGAGCGCCGTTCCGCGCGAGACGAGATCGAGGAGGTTCGACGTTCCGCCCCAGCCCGTCGTGACGGCGAAGCGCGTCTGCACCCAGTGAAAGCGAACGCCCTCTTCGCACACGCGGTAGTCGCACGCCGCGGCGAGCTCGCAGCCGCCGCCGTACGCGTCGCCGTTCACCGCGGCCACGAGCGGAACGCCCAGCGCTCGCAGCGCGTCGACCGCTTGATGCGCCACCGAGGCCATCGCGCGGGCCTCTTCGGCCGTGCGCACCGACACCAGCTCTTGAAGGTCTCCGCCCGAGAGGAACACGTTCGCCTCGCGCGCGCCCGTGAGCACGACGGCGCGCAGCGTGGCGTCTCCCGCGAGCGAGCGCGCGACGTCGCCGAGGGCCGCGAGCGTGGCCGGGTCGAGGGAGTTCTTGCGCGACGCGCGATCGACCGTGAGCACGCACACCCCGCCCTCGCGGCGCGTCGTCACGCTCATCGCGGCGCCCTCCTGCGTCGCACCACGCGCTCGTCGTCGACGGCCCGCTCCGACGCGCCGGGAAAGGCTCCGCGCCCGCGCTTTCGCGTCCTCACGTAGCGCTCCGCGTGACGGATCACCGCCGTGGCGACGTCGACCGCCGTCGACTTCTCGATGCCTTCGAGGCCCGGCGAGCTGTTGATCTCGAGGATGCGCGGTCCGCCGCGGGTCTCGAGCATGTCGACGCCCGCGACCTCGAGCGCCATGACCTTGCACGCCTCGACGGCCGCGCGCGCGTACCGCGGGTCGATGTCGACCAGGGGCTCGGCCTCGGCGCCGCGGTGCAGGTTCGAGCGGAACTCGCCCTTCTGAGCGCGACGACGCATCGCCGCGACGACCTTGCCGCCCACGACGATCGCGCGGATGTCACGGCCGCGAGACTCGGCCACGAACTCCTGAAGGATGATGTCCTGACCGAGCGTCCAGAAGGCCTCGAGCGTGCTCTCGACGGCCTGGCGCGTCTCGCAGAGCATCACGCCGATGCCCTGCGTGCCCTGGTGGAGCTTCACGATCGCGGGAGGGCCGCCGACGAGGGCGAGCGCCGCGTCGATGTGCGCCGAGGTCTTGGTGCAGACCGTCGTGGGGATGTCGAGGTCCTTGCGCGTGAGGAGCTGCATCGCGCGGAGCTTGTCGCGCGAGCGCGCGATGGCGACGGCGTGGTTGAGCACCGCGACGCCCATCATGTCGAACTGACGCACCACCGCGAGGCCGTAGTTGGTCACCGACGCGCCGATGCGCGGGATCACCAGGTCGAAGCCCGACACCTCCGCGCCGCGGAGATAGAGCGACGGACGCCCGCGGCTCACCACGAGCGAGATCTCCAGCGGGTCGACGATGGTCACCTCGTGACCCCGCGCCTTGGCCGCCTCGGTGAGGCGACGCGTGGAGTAGATCGTGGCCTTGCGCGAGAGAATCAGGATGTGCATCGGAGGGCGTACGACTCCCTCGCGGCGACGAGGCGTCCCCGCTGGCAGGAGCCGCGGAGGATAGAGATCCGCACGCGCCGCGGTCAAGGCGTACTTCACCCGTCTGCGGACGCATCGCCGCGCCCCGGCGACAAAGCTGGAGAATCGTTGGAAGTCCACCTAACATGCCGCCCGCAATGCCCCTGGATCCTCCGTATCGGGGCCGGTCGAGCGCCATGCCGCCTGAGCCCATCCGACATCGACTATTCTGGGTGGGATACAGCGTCGCCGCGCTCGCGTTGGTCGTTGTGCGCGGCCTCTGGGTCGCAGGGCTGCGCGGCGGGCGCGACCTCTCGACGCTCGCGTGGTCGGTGCCCGTGCTCGCGCTCGCCGTGGGCGCGTGGGTGGTCTTGTGGTGCGTCCCGCGGTGGATCTTTCTCGCGCTGCGGCGGCGTCGCGTGGAGGCGCGCGCGATCGCCACGCAGGCCGCGATGGGCCTCGCGTTCGTGGGCCTCGCCGCGGGGACGGAGCGCGAGGTGCAGCGCCGCGTCGACGCGCGGATGGAGACCGTGGTCACGGCGATGACGCGCTTCCGCGAGGAGCGCGGGCACTTCCCCGTGCGCGTCGAGGACGTGGTGCCGAGGTACCTCGCGGCGATCCCGACGCCGTGGCACTTCAACGCGGGCTGCGGGTTCGGCTACATCCGAACGGGCGAGCGCGTGATGCTCCAGCGAGAGAACCTCGACGACAACGGCGACCGACCCTGCGTCCCGCAGCACGGGCTCCGATACCGCTTCCTCACGCTGCGGTGGGAGACGTGGTGAGCGCCCGCGCCGCGTCGTGAGCGCCTCGCGCCCGCGCGCCCTCGCCGCCCTCGCGGTGACGCTCTCCCTCGCGTGTCGCCGCCCTCCGCTGCGCGACGAGGCGCACGACGCGTCGCCGCGACCCTTCGACGCGACGGTCTCTCACGCGCGCCCTGCGCAGCGCCTCCACGACGCCGGAGCCCGCGACGCCACGGTGTTCTCCGTCGACGGGCTCTCGACGGAGGTCACCGCCGCGGGCGCTCCCACGGGCGTCGCGCGGGTGGTGCGAGCGCGCGTCGGCGCCGTGGCCGTGTGGACCCTCCCCTCGGGCGACGACACCGCCCTCATCGCGCAGCGCCTCGACGCCGACGGACTTCGCATCGGAGAGGCGCGTCGGCTCGGCGTCGCGCGGGGCCACATCGACGCGATGGACGCCGACGCCCGCCACGGCGTGCTCTGGGTCGCGTGGGTTTCGAACCGCGGCAACGTGGGGCGCTGGCAGCTCCGCATGACCGGGATGCTCACGGCCTCCGACGACCTCCACACCGCGGCGCCGCCCACGACGCTGGTCGACGCGCGCGTGTGGCCCATCCAACGCCGTTGGACGCGGCTCTTCGCGGAGGTTCGCGCGGGCGACGACGGCACGGCGACGGTGCTCGCGAGCGGAGACAACGCGCCGTGTCCGCTCTCGGCGGTGCCCGTCGCGGGGCGCTTGAACTGGGTCGATTGCGCGGGGTGGCAGTGGTTCCGCGCGCGCGGTGACGGACGGGTGATCGCGGAGGGCAGGGGCGGCATGGCGAGGCCCGAGATGGCGCCCGCGTCGCTCACGTGGGCGCAGGGAGGCTGGGCCTTCGCGCGCGGCCCCCTCGACGCGGTGTCGGCGCGGCGCGTGGTGCTCGACCCCGCGGGCTATCGCACGCTCCTCAGCGGCGGGACGACGTCGCGCGTCTTGCCCGCATTCCTGGAGACGATCTCGCTGTGCGGCGACGCGCGGGTCGCGTGGACGGGCGACGCCTTCGTGGTGCGGTGCGTCCCCGACGCGAGCCTCGGAGAGCCCGATGGGGCCGCGTGGGTGCGCGTGGTGAGGGGCGACGGTACGGCCGCCACGACGGCGAGGAACACGGTCTCTCGCCTGAGCGGCGAGGTGCTCCGCTGCGTCGACGGGAGGGCCGTCGCGGAGCTCCGCTGGGACGGCGGCTCGGCGCGCCTCGACCCGTCGCGAGAGGGGTCTTCGTTCAGGCTCGAACAGTGGGACACGGGCGGGGTGCTCGGCGGCGTCGACGCTGCGGCGTGGGCGGGCAGGGCCGTGGTGGGCGTCGACGCGCGGCGCGGGCGCATCCTCCGATGGGCCTGCGACGCGCGCGGAGAACTCTCTCCCTTGGAATGACCCCACGCACCTCGCGGTATATGCTCGCGCCTCTCAACACCTACACATCCATGAACCGCACGAACGCCTCACGATTCGCGCTCGCGCTCCCGGTCGCTCTGTCGGCGCTCGCGTTTGCGCCCCTCGCGCGCGCCGAGACCAACCTCTTCTCCTCCGCGATGGAGCGCTACGGGTGGAAGGCGGCCCTCCCCGCGGCCTTCCTCGTCGGCCTCGGCACCGCGGCCACGCCCTGCGTGTACCCGATGATCGGCATCACGGTGTCGGTCTTCGGCGCCCGCCGCGAGACGCGCGCGCGCGCCATGATGCTCTCGACGGCCTTCGTGAACGGGCTCGCGGCGCTCTTCGTCCCGCTCGGCCTCTTCGCGGCGCTCTCGGGTCGCGTCGCGGGGCAGCTCGCGGGCAGCCCCGCGGTGCAGATCTTCGAAGCGGTGCTCATGTTCGCGATGGCCCTGAACATGTTCGGGCTCTTCGAGATCTCGCTCCCGTCGGGGCTCCAGAACAGGCTCGCGGCCATCGGCGGGCTCGGCGTGAAGGGCGCGTTCGCCATCGGCTTCGCCACGGGTCCCATCGCGGCGCCGTGCGCGACGGCGGGCCTCGTGGGCATCCTCGACTATGTGTTCCGTCAGCACGACGCCGTGGGCGGAGCGATCTTTCTCTACGCGTACTCGCTCGGCCTGGGCCTGCCCTTCTGGCTCGTGGGCACGCTCTCGCTCGGCCTCCCGAAGCCCGGCGTCTGGATGGACCGCATCAAGAGCGTCTTCGGCATCGGGCTCATGGTGCTCGGGTTCTACTACCTCCGTCACCTCGTCCCGGCGCTCGTCGCGCCGCCGACGGCGCTGCCCGCGAAGCTCTGGTTCTTCGTCGCCCTCATGGTCGGCGGCATCGCGATGGGCGCGGTGCACCTCTCGCTCAAGGAGGGCACGCACTTCGAACGCGCCCGCAAGGTGCTCGGCACGCTCATCGCGGCCTTCGGCGCCGTGTGGCTCGTGGCCTATGAGCCCCCCGCGCCCACGATCACGTGGGCCAACAACTTCGACACGGCGATGACGCGCGCGCGCGCCGAGCACCGCCCCGTGATCGTCGACTTCGGCGCCTCGTGGTGCGTCGCCTGCGAGGAGCTCATGCACCGCACCTTCACCGAGGCGTCGGTGCGCCGCGAGGCCGAGCGCTTCGTGGCCGTGAGGGTCGACGCGTCGGAGCCCACCCCCGCGATCGACGCGCTCGAGGCCCGCTATCAGGTCCGCGGACTGCCCACGGTGCTGATGTTCGACTCGTCGGGCCGCGAGGTGTCGCGCGTGACCGAGTTCGTCCCCGCGCCGCGGATGCTCGAGCTCATGCGCCGCGTCGACTGAACCCGCTCAGCCCTTGAGCTTCTTCTCGCGCTTCTCGCGCTTGAGGGCCACGGCGGCCTTGCGCTTCGCCATGAGCTCCTCGGAGGGCGCGCGACCGGGCAGCGGAGGCTGCTCGGCGTGGTGCTCGTGGAGGCTCCCCGGCTCGACGCCGAGTTCGAAGATGGCGACCTCGCGGCGGCCTCGCTCGCCCATGCGCAGCGGCATCACGGCGGCGCCGATGCCCGCGCCCACGTAGAGCGCGCCGCCCTCGGCGTGGGGCGCCTTTCGAGAGCCGTAGAGCCCGTGCACGTACTTGTGTCCGGCGAGGCGTCCGATGGCGAGCTCGTGGAGCCGCGCGAGGGTGATCTGTCCCGCGTGCGTGTGCCCCGCGAACACGAGCGGGACCCCGCGCGGCCAGAGCCGATCGGCCTCCTCGCCGATGTGCGTGAGGCCGAGCGTGGCGACGTCGTGGCGCAGGCCCTTGAGCGCGCGCTCGCGGTCGGCGTGGCCCGTGTACGCGTCGTCGAGGCCCACGACCTGAAGACGCTGGCCCCGCAGGGTGATGATCGTGTTGCAGTTGTCGAGCACCTCGACGCCGCCGCGGCGCAGGGCCTTGCGAACCTCATCGGCGCCCGACCAGTAGTCGTGGTTGCCGAGCACGCCGAGCACCGGGGCGTCGAAGCGCTTCATGAGGGCTTCGAGGGCGTCGAGGTATTTCTGGCTGTGGCACACGAAGTCGCCGGTGATGACCACGAGGTCGGGGCGCTCGGCGTTGGTGAGGTCGACGGCGGCCTCCTGCACGGCCATGGGCGTCACGCGGCCGACGTGGAGGTCGGTGAGGTGCGCGACGCGCAGGCCGTCGAGGCGCTCTTTGAACACCGCGGGCCCTGCGAAATGACGGACCGCGATGGTGGCCTTGTGGTCCTTCTGGAACCACTTTCGCGGCGGGGGCTCGTCACCGCCGCCGGCGAGCGCGTCGGAGAACTCTCGGGGTGGAATCGATCGGGTGCGCGTCACGGATCGGCGCCCACCCTAACGCACCAGCGGCCTCGGAACCAATACTCCCGCCGCGCCCCGCGGATGCGATACACCCGTCGGGAGATGCCACGAACGCCGATGAGCACCCCCAGAACCCCACGCAAGAAGCCCCGCGCGAGCGCATCGCCGCTCATCCTCGTCTCGAACGACGACGGCATCCACGCGGCAGGAATCCGCGCGCTCGCACGCGCCCTCGAGCGCCTCGGCGAGGTGTGGATCGTCGCGCCCGAGAGCGAGCAGTCGTCGATGAGCCACGCCATCTCGCTCTCGCGTCCGTTGAGGCTCCGCGAGGTGTCGCCGCGCGCGTGGACCGTCGACGGGACGCCCGCGGACTGCACCTACGTGGCGCTCCACCACGAGCGGCTCCTGCCGAGGGCGCCGTCGGTGGTGGTCAGCGGGATCAACATGGGCCCGAACCTCGGCACCGACGTCTTCTACTCGGGCACGGTGGCCGCCGCGAGGGAGGGGGCCCTGAGGGGCATCCCCGCGGCTGCGTTCTCGATGCCGTCGAAGGGCAACGCCGCGGCCTGCGCGACGCGCGCCCGCGGCCTCGTCGAGCGCCTCCTCGCGTGGAAGGCCGCGAACCCCGAGGCGCCCGCGCCCCTCGTGAACGTGAACTTTCCGCCGGGCAAGGTGAGGGGTGTCCGCGCCTGCTCGCTCGGCGTCCGCGAGTACGAGAACGTCGTCGAGATCCGCAACGACCCCCGCGGGCGCCAGTACCTCTGGATCGGCGGACCGAGCGTCACGAACGCCTCCGTCGAGGGGACCGACACGGCGGCCTACGAAGAGGGCTACGTGAGCGTCACGACGCTGCGCCTCGACCTCGGCCTCTCACCCGACGACCCCATCGCGCGGAGCCTCGCGAGCCCCAAGCGCTGAGCGCGCGCCGCTGGCACCCCGACGACCTTCGAACTGGCTCCTCCCGTCGCGCTCGCCTCGCGCGATACCTCCGCGCATGAGCGACCTCCTCCGCACCGACCGCACCGCGATCCACCGCAAGCCCGCGCGGGGCAGCTACGACCGCGCCCTCGCGCACGCGATCCTCGACGAGGCCCTCGTGTGTCACCTGGGCTTCGTCCACGAGGGATCGCCCGTGGTGATCCCCACGACCTTCGTCCGCGTGGGCGACGAGCTCATCGTTCACGGCGCGCCCGCGTCGAGGATGCTCAAATCGCTCGCCGGGGCGCTCCCGCTCTGCGTGACGGTGACCCTCGTCGACGGCCTCGTGATGGCGCGCTCCGCGATGCACCACTCGATGAACTACCGCTCCGTCGTGGCCTTCGGCGTCGCGCGCGCGGTGCTCGACCTCGACGAGAAGCGTCGCGCGCTGCACGCGCTCGTCGAGAAGGTCTCTCCCGGTCGGATGGACGTCGTGCGGCACCCCACCGAGGCCGAGCTCCGGGCCACGTCGGTGCTGGCGCTGCCGCTCGACGAGGCGTCGGTGAAGACGCGCGCGGGCGGTCCCCTCGACGACGCCGACGACATGGGCGTCGAGTGCGCGGTCGGGGTGATTCCGTTGACGTTGACGCGAGGGGCGCTCACGCCCGGGTGAGCGTGGTCGCGCGTCGCGCCGCTCCGTTCGGGGGAGCGCGTCACGGGACCCGCGCGCGAGGTGTATTAAAGCGAAAGGCCCTACGAACGCTGTGTTCGCAGGGCCTCTTGCGGTGAGGTCGTGAGACCGTCGCGACGTCAGATGACGCCGCGGTCGATCACTCGAGCTCCTGGGAGATGGTGAGGTTGGAGCCCTGGAGCTCGCCGGAGACGATGGA
>JBPOHC010000056.1:0-36654 GCA_052035985.1 Myxococcota bacterium | reverse complement strand
CGGCTACAGCTCGCAGAAGGAGGCGCGCAGCGCCGAGCTCTCGCGGCGCGTCTACATCACGACGAACTACTACATCCCCAAGATCGAGCTGTCGTTCGACTACATGTCCTCGTGCGCGAGCGACGCCTTCGTCGAGGCCGTGAAGGGCGCCCTCGCGATCGACGACAGCGCCCGCAGCGTGCGGAAGCTGCTCGCGGTGCTGCGCGCGTTCGGACAGTTCGTGCCCACGCGGTACACCGTCGGCGGCAAGCTCTACGCGACGCAGCAGAAGACCCTCGCGTCGAGCGAGAACGCGTCCGATGAGACCACGCGCCACGCCGCGGCGGCGAAGGTCCTGGTCAAGAGCATGGTCACCACCGTCGAGGCGTCGGCGACGGCGGAGAAGTCAGACCGCAAGCAGGAGAAGGCCGAGGCCACCAACGAGGCGCAGGCGATGTCGTTCACCGCCGTCGGCGGCGAGGGCAGCGTGCTCCAGAACGCGAGCGGTTGGGCCAACTCGCTCAACGACTTCAAGCGCTGGAGCACGGTGATCTACGACTCGCCCGTGACGAGCATCTCGCTCCTGCCCGACGCGCTGCACGAGCGCTGCATGAACGCGCTGCGGCGGTACTGCGAGCGCCACACGATCCGACAGATCCTCGAAGACGGGGGCTACTTTCTCTTCTACGGCGACTACGCGTCGCAGGCGGGACGCTTCGCGCGCAGGGTGGAGTTCTACATCCGCAGCGCCGTCGATCAGCGCGTGGTGACGCTCGAGCGCGACGAGGCCGCCGACGGCTGCGCCGTGCTCCTGCACGAGTACAAGGGCTGGGACAAGCAGGTCTGGTACATGACCCCCGAGGGTCACATCGTGAGCCGCGTGACGCGCAACGGCGCCGAGTTCGCGCTCGCGCTCATCGACCTCAACGAGAACGGGCAGACCGTCATCTACCAGAAGGACCGCACGCCCAATCAGCTCTGGGAGTTCACCGGCGGCGGCACCCTCGTGAACCTGTCCGCGGGCCCTCAGCGCGTGCTCGCCGCGCGCGGCTCCAACGGCGTCGCGCTCGTCGCGAAGTCTCCCACCGCCGCGCTCTCGCAGGTGTGGGACTTCATCGACCTGACGCCCCCCACGACGCCCACGACGCCTCCGACGACCTCAACGTCGACCTCAACGTCGACCTCGACGACGACCTCAACGTCGACCTCCACGTCGACCTCCACCTCGACGCCCACTTCGACCTCAACGTCGACCTCCATGTCGACCTCGACGTCGACCTCGACGACGCCCGCGGCGACCGAGTCAACGCCTGCCGCATCGTCGAGCGCGAGCCCCGCAGCGCCCGCGACGACCGAGAAGACGCCGACGAACCCCCTCGCCCGCGGAACGACGACGACCTTCAAGATCGAAGCGCCCAACGGGCTCGTGCTCGGTGTGCGAGAGGTCTTCACGGGCGCTCGCTCGGGCTCGCTGGTGATGCTCCAGGCGGACATCGGCGCGCCCACGCAGCGCTGGCGATGGCTCGAGTCCGGCGCCATCGAGTGCGTCGCGCGGAGCAACGAGGCGGCGCCGCTCCTCCTCACGGGCGATGAGGCCGAGGGCCCGATCGGCGTGCGGCACGCCTCGAGCGAGCTGCGCGCGCGACAGACCTGGGTCTGCACGCTCGAAGGCGCGCTGATCCAGGGCGATCGGCGGGCGACGCTCGTCTCCTCCACACCCCAGGGCGGCGGCACCGTGTCGCTCTCGAAGGACTCCCTCGAAGACCGTCAGACCTGGCGTCGCACCATCTCGGAGCCGGGGCCGACGTCGTTCGGAGAGGTGCGCCCGACGAGTGATGGCTCGTGGGGCGACGGTCGCGTCACGCGCATCGACTCGCAGGCGCTCCGCTTCGAAGGCGCGATCCGCGGGGCCGAGCTCGTGTGGCTCTGGACCGAGAAGGGTGGCCTCGCCTCGAAGACCGAGCGCTGCGCGACGGTGCGCCTGCTCGTCCACGGACCTGACGGCCTGCTGGCGTGGGCGCAGAACATCGACCACGACCGCGACCACGGCGAGACCATTCACTTCGACCGCGCGGGCTACGCCGACACCAACCCCGCCCTCGTGTCGACCGCGACGCCGCCGCGCGGGTTTCGAATGAACGCGAAGCGCAACCGGTATCAGCCGGGGCTGCTCTACACCGAGGGCGACCGGGTCACGTTCGACGAGAACATGATCGACGACCAGTACTTCTCCTTCGAAGACGGCGACGCGAGCAGCGAGTCCGTGATCGCGCCCCCGGACCGCGACACGGTGGCGATCTCGCTTTCGAAGGATGGCAGCCGCCTCGGGATCAAGCTCCACACGGCGCCCCGCGCCGATCGCCTCTCGATCGCTTCGCGGTCCGTCTCGATCGAGAACGTCGCGTGGGGCAAACTCTTCGCCTCGGATTCGTCGGACAGCGCCGGGGACCACAAGGTGCTCGCGCTCGCGAACCAGGCGGGCCCCTCGGCGACCTGGACGCTCGCGCCCACGGGCGACGGCGGTCGCTACCACCTCATCAACGGGCAGTACGGCTACGCGTTCGGCTCCGACGCAGAGAAGATCGACGGCTGCTGCATCGCGTGGTGCGCCCCGTCTCCGAAGACGGACGACCTCAAGCGCGACGCGTACAAGTGGTTCCTCGTGCGTAGCGGCAAGGAGTACCTCCTCCAGAACTGCAAGTACGGCTACCTGTACGCGGCCAACGGCGATCTCTCTGGCGACGCGCACTACGCCGAGTTCCACGAGGACCCGAAGCGCGAGGACAAGTTCCTCTGGCGCCTCGCCTGAGCGCCCGCTCCGCGACCTGCATCGCGGCACCTGCCGCGCGATCCCTCGCTAGAACCGGATGAATCCCGCTCGATCCGCGTCGGGTCGCGCGACGAGCGTCGGGTCGCGCGCTCCACGCGTCAGCGCGTGTTTTACAAGCGTCGGAGCGTCAGCTCCACGCGTCAGCGCGTGAGGTGCAAGCGTCGGAGCGGCGCTCCACGCGTCAGCGCGTGAGGTGCAAGCGTCGGAGCGTCAGCTCCGAGCCTCGGCGTCGGGGCGACGAGCATCCCGTTGCGAGAGACGTGCGTCGCGTCGCTGTCCGCGTTCGCGCGGCCTCGAGCGCGCACGCGCTCCGGCTTGTCGTCAGGGCTTCAGCGGACGGTGACGGGGCCGTGGTCGTCGCAGTGCGACCCGTGCGGATGATGCAGGTGGCCGAACACCAGGTAGTCGGTGTGGTCGCCGTGGGGGATCGCGTCGTGCCCGCAGGTCGCGCCGTGGACGTGGTCGGCCTCGTGGGCGCCGCACGCGTGATCCGGCGTACAGGCCGCCGGGTTCGTCGCGCTCACCGAGAGCGAGTGGTCGTCGACGTGGTCGCCGTGGGTGCTGTGGAGGTGCCCGTCGTGGAGGTAGTCGACGTGGCCGTCGTGCTCGATGGCCTTGTGCCCGCAGCCCGCGCCGTGCCGGTGCTCGTCGTGGTTGTGGTGGTGCTTCGCGCAGTCGTGACCGGGGTCTTCGCCCTCGTGACCGCAACCGGGGCCGTGCGCGTGGCTGTGGTCGTGGTCGTGCCCGCAGCCGGGGCCGTGCGCGTGGTCGTGGTCGTGGTCGTGTCCGCAGCCGGGTCCGTGTACGTGTCCGCTCATGGTCTCCTCCGTGTGGGCGCCCGCGCGGCGTTCTCGTGCTCGCGCGCGCCTAAAGGTTCGCGGCGCGAGCGACGGGTGTGTCAACGCCCGAGTGCGGCTCAGCCCACGCCCGCGCGCCGCCGCCGTGCGATTGCTTGAAGGAAGCTCCCCGTGATGACCACTTAGCCTTCAGATGAGCACCCGGAACCTTCTCTTTCGCTCCGCGGTGGCGACGATCGGGTCACTCACCCTCGCGGCGTGCGGCGCGAAGACGGGCCTCCTCGTCCCCGACGTGACGACGCGCGAAGACGCCGCGATCGACGCCCCCGACGTGCGCGACGTCCCTGACATCCCCGACGTCCGCGTGTGCGTGCCCGGGCGCTTCACGCTCCAGGCGCGCGCCGCGGACATGCTCCTCGTGATCGACCGCTCGACCTCGATGAACCAGAGCCTCGGCGCCGCCGCGGGCTCCAAGTGGCGCGTCCTCGAAGGCGCGCTCCAGGCGACGCTCCCTCGCTACGAAGACGCCATCAACGTGGGCGCGCTGTTCTATCCCGAAGACGGCGCCGACTCGCGCACGGCGTCGTGCTCGTTCCCCAACGTCCCTACGGTCGACATCGAGCCCGGCGCGCGCAACGCGTCGCGCGTGCTCGGCGTCTTTCAGAGCACGGGCCCCGGCGGGAGCACCCCCACGGCCGCGGCGCTCCTCCGCGCCTACACATGGATCGTCCGTCACCCCAACCGCCTGCGCGCGCGTTACCTCGTGCTCGCCACCGACGGCGCCCCCGACTGCAACGCGTCGCTCGACCCGTCGACCTGCACCTGCGTCGGCGGCGGAGGAGGCGGTCGCTGCGGCGGCGGCTCCGACGGCAACCGCTGCCTCGACGACGTGCGAACGGTGTCCACCGTGCGTCAGATCGCGGCCAACGCGGCGCTCTCGATCCCCACCTACGTCATCGGCATCGCGAGCGACGCCGACGTGAACTTCACCAACACGCTCACCGCGATGGCCGTCGCGGGCGGACGCCCCAACCGCACCGCCGCGGGAACGCCCACGTACTACAACGTGGCGCGCTCCGAAGACCTGCCCCGGGCCTTCTCGGCGATCCAGAACGCGATCGCGCGCTGCAGCTTCGTCGCGCCCACGCGCCCCGCCGACGGAGACAACGTCTCGATCACCGTCAACGGCGTCGCGATCCCGCGCGACACCGCGCGCGTCAACGGCTGGGACTGGACCGACCGCGCCTTCGGCGAGCTCACCCTCTTCGGCGCCGCGTGCCCTTCGGACGCATCTCCCTCCACGATCGTCGACGCCACGGTAGCCTGCCATGACGACTGAGGTCCGCGCGCTCGCGCTCGCCGTCGCTGCGCTCACCCTCGCGGCGTGCTCCAACAGCACCTGCACCCCGGGAGAGCAGCGCGCCTGCACGCGCACCATCGACGGAGGGTTCATGCAGGGCGGCTATCAGGCCTGCGGCGGAACGGCGACCTGGTCGACATGCATCCCCGTGGGCGCGTGCACCGCGTCGATGGCGTCGACGCCCCTCTACGGCCGCTGCGACGCCGACGAGCAGTGCGGCCCCATGGGCTGCGCGGTCTGCGGGCACTACACGGGCGTGACCAACCCCGAGGGCGCCAGCGTGTGCTTCGCCTACTGCCAGAGCGACGGCGACTGCGCGCCCAACAGCGCGTCGACGGGCGTCACGCCGCGCTGCGTGCTCGGCCAGTGCACGCTCCTCTGCCGCGCGGGCTCCGTGTGCCCTCGCGACAGCCAGTGCCTCGTGTGGGCCACCGCCGAGATCGCCGCGGTCTACCCCGGGTTCTCAGGCGCTTGCGAGTGATCGACGCGCTGCGTACGCAATCGGGTTGAGCTGTACTAAGCTCGCGCGCATGGCGCACGACAGCGATCGCCCCGGAGCGGGGCACCACGGATGTGATCACGACTGCCAGACCTGCGGAGCCGGACCCATTCCGGGCCTCGCGGCCTGCCCCTACTGCCGCTGCGCGTACCCCGGCACCGACCCCGGCGTGGCGTGCCCCGGCTGCTCGGCGCTGAGCCTCAAGGGGCGGACCATCTGCGCCCAGTGCAACGGCTCGCTCACGCGCACCTGCGTGTTCTGCAACGCGGCGACGATCCTCGATCAGCCCGCGTGCACGCGATGCCACGAGCCCTTCGCGGGCGCCGAGGAGCGCAAGCGCGCCCGCGCCGCGGGGAGGGCCCCGACGACCAACGCCGACCCCACGGGGTCGAACATCTTCAACTCGCTCAACAGCATCCTCAAGAGCTGAATCGCAGCCTCGCGCGGCCTTGACGGGGTATGTCCGCGGCGCCGTTGCGATCCGCCGTCGTGGTGCATTAGGGTACGCGCCGCTCGGAGTTGGGCGGCGCGACGAGACGGCCGCGTGCCCCTCCGACGAGGCATCTGAGGTGCGACATGGCGAGCGTGAAGGCGTGGAAGTACGGCGACCCGACGGCCCCTGAGTTTCCGAGCGATTTCGAGATCGCGAAGAAGGCCGTGCTGCAGGTCACGGACATCAAGACCAACCACAACAAGTACTACGGCATCGAGCTCCACAAGGGGACGCTCAAGGGCAAAGCCGTCTACCGCGTCTTCACGCACTACGGCCGCACCGACGACCTCGAGACCAACCCCAACGCGGGCCAGAAGGAGACGCGCCACGCCGCCACCGAGGGCGAGGCGAGCGCGATCTACCAGAGCATCTACAGCGAGAAGACCTCGCCCAAGAAGGGCTACAAGGAGCTCGCCCTCGCATCGAGCAAGATCGGATCGCAGAAGGCCCGCGGCACCTCGGCGGGCGAGGTCGATTCGAAGACCGTGGCGAAGCTCGCCGAGCAGAAGGCCGCGCGCGGCGAGGCCCCCGTGGTCAAGCGCTCGAACCTCACGGCGCCGGTGCAGAACCTCGTGCAGTACATCTACGCCGAAGCCACCGAGGCGCTCACCACGACGGTGCAGGCGAAGATCACCGCGCAGGGCATCGAGACGCCCCTCGGCGTGCTCACCCTCGGCCAGATCGACAAGGGCGACGCGATCCTCCTCGAGCTCTACGACCTCTTCAAGAAGGGCTCGACCAACCGCTCGAAGATGCAGGACCTGTCGAGCGACTTCTACACACACATCCCGCACCGCCTCGGGCGCACGCGCGCGGCCATCGACAGCTCCACCATCGACAGCCTCGAAGACTTCAACGCCAAGCAGGAGACCCTCCAGCTCATGAGGGACATGCTCCAGGTGAACGGCGACGGCGGCAACGTGCTCTACGACTCGCAGGTCGACGCGAAGTACGACGCGCTCAAGTGCAACATCGGCTTCGTCGAGCGCGGAACGCCCGAGTACGAGCGCATCGAGTCGCACGTCTTGAAGAGCCAGCTCAAGACGAAGAACATCAAGGTGCTCAACGTGTACACGCTGCGGCGCGACAACGAGCACCAGGTGTTCACCGACGACATCTCCAACCAGCGGCTGCTCTTCCACGGCTCGCGGATCAAGAACTGGGTGGGCATCCTCTCGCGCGGAATCTTGATGCCCAAGATCGTCGTGAGCCTCGGCGTGAACCGCACCGACGCGGGCTGGCTCGGCAACGGGATCTACTTCGGCGACGCCTCGTGCACGAGCGCGTTCTACACGTCGCCCGGCAAGCCCGGGACGCGCTTCATGGGCCTCGCCAACGTCGCCCTCGGCAAGATGAAGGACTACACCAAGATCACCTACGGCATCACCGCGCCGCCCGACGGATACCAGTCGTGCCACGGCGTGCGCGCGAAGCCCGGCGTCACCTCGCAGTTCGCGGACGACGAGTACGTGATCTACGATTCGCGCCAGCAGCGCCTCGACTACCTCGTCGAGTTCAAGATGTAGCGACGGGGAGTCTCAGGGCAGCGGTGAAGGGTCCACGCGGCGCAGCGGCGCCGACACAGGGAGCAGAGCGATGCAGCAGGTGAAGGTGGTCCTCGTCGACGTCAACCCGAAGATGGTGTCGGCGTGGCGAGAGGTCTTCGAAGAGCACCCCGAGGTCTCGGTGGTGCAGGGCTCGATGCTCGACCAGAAGGTCAGCGCGTGGGTGTCTCCCACGAACGCGAAGGGCGAGATGGCGGGCGGCCTCGACGGGGTCATCAAGCGCCACTTCGGCCCCAAGATCCAGACGAGGGTGCAGAGCGAGATCGCGCGGCTCTACAAGGGATCGATCCCCGTGGGCAACGCGACCTGCGTCGAGACGGGCCAGCAGGTGCCGCGCTTTCTCATCTCGACGCCCTCGATGGCCGCCACGAGCGAGGACATCAGCGACACGCTCAACGTCGCGCTCACGTGCTCGGCGGCCTTTCAGATGGTCCACATGCAGAACGCGAAGGAGGCCGGGAGCATCACCTCGGTCGCCCTCCCCGGCATCGGCACGGGCACCGGACGCACGCCCGTCGAGATCTGCGCCGACCTCATGTGGACGGCCTACAACCTCTTTCTCAACAACCAGTTCACCACCTTCGCCGAGATGCGCTCCGCCCTCGAAGACGAGCTCGGCTCCCTCGGCAACTCGCTCGCCCCGGGTGGAACCAAGGCCGCCAAGCCCCCGCCCTCGACCGTCGCGCACGTCACGGGCAACGCACCCGTCGGATACGTCGCCAAGGGCCCCGTGATCCCCGCGAAGGCGCCGCCCGCCGCGCCCAAGCCCAAGGTCATCGACGACTTCGACGACCACGAGTAGTCGTTTCTCTCGCCCGCACAGCACCCCATCGACAACGTGAAAGGGGCGCCGCGATCACCTCGCGACGCCCCTGACGTTTTCTGTCACCGTGCGTGAATCGCCGCTCAGTCGAGCGGAGGCGCGTACTGCGCGCCGGCCTGATAGAGCCCCGCGACGGCGCCCCACCCGAAGACCAGCAGCAGCACGAAGAACGCGAGCGAGATCACCTGCATCCTCCGCGACGCCTTGGGCGACGCGGCCAGGCCGTAGATGAACGACGCGGTGTAGATCCCGTTCGAGAGGTGATACGCCGTGCCGAGGACGCCGAGCACGTACACGATCAGCGTCGGGGGATGGTGGCGCATATGCGCCGAGATGTCCTCGAAGGACTCGTAGCCCTGCGCGCTGAACGTGGGCTTGATGCGCGCGAGGTAGATGTGCGCGAAGAGGAACCCGAGCACCCCGAGCGCCGAGAGACGCTGGAGCAGGTACTTCGCGTTGCCGAAGGTCTTGTACCCGTTCGGCTTCATCATCTTGAGCCGACGCGCGCCCCACATCGTGTGGAGGATCAGCGGCAGAAAGACCAGCACGCTGACGAGGGTCGAAGCGCCCGTCGCTCCGGGGCGCGAGACGGTCTCCTCCCAGGCGTCAGCGCCAGCCCAGGCGCCGAGGTTCTCCCAGAGGTGCCAGGTGGTCCACACGCCGAGCGGCATGAGCGCGACCACCGAGCCCACGCGCGACGTGAGCATCCCTCCGGTTGACGCGGATTGTTCCTGAACAGCAGCCTCCGACATCGCAACTCCTCCGGTGGTCGTTGACCGTCGACGACCGACGGACCCGCGACACGCGCGCGACCAGAACACAATCTAGGGCCGGGTTGCAACCAACAGGAGGTGCCGCGGCGCCACGAAGCATCACAGCCGCGCGGCGTGCGAAGTGCGCGAACGATCAGCCGCGAGGCGTCGAGCGCTCGAGGGAGCCCACGATCGCGGGGCCGCCATGTCGGTCACCGCGGCTCACGCGCTGGCGAATCTGCTCGTCGCGACCGTCGCGCTGAACGGTGAAGGTGAGGTCGTACGCGCGGCCGTCCCACGCGATCCCGTCGAGCGAGCGAACGGACTCGCCCTCGGCGATCACCAGCGGGTCACCCACGCGCGCCCCTTCGGCGCTGACGCGCGCGAAGTACACGCCGTCACGGAGCGAGGCCGCGAGCGCGAAGTCGTGACCGCTCCATCCGAGCGCGACGTTGCGAGGCGCGTCGACGCCGTCGTGCACGATCGCCACGCTGCCGCGGAGGGCGCCGCGCGCGTCGATACGGGCGAAGCGGATGCGGCCGTTGTCGCGGTCGGCCCAGGCCACCGCGTAGCCGTCGGAGGCCACGGCCACGGCGGGCGCCGCGAGCGACTCTTCGTCGGTCGAGATGGCGTGGAGGCGCGTCCCCTGACCGAGCGCGCGCCGCTCGCTGGTGAGCAGCCCCACGAAGACCGACGACTGCGCCGCGTCGGTCCACGAGACGACGAAGCCGCTCGGGGCGCGGGCGCCGGTGATGTTCCTGTGGTTGGCGTCGGGGGTGAATCGGAGAGAACCGTCGAGGGAGACTTCAGGCACCGGGACCTGGCTCGTCGGAGGCGCGTCGGGGAGCGATGGGCGAACCTCGTCGGGGTCGGGCCTCGCGGAGAGAGCGGCCTGGGCGCCGTTGCCCACCGCCCGCTGCACACGCTGAAGCTCCTCACCCGCCTTCGCGCAGCCCACCACCGAAGACATCATCGCCGCGCAGCAGGGCAGCACGAGCATCAACCGGGAGTGACGAACCATTCTTCACCTCTCGACGGTCAGCGTTAGACCATTCGGGGACCACCAACTACGTCAAGCAGGCTCTTGCCCGGACCTACGGCGCACCAAGGTCTCAAGTTAAACACCGGGCGCAGAAAGAACGGAAGACCCATCGAAGGTACTCCCCGTTTTTCTGGCCCGATCACCATTTTAGCCTTGACCTGTGCGTGCACACCGCGCTGCTCCCGTCGGGCCCTCGCCGGAGCGATCCGCCCTTCACAGTCACGGCGTCGAGGGACTAGCTTCGCGGCCCTCCGAATGGACCTCCTCACTCGCGGTCGAAGCCTCACCCTCCTCGGTCTGGTCGCCGCCACCGTCGTGACCTCCGAGGTGCTCTTCACCCGGGTGTTGTCGGTGGTCACCTGGTACGGCCTCGCGTTCGTCGTGCTCTCGCTCGCGATGCTCGGCCTCACGCGCGGCTCGCTCCTCGCGGCCGAGGCCCGCGAGCGCGGCGAGGCGCTCACCCCGTGGATCGCCGCGCGCCTCGGCGAGATGGCGCTCCGCACGCTCATCGCGACGGCCGTGCTCGTGAGCATGCCGGTGACCTTCGCGCGCAACCTCTCGGCCTTCGCGTCGCTGCTCCTCGTGGCGACGGCCACCGCGGCGCCGCTGGTGTCGGGCGGCGCGATCGTGGCGAGGCTCATGGCCGAGGCCCCCGTTGCGCTCCCTTCGCTCTACGCGGTCGACCTCGCGGCCGCTGCGCTCGGGGCGCTCGCGCCGCTCGTGCTGCTCGGTCCGCTGTCGGGCCCTGGCGCGCTCGTGCTGCTCGCGGCGCTGCTTGCGATGGCCTCGCTCGCGCTCTCTTCGAAGGATCATCGCGCGAGTCCCGCAGGCGTTCTTCTCACGTCGCTCGTCGTGCTCATCGCTTCTGAGCGCACCGACGCTGGCTTCGTGATGCGATACCCCAAGGGCCTCCCCCGCAACGACCAGGAGGTCGCTTCATTCGAAGCGTGGAACCCGCTCTCGCACGTGCGCCTCGGGCCCTTCGTGCAGGTGCCCATCGGGTTCATGTGGTCGCCGTCGCCCATCACGCCGCCGGTGCAGGTCACCATGGCGAACGCGCAGATCGACGGCGAGGCCGCGACGCCCGTGTACGAGTATCAGCGCCCGGCGCAGCTCAACTTCCTGCGCTTCGACGCGACGACCTCGGCGCACCACCTCCGCTCCGACGGGACCGCCTGCGTCATCGGCGTCGGCGGCGGAAGAGACCTCGTCTCGGCCCTCGTCTACGGCCACACGCGCGTGCTCGGCGTCGAGATCAACCCCTCGATGGTCAACATGCTCCGCGCCGTCGCGAGCCGCTCTCCGACGCTGCGCGATCCGCGCGTGCAGGTCATCGTCGGCGACGGACGCGCCGTCTACGCGGCCTCCGAGGGCCTGCACTGTCGCGTGCTCCAGGCGTCGCTCGTCGACACGTGGGCCGCCACGAGCGCGGGCGCCTTCGCGCACACCGAGTCGACGCTCTACACCCGCGAGGCGTGGAGGGTCTTCCTCCAGCGCACGATGCCCGATGGAATCGTGACCTTCTCGCGCTGGTACGACCCGACGAAGGTCAGCGAGACCGCGCGCCTCGTCTCGCTCGCGGTGGCCTCGCTGCGAGACCGCGGCGTGACCAACCCTCGCGCGCACATCGCCCTCATCGCGTCGATGAACGTCGCGACCATCCTCGTGAGCCCGGCGCCCTTCTCCGAGGCCGACGTGACCGCGCTCCACGACCTCGAGACGCGGCTGCTCTTCCGCCTCCTCGTCGTGCCCGGGAGACCGCCCGCGAGCCCCGTGCTCGATCAGCTCCTCTCGGCGCGCACGGACGCGGCCCTCGCGGCGGTGGGCGTTCCCCACGGCCTCGACACCTCGCCGCCCGACGACGACAGGCCGTTCTTCTTTCAGCTCATGCACCCGTCGATGTGGCTTCACCCGAAGCGCACCCTCGCGATGGTCTCGGGCGGCCCCGGCGTGCTCGAGGGCAACGTGATGGCGATGTTCGAACTGCTCGCCACGTTCTTCGCCGTAACGCTCCTCGGCGTGACGTTGCTCGGTCCGACGCTCTGGCGCGCCGCGAGGGCCGCCGTTCCGCCGCTCCCCGGCGCGCGCGCGGGGATCTATTTCGGAAGCCTCGGCGCGGGCTTCATGACCGCCGAGATCGCGCTCGTTCAGCGCATGCACGTCGTCCTCGGGCACCCGACCTACGCGCTCATCCTCGTGCTCGCGGGGCTGCTCGTCGCCACCGGCATCGGGAGCGCGCTCTCACCCCGCGTGCTGCGTACGCGCAAGGCCGTCTCGCTCGGCGCGCTCGGCGCCGCAGTCGTGCTCGCGGCGCTGCCCTTCGCGGTGATCCGTCCGCTCGCGCGCGCCACGATCGACAGCGGCTTCTTCGTCCGCGCGACGTGGGCCACGGCCTGCGCCGCCATCGTGGGGCTCGCGCTCGGGATGATGTTCCCCTCGGGCGTGCGCTACGTCGATCGCGTGCGCGGAGCTCCTGTGGCCCTCGCGGTCAACGGCGCCACGAGCGTGCTCGGCAGCGTGGCCGCGATCACCGTCTCCGTGGGCCTCGGAATCCCCGCGACCTTCGTGCTCGCGGCGGCCGTGTACGTGCTCGCCGCGATCGTGGGACCTCACGGCTGGCGCGAGGTCGAGGGCGTCTCCGAGCGCTGATCGTGGTGGTGACGCCCCCGCGGGAGCGGCATCCCGCGCGGGGTCTCGTTGCCGAGCGGGCGGTAGAGCGCGTCGAGGTTCACGAAGCGGTAGGGCTCCTCGCCCGCGGCCACGAGCGCCGCGTTGCGACGGTCGATGACCGCGAGGATGCGCGGCAGCGCGGCGACGCTCCACCAGTGCGTGTCGTGGATGAGCACCACGCCGCCGCGCGGTGACTCGAGGAGCGCCGCGCGAAAGCCCTCGACCACGGCGTCGACCGAAGGCGTCGCCCAGTCGCGCGTGTCGAGCTCCCAGTACACGGGCGTGTAGCCGCGGGAGAACACCGCGTCGACGGTGCGCCGTCGGAGCAGCGCCCCGAAGGGCGCACGGAGCAGCCACGCGCGCTGACCCGTCGCGCGTCGGATGAGCGCTTCGGTGCGGTCGATCTCGTCGGCGAGGGGCGCCTCGCGCAGCCGATCGAGCTCGACGTGGTGATACGTGTGGTTGCCGATGAGGTGCCCGCGGCGCAGCGTGTCTCGAAGCACGGCGCGGTTGGCCGTGTGATACGCGTCGTCGCCGTCGATGCGGTGACCGACGACGAAGAACGTGGCCTTGATGCCGCGCGCGTCGAGGGCGTCGAGCACGCGCGGCGTGTAGCGGCACTCGGGTCCGTCGTCGAAGGTGAAGGCGATGCAGCGGGGCATCGACGGGGGGCAGCGGCCCTCGATGAGCTGACCGTGGCCGAGGTCTCGCGGGACGGCGCGGACGCTCCTCGGGGCTGTGGTGGGGCGCGCCACGGCGGCCGAGGCGATCACGCGCGCGACGCGCGGCGTGGGGTCAGCCCAGGCGAGAGGCAGCGCCAGCGCCGCGAGGAGCGCGGTGCCGAGGAGTGAAGCAGCGACGCTCCGTTCGCGCATGCTGCGACCGTAGCGAGGCGGCGGGGATTACCGTGAATTTCAGGCGGGCGCGTTGACAGAACGGCGCGGTGTGGCGCCGCGTGCGATCAGCGGAGGCCGATCGTGAGGTAGTACGACATGATCGGGTCGGCGGGCGTCCCGGCGTCGGGCATGGCGTACGCCGACACGCAGACCGAGTACGTGCCCGCGGTCAGGCGCGTGAGGGCCGTCACGGGGGTCGCCGTGCTGTTGAGCGTCGAGCAGAGCCCGCGGCCGGCGGCGTCGTCGTTCTCGGCGAGGGGCATGGTCTCGCCCATGCGGTACACGCGGAGCACCGTGTCGGCGCCTTCGCCGAGGTTGCAGGCGCCGTTGAAGTCCGACGTCTCCGCGAAGAGCGTCGTGCCCGCGGGGACGGTCACCGAGTAGCAGTCGGTGTCGCCCGCCGTGAGGGCGCCGCGGAACACGGTCGACGAGGTCACCGCGGCCTGGGGCATCGCGGGGGTGTTGTTGGGCTCCGTCTCGGCCACGGGGGCGACGCAGACGCGCGTGACCGCGGGGGTCGTTCCGCCGTCCATGCCGGTCCCGGCGTCGGTGGTGCCGGCGTCGACGACGCCCGCGTCACCCGTCGCCGGACCGCCGATGAGGAAGTTCGGGCACACCGAGCTCATCACGCAGACGCCGAGCTGGCCGCAGGGCTGGCCGACCATCGCGGGCGGCAGGCACTGCCCGTTGGCGTCGGCGGAGGGCATCTCGACCGTGCAGGTGAGGCCCGTGTCGCACGCCATCCCGGTCGTGCGGCAGATGCCGCGGCTCGCGCCGTTGGCGAGGCAGGTGCCCATCGTCGTGGAGCCGACGTTGGCGACGCAGGTGGCGTTGGCCACGCACACCGCGCCGGCCGAGCAGGCGCCGCCCACGGGGGTCGGAGGCGCTTCCTGAACCGTGAGTTCGAAGTCGCCCGTCGAGGCCGAAGCGGCGTCCATGCCGTAGCCGCCGACGACGATGAACACGCGCTGGCCGGCCATGAGGGCCGAGGTCTGCGCGCGCGAGTGGAGGCGGTGCGGCGCGGCGTCGCCGATGTCGTCGTTGCACGCGAGCGCGGCGCCGCCGACCGAGCAGGTCGAGAGCACGGCGACGACGGTGTCGAACATCGCGTCGGTGGTGCCCGCGTTGGACGTCGAGACGCGGAGCGTGCCCGCCGCGCGCATCGTGTACGAGTAGACGACGACGGAGCCCTTCTCGCCGCCGCGACCGCCGTTGACGCAGGTGTCGGGGAGCGCGCCGAGCGACATGGGAGCGCCCGACTCGTTGTTGCCCATGATGTGGATGGCGCCGTCAGAGCCGGGCATCATCGACGAGATGTCCGTGACCGACGCGCAGGCGCCGGTGGGGGGTCGATCCGTCGGGGTGGCGTCCGTGCGGACGTCGGTGCGCGCGTCGCCGCCAGCGTCGGTGGGCGAGGTGGTGTCCGTCGTCGCATCGGTCACCGGCGTGTCGGTCGGGGTCGAAGCGTCCGTGGTGGTTCCGCCTCCACCGCTGCTGCTACAGGCCACCACGAGGCTGCCGGCCATCAGCATGGGCAGCCACCAACGAGATTGAAACGTCATCCTAGTCCTCCGTCGAGCGTTGAAGCATTGCGGCGTTGAGTCGTCGCCACGCGGTTCGCGGACTCTTCTCACGGCGGTTGCCGCGGCGTCAACCACCCCTGCGCGGAGCCTTCAGCGGAGCTCACCCGTGACGCCGAGCGTCGGCAGGATCGGCACGCCGGGGAAGTTCGTGCGCCGCGAGAAGTCGTACTGGTAGAGCCACGCCTCGGTGTTCTGCGCGTAGTAGACGTTGATCACGTCGAGGTACGCCGACATGTCGAAGGGCCCGAGCCTGAAGCGGTAATCGACGCGCACGTCGAGCTGGTGATAGGTCGGCAGGCGCTCCTGCGGGAGGTCGGGTCCCTGCGGCGCGAAGAGCGGTCGGTGGCGGTCGGTGTCGGCGTCGAAGAAGGCCCCCGTGACGTTCTGCGTCGGGTTGCCCGTGGCGAGCTGAAAGCGTCCGCCGAGGCGCCACTTCGGGGTGATCTGCCACGACAGCGCGACGTTGAGCACGTGGGTCTGATCGAAGGCGAAGGGCACCACCGTGCCGCCGTCGAGGAAGCGCTCGCTGCGAGAGAGCGTGTAGGAGACCCACCCGTAGAGGCCGCGCTCGAGCCTCCTTCGGATGAGCACCTCGAGGCCGTACGAGCGCCCCTGGCCGTCGTCCGCGAAGAAGAGCCTGCGCGGCCCCTGCGGCGAGTCGACGACCGCGCTCGTCGGCCGCTGGAGGTTGTACATGCGAGTGAAGAAGCCAGTGAGCCGCGTCTCGATGTTGCCAGGGAGGTTGAGCTCGACGCCGAGCGACGACTGCCAGGATCGCTGCGGCCTGAGGTCGGGGTTCCCGATGCCCGGGACGAGCTGCACGAAGGGCGGAGCCTGGTGAAAGAAGCCCGACGCGGCGGTGACCGTGAGCAGGTCTGAGGCCCTCACGCGCATCACGGCGCGCGGGTCGACGATGAACGTGTCGACGTTGCCGTAGATGAGCCGGTCGAGGCGCACGCCCGCGGTGAGCTCCACGGGGTTGACGCGGAGCACCTCCTCGGCGACGAGCGCGACGCCGAGCTGCGTGACGCGGGGGTTGAAGCGAACGACCTCGGGGTCGAACGCGGGCGGAGGCACGCCGCCGATGTTGTTGGGCAGCGGGATGCGCACGTCGGCGTCGTAGGTGATCGTGAGCACGTCGAGGCCCACGAGCGTGGTGAGCGAGCGCCCCGTCGGGATGCGCAGCATCGCGCGCTCGCCGAGGATGAAGCCCGTGGAGCCGAGCGATCGATCGGGCTGCCCCGGCTGCGTCTGCGTGCTCGTGAGGTAGTCGACGCCGGCCATGCCCGAGACCGTGAGCGTCGCGCCCCCCGGGAGGCCGTGCTCGTACTTCGCGATGAGCCGGTGGAACGTGTAGCTGAGCGCGGAGCTCTGCTCCTGCGCGGTCGCGCCGACGCCCGCGGCGGCGCTGCGGTCGAAGGTGTCGTTGGAGCCGAAGAGAAAGACCGACGCCCTCGCGCGCGACGAGAAGCGGTAGTCAGACCGCACCTGATAGTCGGAGTACGAGAGCCCCACGCCGTCGACGATCAGCGGGACGATGAGGTCGTAGTAGCTGCGCCGCGCTGCGACGGCGACGGAGCCCCGGCCGTTGTCGAAGGGCATCACGCCCATCGCGCTCGCGCGGAGCACGTCGACCTGAAACTCCGCGAAGGGTCGGTCGGTGGGCGGCGGTCGCGTGTCGAGGCTGATGACGCCCGCGGAGAAGCGCCCGTACGAGAGCGGATAGCCGCCGGGGTAGAAGTTGAGCTCCCCCACGAGCCGCGACGAGATCACCGCGGGCCCGAAGCCGAAGTGGTAGAGCACCGGCACGGGGAAGCCGTCGATGAAGAAGCCGGTGTTCTCGAACGAGGCCCCGCGCACGACGAAGAGGCCGAGCCCGAAGGGCGTTCGAGAGACGCCGGGCATCGTCGCGACGACGCGCGTCGGCTCGCCGAAGGTGCCCGGGACGGTCGTGAGCTCCTCGGCGCGGAGCGTCATCACGGTGGCCGCGCCGGGCTGACGTCGCGTTCGTACCGTGGCCTCGCCGGCCTCGTCTGCGGGCGCGGCGGGCGCGGGCTGCGCGGGCGCCGTCGGCGTCACCGCGGGCGTGACCGTCGGTGTCGGCGTTGTCGGTGTCGGCGTCGCCGCGGTCGGGGCGGCGGGCTGCGGTTCGCTCGAAGCGCCTTCTACATAGGGGTTCGGCGGAATCGCTCCCTCGGGCTCACGCGCGCTCGCCGCGGCGGCGCCCGGCGCGTTGCGAAGACGGAACCGGAACCTCAGCCTCGCGGCGACGGGTGCACCGCCGCGCTCCGCGGGTTCGAATCGCATCCGCCGAGCCGCGTCGAGCACGAGCGCGTCGACGTCGGCGCGGAGCCCCTCGAGCACGGCGGCCTCGGTCACCGCGCCGCGCTCATCGACCGTGATTTCAAGCCGAACAGACGCCTCAGCGGGAAACGCTCCGTCGGTCGGGAGCGTCACCTCGGGCGCCTGCCTCAGCCTCGGCGCGTGATCTTCTGCGCGCGCGGTCGCGGCGGCGAGCACGACGCTCGAGAGCACGAGGCAGCGGATCTTCGTACGCGCGGGTCTCACGGAAGCGGCGATGATACCCGCAACTCCGTCGCGCGCGGCAGCGTCGTTCGACGACGTCGGCGCGCGATCAAGCGCGAGGCCCTCTGCGGGGTTGTGGGGAGCGACGAGGACGCGTCGAGCGGCTCGATCCCGCCCGCGCGCATCGGCGCGAAGGGGAGGTCAGCGATGGCGACGGTGGCCGTGTCCGCCGCCGCCGCGTCGCGAGCCGTGACCGCCGCGACCGCGACGTCCGTGGCGACCGTGGCGTCCGTGGCGACCGCCTCCGTCGTCCTCTTCAACGACCGGGGCCGCGGGGGTCACGGGGGTCGCTACGACGGGCGCCGGGGGCGGCGCCGGAGCCGGAACGGGGACCTCGACCAGCACCGGGGGCGCGGGCGGAGGCGTGACGATCACGGGCGCGGCGACGGGCTGCGTCTGCGTGACGACGGGCTCCGGCGGGGCCGTGATCGTGCGGTTGAGATTGTCGTCGGGCGGCGGCGGCGCGGCCGACTCCTCGGCGCCGTGGAGCGAGATCCCGAGGCCGAAGGTGATGAAGTACGCGCTGCCGGGGCCTCCGCTGTCGGTGCCCTCCGAGCCCGAGGCCATGATGCTCCCGAGACGGACCACGGGGCCGAGGTCGAACACGTCGGCGAGGCCGAACCACGCGCCGAGGCCGAGGCCCCAGGTGAAGCGCGCGTCGCTCGCCGCGCCGTTGAGGCTCACGCCCAGGTCGAGGTCGGCGCGAAGGCGCACGCGCGACGCGAGCTGCGGTTCGATGGAAAGCCCGGCGCCCACGAGGAACGCCTGACCGGGTCCGTCGCCGCCGGGCTGCGTCGCCGTTCCAGACGCGGGCCAGTTCATGAACTGGCCGAAGGCGCGCACGTGAGCGGGTCCCGCGACGCGGGCGCCGAGGTCGAGACGCCCCGCGAAGCCGAAGCCGTAGAGGTCGCTCTGCGGCGAAGAGAGGAGCAGCGAGCCGCTGCCTTCGAGGCGCGCCGAGAGGCGCGAGAGGACCTGGGCCTCGGACCTCGACGACCCGGCGAGCAGGGCCGCACCGAGCGCGAGCGCGGGCAGCGCGACCATCGGACGCAGCGTGAGAAGAGATGCTCCCATGACCGGAGCTATCTCCGATTTACAGGCGCGTCGTCAAACTCGATTCGTGGAAGATCGTTGCAGAGGTTCTGCGGCGCTTGAGCTCAATCACCGGCGAGCGCTGGCGCCGCGCGTTTTGGGTGTGCCCGAGACGGGGCGTGGGCAGAGCTCTGGAGCATCTGCCACACACCCGCCCCCGTCGGTCAGTCGAAACAGCGCAGGACGCGGACGCTCGGCAGGGAGGACGTCGTCGTGGATGCACCTGGCGGCTTGTCGCTCTTCATGGTCTCTGCTCCGTCTTGCAGGTTGATCGTCGCGGGGGAATCCGCTCGTTCTGCTCTGTGTATCGGTGCGCCGCCGAAGCGCTTGAGGCGCGCAGTCCGCACGTTTCTACCTATCCCCCAGGCGCGCTGCGCAGCCAAACGGAGGACCCGATCGGGCACACCCGAAGTGTGGCGCACCGGAATACTCCACAAGTAGATTGTGATTCGGGTTTTACCGAATCATTCATCGGGTAGATACGAGCGCGGAATTCGATCGGGAGGTTACTGGAGCCCGGGCTCGGTCGACGAGACGGGGGTCTTCAAAGGCAGGAGCTTGCCCACGCGGGTGCGGTCGATGCGCGCGCCGCGGTCGGGCACGATGAACACGCTGTCGATGATCTCGGGGACGAAGAGCAGGGGGTCTCCCTCGGCCGAGTATCCGAGCTGGACGAGCTGGTCGACCTCGAAGGTCTGGCAGCGTTTTTCGCAGCAGTAGAAGGTCTCTCGCACGCGGTAGTACCCCTCGGGCGAGAGCGGATCGAGGGTCGCGGCCCACCAGCGCCCGGGGAGGAGGATCCCCTGGTCGGTGAAGCTCGCGCGGTTCTGCCTCCACGACGAGGGGAGGTACACACCGGGCCCCGGGTCGCCGTGGTTGTGAAAGTAGACGAGCCTCCCCGCGGTGACCTGATCGCCCAGGGCCACGGTGGTGCGGTAGAGCCCGCAGGGAGGGAGCGGCGCTTCGTCGACCACGTCCGTTACGCCTCCTCGCCCTCTTCGGCGAAGAGCGCCTCGACGTCGGCGCGCGTGAGGCCCTTGGTCGCCACCGACTCGTCTTCGGTGTTGAGCACGCTCGCCACGAGCTCACGCTTCTTGGCGCTGAGGGCCATGATCTTCTCTTCGATGGTCCCTCGCGCGATGAGGCGATAGGCGGTGACCACGCGGGTCTGTCCGATGCGGTGCGCGCGGTCGGTGGCCTGATCTTCGACGGCGGGGTTCCACCACGGGTCGAAGTGAATGACCGTGTCCGCGCCCGTGAGGTTGAGCCCCGAGCCGCCGGCCTTGAGCGAGATGAGGAACACGGGGATCGACTCCTCGCGGTTGAAGCGGTCGACGCGGTCCATGCGGTCCTTGGTCGACCCGTCGAGGTACTCGTAGCGCACGCCGTCCTTCTCGAGCGCGCGGCGGATGAGCGTGAGCATCTCGACGAACTGCGAGAACACCAGCGTGCGGTGCCCCGACTGGATCGCCTCGGAGATGACCTCGCGCAGCGAGTCGAGCTTGCCCGAGTCGTCGTCGGTGAACTCGCCCGGGAGCTTGAGGAGCCTCGGGTCGCACGCGGCCTGACGCAGCCTCGTGAGGCCCGCGAGGATGGCGATCTGGCTGCGGGTGATGCCCACGCGCTCGATCTCGCCCATGACGTTGGCCCGCACCTGCGCGAGCACCTGCTGGTAGAGCGCGCGCTGCGCGTTCGGCAGGTCGCACTCGCGCTCGACGATGATGCGATCGGGGAGATCCTTCGCGACCTCGCTCTTGGTGCGGCGAAGCGTGAGCGGATGGATCACCGCGCGCAGTCGGCGAGTGGCCTCTTGATCGCCGCGGTCGATGGGACGCGCGTAGCGCTCTTCGAAGGTCGCGAGGTCTCCGAGCATCCCCGGCGAGAGGAAGTCGAAGATCGACCAGATCTCCGAGAGGCGGTTCTCGATGGGCGTGCCCGTGAGCGCGAGGCGGCGCTGCGAGCGGAGCTTCTTGGCCGCGCGGGCCGTGGCAGACAAGGGGTTCTTGATGTTCTGCGCCTCGTCGAGGATCACGTACGCGAAGTCGTACTTCTGGAGGAAGTCCTCATCGCGGCGGAGGAGCGCGTAGCTCGTGATGAGGATGTCGGCGCCGTCGACCTCGTGGAGCCGCTTCTCGCGGTCGGGCCCTGTCCACGCCACGGGGCGCAGGTGCGGTGCGAAGCGCTCGACCTCGCGCATCCAGTTGGTGACCACCGAGGTGGGGGCCACCACGAGCGAGAGCGGGGGCTTGAAGGGCGCGGGCTCGTCGGGCTTCTTCGCGGTCTTCTTCTTCGTCGAGACCTCGGCGGAGACGACCTTCGCGGCCTCTTCGGTGGCCTTCTTCGCGGGCTTCTTCTTCGACTCGTCGGGGGCGACCTTGCGCGCCCGCGCCTCGGGGACCACCGCGGCGGAGGGAGACGTGCGATGCGTCACGCCCTTCGGCGGACCGGCGACGTCGACGGGCGAGATCACCATCGCGGGAGGCGCTTCAGACTTCGCAGGTGAGCGCTCGGCCTCCTCGCGCAGCCATGTGAGGAGCGCGAGCGTCTGGAGCGTCTTGCCGAGACCCATGTCGTCGGCGAGCACGCCGCCGGTGCGGGCCTTGTGGAGAAAGACCAGCCACGAGAAGCCCTCGGTCTGGTACGGGCGCATCGTGGCCTTGACCGACTTCGGGCACGGGAGCACCTCGAAGCGACGGTCGGAGAGCGACGCGATGAGCTCTCGCGCCGAGGGCTCGACGCGCGCGCCGGGGAGCAGCCGCAGGAGGTCCTGCACGCGACCCGCTTGCGAGAGCGGGATCTGCTTGCGACCCGCGGCGAAGATCTCGGCCATGCGGAGGAGCACCTCCTCGACCTTCTCCTTCGAGACGGGCGCGAAGGTCCCGTCTTCGAGGCGCACGAGCCGACGGCCTTCGAGGATGGCCCTTCGAAGGTCGTCTTCGTTGACCTTGCTCCCCTCGCTCTCGAACTCGACGTCGAGCGCGAGCCAGTCGACGCCCGACGAGACCCTCGCGCGCGGCGTCACGGGCGTCTCGCGCACCGTCACGTCGACGAGGTCGTCGGGGATGTACCGATCCCACGTGTCGGGGAGCGATCCGATGCCCTCGGTCCAGAAGGTCGTGGCCTTGTCACCGCGCGCTTCGAACCACCGATCGTGCTCGTCGGGGAGCCCCAGGCCGAGGTTGAACAGCGTGTCGGCCGCCTCGCGCTCGGCGCCGATGTCTCTGCGAATCACGCTCGGGCGCTCGCTCGTCCCAGGCACGATCGCGAGCGGCGGGGGGAGCTCCGCGGGCGCGACGTCGAGCTCTACCTCGCCGTAGACCGCGCGCAGCGTGGCGCGGACCACCGTGAGGTCTCCCTCTGCGCGCAGCGTGAACGTGGGCGTCGCGTCGACGATGTCGGCGATCGACGTGAGGTCGGGGAGCTCGGTGCCGAGCGCGAAGGCCGTCTTCGGCACGATCTCGCTGAGGAGCCGCCCGAGGTCGTCGACGGGGTGCGTGATCGACGGCGCGCGCGAGAGTCGCTCGAGCCACGCGGGCGTGACGCTCTCGGCGATGGTGCGCGCGAGGCCCTGCGTCGTGTCGATGTGCCAGCCGGGCTGACCTTCGAACCAGAGCCCCGACGAGAGCCCGTAGCGCCGCTGGTCGCTCTTGCGCTCGAAGACGATCTTCACGCGAACGCCCGCCGCCGCGGCGAGCTCGAGGTCCATGCGGGGGATGAGCGGGTCGTCGACGAAGCGGAGCTCCATGAGCGTGGGCTCGATGAGCACGCGGCGTCCCTTGAGGAGCGAGATGAGCTCGGCGGCGTCTTCGCCGCGCACCTCGACGGTCGTCTGTCGGCCTCCCCTCGCCTGCCGCGCGAGCGCGCGGAGGATGGGGCGGTGCACGGTGACGAAGGGTCCGAGCGCGTCGAGCGCGACCTCGGGCGACACGGCCGCGCGCGTGTCGGCGTTGTAGGCCGTCACGCCGATCGCCATCGAGCGCATCTGGATGCGGTATTCGAACTCGGGGGCGCGCTTGGGATCGTCCGCGGGGAGCCACACCTGCCAGCCCGAGCGGAGCTCCACCGGGGCCACGGCGACGCCGCTGACCTGCACCGCGCCGCCCGTGGTGCCGTGCGTCGAGACCACGCGGGGCCCCGAGCGATCGAGCACCACGACCTCGCGCGGCGCGGGAGGTCCGTCGTCGTGGCGACTGCGCTTGTGCTGCTTGCCGCCGCCCTTACCGCCGCGGCGATCGTCGTCGCGGTGACCGTGCGACGAAGACGGCGCGGCGGGCTGCTGCGCGAGCACCGTGTCACGCACGTGCTTGAGCCGGTCGCGGAGGTGGACCAGCAGCGCCGCGACGTGCTTGCAGTGCCGCTCGGGGCCGCGCCACGCGGGGCACGAGCACGCGGACTGAAAGGCTCCCGAGTCTTGAATGTCGATCTTGACGTCGTAGGGGGCGGCGGCGCGTCCGTGGACCTTGCCGCGCGCGCACCAGCCGTCGACGCCCGCGTCGAAGACGTTGCCGCGACGCGCGTAGCCGCGGCCCTTCTGGTACGCGTTCATCCCGACGGTGCGCGAGAGCGAGCGCTCGCTCATGCGCGCGATCACGGCCGTGGTGGGCGTGAGCGGGAGCGGCGGCGGAGGCTCGCGGTTGATCGCCTCCTCGGCGCGCGGAATCTCGGGGAGCGCCTCGTCGTCGCCGCCGTCATCTCCCTCGTCGGCCTCGTCGCGCTCCTCGGGGTCATCGACCGCGTCGTCGTCGCGCTCGCGCGCGTCGTCTCGCTCGGGGAACTCGTCGGGGTCTCTCATCTCGGGACCGTGATTCGTCACGTGCGTGCTCCGCGGTTGGACATTCCCTGTCGGGGCTCTCGTGGTGTGGTTCGCTCCTTCGCGGTGTGTTCGCGAGGGGCGCATTCACGCCTGAGACCGACCGTTCGCGCGTCGTCCATGAAGCGCGAGACGCCGGTGCGCGGAGCTTGTCGCCCGTCTCTCGTGGGCTCACTCGATCCCCCGACCCTTCGTCGCGGAGGTCGTGGGAAGGCGTAGGGAGGTTCTTACTTCTGCCCCGAATACGCCACGCCGCGCGATGGACCGCTTACCACGGTTCCGCTCTCGAACGCCAATATCTCCGACGCTGAATTCAACGCGTCGGCCCTCGGCCCGCGCGGTGGGCATCTCGTCGCCGCGCTCACTGCGTCGCGGCCTGATCGCGGATCTCGGGCCGCGGCGCCGCGCCGAGGATGGAGAACCCCATCGGCGAGGCCACCAGCAACGACCGGCTCCCCGCGAACGAGAAATTCTCGAGGTACTGCACCCGCACCAGGGCCGCGGCGGGCGCGTCTCGGATCCCGAGGTCTCGTCGCCCGAGGCGGTGCGCGTCGTTGGCCGAGAACACCTCGACGCTCGCGCCGCTGGCCTCCGTGCGAGGCACCGCCACGTCGGCGAACCCGTCGCTGGCCACGTCGGGCATCAAGATCGCGCCGAGCCCGAAGGCCGTCCCCTCGCCCGTCCCCGTGGGCTCGATGAGCCGCAGGGCGCTGCCGTCGACGCCCGAGAGCAGGCGCACGCGGCCCTCGACGGAGTTGCCGAGCGCCACGTCGGCGCGGCGGTCTTCGTTCACGTCGGCGCCGAGCGACAGCGACTGCGCGGAGGCGCCGTCGAAGCAACGCGGCGCGGGCCATTTCGCGGTGCCGTCTGCGCCCGAGAGCACCATCACGCAGCGAACGCCCTCGCGCAGCACCCCCGTCACCACGTCGGGCCCGCCGTCACCGTCGGCGTCGGGCCCCACGGCGAGGCCGTAGTCCCTCGCGAACGCGGGCGTGAACGCCGTCGGCGTGCGCCAGTACACGCTGCCCGTACGCACGCCCACGGCGACGAGGGCCGCGCTGCCGCCTCGCGGCGCGACGTAGGCCACCACCACGGGCTCGCTCCGTCGGCGCTCCGTGTGAGAGAGCCCGGCGACCACGGCGACCACGCCCTGAAGAGGGATCCGCTGCGTCACGCGGAGCGCGCGCGAGCCCACCACGACGAGCTGGGAGTTGTCGGCCGAGGCCACGATGACGTCGGGCGCGTGGTCGTTGTCGATGTCGGGGATCAGCGCGAGGTCGGCGGCCTCGCAGCGCGCGTCGACGGTCGCGGTGCGCAACGTGGGCACGAGCCCGCCCGGGTGGACGAAGAGCCGCTGGTCGGCGCACGTGGCGAAGCCCGGCGTCGTCGCCGCGTCGGGGAACGCGGCCGTCGTGACGTGCCGGATGAGCTGCGTCACCGCGTCGTGCGGCACCGTCGGGATCGGGATTCGGATCTGCTCTCCGAACTCCACGGGCGTCTGGTTCTCGGGGCGCGTGGTGTCCGCGGGCTCGGCGGGGATCGGGTCGCGCCCGTCGGCCTCGGCGCCTCCGTCGCCCGAACGCGCGGCGCGGTCGCGCTCGGGCGCGCGCGGCTCGTCGTGGCGAGGCGCTGCGGGGCCGCGCGGCGCGTCGGCGCCCGAGAGCTGCCAGCCCGCGTACCCGAGGAGCGCCGTGACGCCCGCGACGCCGAGCACCGCGACGTAGGGGTTGACCGTGCGAACCCGCGGCGCGCGAGGCGATTTCGTGCGATCGACGGTCTCCGCCGAGAGCGCGGTGTGAACGACCGAGTCGCGCTCGGGGCCCTTCGCGGCCTGCGCCTCGGGCGCCTGAGACAGGAGCTCCGGGATGTACTCGGGCGACGGCGCGGGCTTCGCGACGGGGGGCGGCGGCAGCGCGTCACCGGGCGTCGCGGCCTTCGGGGGGGCGTGGGGGCCGTCGAAATCGAGGTCGAAATCCGCCATCGGGGGCGGCAGATCGGTGGCCGCGAGGGCCTCTGCGACGTCGCGCGGAGGCCCCTGGCGGGTGACGCCCTCGAAGGTCTCGGAGAAGTCCGTCGCGGGCGAGTGCTCGGACTTCACCCTCGCGATGAGGCCGTCGAGGTCGTCGGCGGCGAACTCCGCGGGGTGACCGCGCGAGATGCCCGAGGTCTTGATGTGCATGGGCACGACCTCGGTGGGGACGTCGATGAGCTCGGCGCCGGGCGGGACGCTCCTCCTCGCGGCGGAGAGCATGAGGCACATGGCCTCCGCGTCGGGCGGGCGATCGGCGGCGCGCTTCGAGAGCACGTCGCGGAGCACCGAGATGATCTGCTCGGGCACCCTGCCCGAGATCGACGGGGGCTCCTCGGCGAGCACCGACGCGATGACCTCGAGGGGCGTCGCGCCGTCGAAGGGGGGCGCGCCCGCGAGGGCCTCGTGGAGCACCACGCCCATCGCCCAGACGTCGGTCTCGGGCGTCACGGCCTGGCCGCGGCACTGCTCGGGCGCGAGGTGATGCGGCGACCCGAAGGCCTTGCTGCGATCGCCTCCGGCCCCTCGCGCCGCGCCCCTCGCGATGACCCCGAGGGCTCCGCCGAGGAGGAGCCTCCCGCGCGGTCGACCGTCGGGTTCGTGGATGACCAGCACGTCTGCGGAGGTGATCCCCTGATGCACGATGTTGCGCTCGTGGAGCGCGCCGAGCGCCTCGAGCGCGTCGCACACCACGCGCAGCGCGTCGTCGTAGTGGAGCGGCCCGCGGCGTTCGAGGCGCGACGCGAGGGTCTCGCCCGCACACGCCGTGCAAACACCATAGACGGCGCCCACGGGGTCGACGCCCGCGTCGAGGAGCGCGACGAGCTTCGGGTGCTCGATGCCCCGGAGGAACGGCACATCGCGGAGGAAGCGCTGCGCGCCGACGCCCGAGAGCGCCGCGTCGGGGTAGTAGAACACCGTGAACGCGCCGCCCGAGAGCGCCTCCGCGCGCCACGCCTCGGGCGCCGCGCCGAAGTCCTCGAGGCGCACCAGACGGTAGCGGCCTGCGAGCACCAGATTCTCGCGATCCTCCGCGTGCGACATCGGTCGGCGCGACGATACCCGAAGCGCCGTCGCAATTGCACGCTCTCGACGCGCGAGGTCAGCGGGGGGCGGTCGAGGTCGCTCGGATGGCGAGCGCGGCGTCGAGGCTCGACCCTTCGAGGGTGCCGTCGCCGCCGACGCGGAAGCGGTACGCGTTCACCGGGTAGACGAGCGGATTCGTGCTGTGGGTGCCGTGGAGCTCGATGGCGCCGAGGGTCGGGTCGAAGGAGCCGTCGACGTTCTCGCGGACCTGCTCACCCGCAGCGCCCGTCGGCGACGCCACGACGGTCCACGAGATGTACCCCGCGACGTGATCGGGCCGCGTGAGCCGGAGCACGGCGGTGAATCCGAAGCGCGCCTCGCCGCCCGTGGCGTCGCCGCGCCAGACGCGACCGGCGCCGACGTTCCACGCGCTCACGCGGCCGTCGCCGACGGCGTGACCGACGTCCGCGAGGCGCCGCTGCGTCCGCGGTCGAAAGACCCCCGGGGCCTGCACGATCGCCGCGACGCCACCGATGAGCACCGCGGCGATGAGGGCCACCCGGAACCGCGTCGACCCGAGCACCGACGGCGCCTTCGGCGGCGGGGCGGGCGCGGGCGTCGGCGGGCGGAGCTCGGTGGGGGTCTTGGCCCACGACGGAGCTCCGATGCCAGGCCGCGCGTTCGCGAGCGGCGTGTCCGATCGGGGAGGGGTCGCGTCTGCGGGCACGGAGCCCATGCGCACCGTGGCGGCCTCGTGGGGGTCTTCGTCGAGCCGGGGGTGGAGCGACTCTCGCCGCGCCTTCGCCGCGCGCTCCGCGGGGGAGAGCGAGGGGGCTCCGATCGGTCGGCGAGGCGGCGCTCCGAGCATCGGAGGCTGCGAAGCCGGGGGGCCGTCGGTGCGAGCGACGGGGTGCATGCCGGGCCGCGAGCGCCGCGCGGCGTTGGGGTCGCGCGCGAGCTCGGGGGGCGCGATGAGCGCGAGCGCGGCGGCGGCCTCGGTGGCGTCGATGAAGCGCTCCGAGGGCTCGCGCGCCACGCAGCGGGCGAACCAGCCGTCGAAGCCCACGGGGAGGCGGCGCACGCAGCCGAGGGTCTCGGCGCGCTCGCTGGCGCTCTCGAGGGGCTCGTAGAGCAGCTCGGCGAGCACGTCGCGGACGTTGGGCGACGCGTCGCGGGCGGCGAGCCAGTAGCTCCGCCCCGCGAAGAGGCGAAACGCGATGAGCCCCACGGCCCAGACGTCGACCGAGGGGGTGATGCGCGAGGGGCGCGACTGCTCGGGGGCCATCCAGAGCGGCGTGCCGATGGGGTCGGTGAGCTTGTGCTCCTGCGCGTCGTGGAAGCACGCGATGCCGAAGTCGAGGATCTTCACCGTCGGCGCGGCCGAGGCGTTCGTGCGCGCGAGGAAGACGTTCGTGGGCTTGAGGTCGCGGTGCACGACGCCGCGCGCGTGGGCCCGCGAGAGGCCGCGGAGGAGCTCGGTGAGCGCGACCCAGCTCTCGCGCTGCGGGAGCGTGGCGTTCGCGTCGAGGCGCGCCATGCGGTCGGCGAGGGTCTCGCCGACGAGGTACTCCATCGCGATCCAGAGGGTGCTCGTCACGTCGTCGGAGCCCGCGACGACGACCTCGACGACGTGCGGGCTGTCGATCATCGCGCTGGCGCGGGCCTCGCGCAGAAAGCGCTCCCGCGTGGCGACGTCGAGGGCGCCGGGGACGCGGATGATCTTCAACGCGCGGCGGCGGCCGGTGCTGATCTGGTCGACTTCGAAGACCGCGCCCATGCCGCCCTTCGCGAGCGCGCGGACGATGCGAAAATCACCCGCGTACACGGCCCCGACGGCGATGCTCCGCGACGCGGAGCTCTTCGCGGGAGGCGGCGGGACGCCCACGAGCGTGTTGCCAAAGAACGGGCTCGACGTCGCGGGAGGTCCCGAGCGCTCAGGCGGCGGAATCGAAGAAACATCCCCTGGCTCGCCCCCGTCGTTCGCGCTCAACGACGCGTCGATCCGGTCGCGTTCACAGGTCTCTTCAACCCCCGGAACCGTAGGCTTTCGATCCACGTTCACCACGTGCGAACTTTCGGATAATTGCCCGCGCGCCTCAAGCTATCGCTGCACAGCTTTCTTTGATTTCAGCGGCCAGACAGCCTGCCAAACAGAGAGAAATCCCCTTACTGCAAGGGGTTGTTCGCGACGCGTTCTGGGTGAACCCAGACGGACACGAGGACCGCACTGCGCAGGGAGGACACGCTCCCGCACAGCGCTGAACCTTCGATTTTTGAAGATGACTTTCGACCCGTGTTCGGGGTCGATCAGAAGAGCGACATCTGACCGAGTCCGACGAGCGCGCCGAAGCGCTTCTCGTCGAGGATTTCGAGCTTCGCGCCGCCCTGCTGGAGCTTGCGCGCAGCGGTGAGCTTGTCGCCCGCGCGGCCCTTCGCGCCGACGACGAGGTGCGTGACCGTCGCGTCGACGTCATCGACCACGACGGCGCCGAGCGAGGTCACGTGCTTCGTCGCGTCAGATTGAGAGAACGCGACGAAGGTGCCCGTGAACGCGAGTCGCATCCCCGCGAGCTTCGTCGACGGCGCGGGCGACGCGTCGGCCTTCGCGTGCTTGGGGGCGTGCTTCGCGGGCGCCTCGGGCTCGACGTGCGCGGCCTTCGCGGCGGGCTCGGGATCGGCGGGCTCAGGATCGGCGGGCGCAGGCGCGGCAGCCACGGGCTCGGGCTCGGGCGCGGCGGACGCAGGGGCCGTCGCAGACGCGGTCGACGCAGCGGGGGCGTTCTTCTGGGCCTGCTCGACCATCGCGAGAAAGTCCGTCTCGGAGATGATCTTGATGGGAGCGCCCGCGGCGACGTGCTTCTCGGCGGCCTTCTCTTTCGACGACTTCTCGCCGGCCTTCTTGAGGTCGCCGACGACGAGGTAGGTGAGGGCCTTGTTGACCGCGTCGAGGGCGGTGCCTCCGAGGGTCGCGACGAGGTCCTCGGCGGGCTTGCGCTCGAGCGATCCCATCTTGCCCGTGAACACGAAGGTCATGCCCGCGAAGACCGCGGGGCCGCCCTTCGCGGCGGCGCCGGGCGCGGGCGCGGCGGGGGCCTTGAAGTCGGTCACGGTGACGTGCTTCCGCAGGTCGGCGATGATCGACGCGCCGTCTTTGAGCCCCTGCACCACGGCGTGGGCGATGGTGTCGCCGATGCCGTGCACCTGAGAGAACTCCTCTTCGGTGACCTTCAGCACCGCGTCGAGCGTGCGGTACTTCTCGCTGAGGATCTTCGACACGTTCTTGCCGAGCTCGGGGAATCCGAGCGCTCGGAGGAAGGTCGCGAGCTCGAGGGTGCGCTTCTTGTCGACCTCGGCCACGAGCTTCTTGGCGAGCTTCTCGCCCGAGCGATCGAGCTTCGTGAGCTGGTCGACGGTGAGGGTGTAGTAGTCCGCGGGCTCCCTGAGAAAACCCTTATCGTACGCTTGCTCGAGCACCGAGTCGCCGAAGCCGAGCATGTCGACCGCCGACGCGTAGTGCGAGAGCGAGCCGATCATCACGGCCTTGCACTTGCGCGACGTGCAGAAGAGAAAGTCCTTCTCCCAGCGCGTCGCGGAGCCGCACGAGGGGCACACCGAGGGGACCTCGACGGGCTCGGTGCCGGGCTTCGAGACGTACTCCACGTTGGGGATCACGCCGCCGCGGCGCATCATCACCACCTCGGCGCCGATGGTGAGCCCGAGCTTCTTGATGAAGCCCGGGTGGTGCAGCGACGCGCGGGTCACGGTGACGCCCGAGAGCGACACGGGGTCGACGATCGCGACGGGCGTGATGGCACCCATGCGCGCCACCGACCACTCCACCGCGCGCAGCACCGACGTGCCGCTGTCGCCCTGGAATTTGTAGGCGATCGCGAAGCGGGGGTGGTGCGCCGTGGCGCCGAGGCGGTCCTGCTCCGAGATGAGGTCGGTCTTGAAGACCACGCCGTCGATCTCGTAGTCGAGGGAGGGCCGCTTGAGCGCCATCGACTTGTACGCCTCGGCCAGGTGCTTGCGCGGGACGAGCTCGAAATCGATGGGCGCGAAGCCCATCTCGACGAGGTGCTTGAGCTCCTGCGAGTGCGTGGTGATGTCGGTGCCGACGAGGTCGTAGGCCGCGAAGCTGAGGCCGTAGGCGGCGCTCTTCTTCGGGTCCTTCTGCTTGATGGCGCCCGCGGCGAGGTTGCGCGGGTTGGCCGACCCCTCGGCCTTGTACTTCGCGAAGACCGAGAGCTTCATGAAGATCTCGCCGCGCACCTCGACGGCGCGATCGGCCGCGACCTTCTTCGGGATGTCGGCGATCTCGCGCGCGTTGACCGTGATGTCGTCGCCCGTCACGCCGTCGCCGCGCGTGGCGGCGAGGCTGAGCTCGCCCTTCTTGTTGTAGTGCAGAGAGCACGCGATGCCGTCGTACTTGGGCATCATCACCGCGTCGCCGGTGAAGGTCCCCGACCACTTCTCGAGCTCCTCGTCGGAGTAGCACTTGTCGAGCGAGAGCATCGCCTCCTTGTGCTTGACCGCGCCGCCCGTCGAGGTGATCTCGGTGGGCCCGAGGTGCGACAGGATCGGGTGATCGGGCGACTTCGCCTTGAGCGCGTTGATGAGCCGGTCGTAGTCGTAGTCGCTGATCTCGGGGGAGTTCAGGTCCCAGTAGCGGTGGTTGTGGTGCTTTACGAGCGCGGCGAGCTCGTCGACGCTCTGGGTGTCGAGGTCGGGGAGGGTCTTCATCTACGATTCCTTCTCGGTGCGTTGCAGCAGGGAGGCGCGGAACGATCGCAAAGCGTCGGGCGCCCTGTCCACCTCCGTGTCGTCCCCTCCGAGCTCGTCTTCGAGGCGCACCCCGAGGAGCTCGGCGCCGAAGAGGTCCGTCGAGGGGTCGAGCGCCACGGGGCCGCGGGTCTCCGATGCTTCGAAGAGCGACCGCGCGAGCGCGTCGAGCACGGCGGACTTCTCGACCCCCTGCCGCCACGCCGCGGGGATCGCGTCGACGCCTCCGAGGGCCCCCGCGATGGACCCCGCGATCGTCGCGATGGAGTCGCTGTCGCCCGACGAGTTGGCCCCTCGCAGCACCGCGTCGCGAAAGTCTCCGCCCGCGCGAAGCACGCACCAGAGCGCGCATCCGACGGCCTCTTCGCCCACCCACGCCCCGCCGTGGTGCGCGCACACGTCGTCGACGTCGCGCGCCGACGTGTCGCTCAGCCGATCGAGCTGTTCGAGCATCTCGCTCACGCCGACGCGCTCGACCAGGGCCGCCGAGCAGCCCACGTCGAGGAGCGCCTCGCTCGTGAGCGACGCCACCCTCGCCCGCGTGAAGGCCACGAGGCCGTCGAGGCCCTCTCCGCGCGCGACCCAGGCCACGGCCGCCGCCGCCGCGACGGAGCTCGCCACCGCCGTGGGATGCGCGTGCGTGAGGGCGCTCTGCGCCGCGGCGACGCGCACGAGCGCCTCGGTGTCGTGGTGGAAGTAGAGCCCCACGGGCGCGGCCCGCATCGCGGCGCCACAGCCCTTGGAGCCCTTCACCCCGGCCTCGCGCCAGGGGACTCCCCGGGCGAGGTTGCGACAGCCCGCGAGGCACGTCCCGCCGGGCGCGCGGTTGTTCTGCGAGGAGCGTGACCAGGCCGCGAATTCGTCGCCCATCACGCGCAACAGAGCGTCGAGGTCGGCGACGCTCGCACGGCACAGCGCGCGGGCGACGGCGATGGTCATCTGGGTGTCGTCGGTGAAGGTGCCCGCGGGGTGTCGCCCCGAGGGTTCGAAGTTGGTGATCCCCGCCGGGCCCCAGCGCGCGCGGATCGCGTCGACAGATGGAATGAACTCCGTCGGGTGTCCGAGCGCGTCGCCCACGGCGAGCCCGAGCATCGAACCCCTGAATCGATCGACAAGTTGCATGGAGCGTGAGTATGCGGACGGCGAGAATGACTTCACAAGACCACGGTGCGCTCCGCGGCGCTCTCCTGCTCGCGCTCTCGCTCTGCCCGCACCTCGCGCGCGGCGACGACTGGCTCACGGCCCGACATGACCCGCAGCGCACCGGGCGCTCGTCGGGCGCGACGAGGCTCGCGGCGCCTGCCGTTCGATGGCGCCACTACCTCGGCGGCGGCGTTCGAAACAACCAGGTGGTCACCGCCGACGTCGACGGAGATCGCGTCACCGACGTGGTGTACATCTCGTCGGGAAAGCTGCGCTGCAAGCACTCCGACGACGCGCTCGTGTGGGAGGGCGAGGCGCTCGACCTCCAGACCATCACCGGACTCGCGGACCTCGACGGCGACGGGCGCGATGAGATCGTCGCGGTGGGGTCGCGCGGGCTCGTGGGCGTCTTCGAAGGCGCCACGGGGCGCATGCTCTGGGAGCTCCCCGCGGCGATGCGCGGCATCGGAGGCTCGGCGCGGCTCGCGGACCTCGACGGCGACGGGGTGACGGACCTCTATGTGGGTCAGTGTCTGCTCGCGCCGCTCGCGGCGGCGGCGTTCTCGTTCCGCGGTTCGCTGAGCGCGCCGAGGGAGATGTGGCGCATCGCGACTGGCGCCGAGAACGCCTGCGGCACCGACAGCGACGTGATCGGCGACGTCGACGGAGACGGCGCCAACGACGTGGTGCTCACCCTCGGCTTCTCGCGGATGTACGTCTACAACGCGACCACGGGGGCGCTCTCGTATGAGCTCCCCGCGCCCGCGTCGAGCCCCTTCGGGAGCTTCACCTGGACGATGCTCCGTCAGCTCGACGCGGACCCCGCGCTCGAGGTCGTCGCCATCACCAGCGGCTACGCCAACATCGCGTCGCCCTACGGCGCGCGGCGCATCGCCGTCTTCGACCAGAGCGCAGACCGTCGCTCCGCGCGGCTCCTCTGGGAGCAGTCGCTCGCGATGCCCGCTCGCACCGACTTGCGCTTCGACGCGTCGAGCGTGCGAGACCTCGACGGCGACGGGACCCCCGAGATCATCACCAGCGAGCTCGACCCCGCGACGCGCGCGTGGACCATGGTCGTCCGCGACGCGCGCGACGGACACACCCTCGCCCGTCAATCTGGCGCGGACTTCTCCGCCGTCGAAGACATCGACGGAGACGGCCGCGCGGTGATCCTCTCCGTCGACGACGACCGCGCGCTCGTGGCCCGACGCTTCGCCGCGGGGAGCTTCACGACGCTGTGGACGATCCCCGGCGTGCGACCGCTGCGCGGGCTCTCCCCGTCGCGTCCGCCGCGCGAGCGAGACATGACGCGCCCGCTCTTCATGCAGCTCGACGACGACCGCGCGCTCGAGCTCGTGGTCGCGCCCTTCGACCCGGCGCTCCCGCCCGAGCAGCGGATCGTGACGCAGGTGACAGGATATGACCTCGGTGGCGGATCACCGAGCGTGCTCGGGACCTTCCGCGCGCCCGTCGGCGCCACCGTCTCGCTGGCGACTTCCGGTGCGCGACTCTCGCGTCCGTACGACCAGCCGGTGCTGGTCACGAGCGACGGCTACCTCCTCGCGCTCGACCGCGCGATGGAGCCCACCAACCGCGTCGTGGGCGCCGAGTTCACGGTGCCCGGGATGCGCGTGGGAGGCTTCTACGCAGGCTCGAACGCGGGTCCCGCGCCGATCGCCGGGGCCCTCACGCGCGACGGGTCGGAGCGAGCGGTGTTCGTGCGCGACAGCCGTCCGCAGCTCCTCAGGCTCGACGTGGGATCGGCCACGCTCGCGGCGCCTCCGCGCGTGCGGTGGGGGCTGCCGGGCTTCGGTCCCGCGATGCTCTCGGACCTCGACGGAGACGGGTCGCGCGAGCTCGTCGCGATCAACGGGCGAGACGTCGTGGCCATCGAGCCCGGTGAGGGCGCGCGCGAGCGCTGGAGGTCGCGTGAAGCCGCGGGGCCCGTGGGGTCCGTGACGCTGTGGGACATCCTCCCGCTGCGGCGGAGCGACGGCGCCGTCGATGTGTTCTTCGGCCGCGTCGACCCGGGCAACGTCTACCGCCCCACGGCATTGCGTGGCTCCAACGGCACAGTGCGATGGAACACGTACACCCGCACGCCGAGCTCGGGCTTCGGGCACTTCGCGCTCGGTGACCTCACGGGCGACGGAACCGACGACGCGTTCACCGGCATCGACGTGATGGTGCTCCTCGACGGCGCCACGGGAACCGCCGCGCGAGAGACCGGCGGCGCTTCGTACGCGCTCCCCATCATCGCGCCCTTCAGCGGAACCGAACCCGAGATCTGGGTCGGCGGCAGCGGCATCGCCGATCGGCTCGTATCGCGCGACCTCACCGTGCGCGGACAGTTCGAAGGTTCGAACTCGTCGACGCCCTTCGGCACCGTGCTTCGCTGCGGTAGCGCGCCGGCCGTCGCGCTCACGCCGGGGCTCTCGTCGCAGGTGGTCACGCTGAGACCGCAAGCGCTGCCGCAGATGGGACCGCCCGGTGACGCCGTGCTAGCGCGCGCGACGCTCGTCGGAGGACGGCGTTACGCGACCGACGCAGAGGTCCCCGCGGGCGCGCGTCGAGGGACGCTGTCGAGCCTCACGTCGGTGACAGACCTCGACGGCCGCGGCACGCAGGGAATCCTCGTGGGCTCGACGGACGGCTGGCTCTACGCGCTCGACGCGTGCGCGCTCACGCTCGTGTGGTCGATGGATTTTCACGACCCCGTGGGCGAGGCCGTCGTGGCCGACACCAACGGCGACGGCACCGAAGACGTGATGGTCACCGTGGGCGACGGCTACCTCTACGGCCTCGGCGCGCGGACGCTCGGCGCAACGGCGGCGGTGCGCGACCTCTCGCCGCCGGGCACCGACGACGTCGACGAGGTCGAGACCTTCGACACGCTCAACGCCTCGTGGGACGCCGTCCCCGGCGCGCGCTCGTACCTCGTTCGCGTGCTCTCGTACGGCGGGACGGCGCTGCGATTCCCCGAGTCGGTGGAGGTCACGGGGACGAGCGCCGAGGTGCGCGAGCTGCCGCTTCTTCTCGGTCGGAGGTACCGCGTCGGCGTGACGGCGATCGCGGCCGACGGCTCGGGCGTCGAGGTGCTGAGCGACGGCGTCACGGTGGTCGATCGCACGCCGCCGGTGGTGACCATCCGACTCTCGCGCGAGTCGTTCGCGCCGCGCGCGCTCGAGACCGTCGACATCAACATCGAGACGACCGATCGCACGGGCGTCGTGCGCAGCCACGCGGAGATCCGCGACGCGCAGGGCGCCGTGGTGCGCGTGCTCGACGACTACGAGTCACGCACGCGAGACGCCTCGCGCGCGGCGCGTGTCACGTGGGGCGGCACCGACGGTCGCGGCGTGGTCGTTCCCGAGGCGACGTACACCATCGTCGCGACCGCTACGGACGTCGGTGGAATGAGCACCACGCAGATGGCCTCGGTGCGCATCGTGGCGCCGCCCGACAACACGCCGAGGGGCTTCGCGCCGTCGGGCGACGAGGGCTGCGGCTGCGGTGCGGTGGGTCACGCGCGGGGCTCGTCGCTCGCGCTGATGCTCGCGGGCGTGGCGCTCGTCGCGCGCCGTCGCCGGAGGCGGTGAACGGCCCGTCAGACGGCTACGCGCACGACGTCGCGCAGGTCCGGGGAAGGAACCTGGACTCTTCACCACGAACACGGCGCCGCGCTCGCCGCAGGTTGAACCTGGATTATTCATCACAGATTCGATCCGGCGGAACGATGGCGCGGGAATTTCGCTGTCGGCATAGGCGTTTGAGGGGTTGCGACACCGACCTCGGAGCCACCCATGCTGACGACAGACTGTATGCCTTCACTTCGCCTCGACCTCCACCCTCTGCGCGCGGTTGATGTCACGTTTGACGCGCCCGCGACCTCCAGCG
>JBPOHC010000622.1:0-9533 GCA_052035985.1 Myxococcota bacterium | reverse complement strand
ATTCCGCTCATCGACAACTACAACGCCACCGAGGGCGGCATCTTCGCGGTGACCGACAGCCTCGACGCGCCGGGGCTCCGAATGATCCCCGACCGCGGCGTGTTCTTCGAGTTCGTCCCGCGCGAGGAGCACGGCCGCCCCGACGCGCGCCGCGTGGCGCTGTGGGAGGTCGAACGCGGCGGCGAGTACTCCGTCGCGGTGACCACGTGCTCGGGCCTCTACGCCTATTACATGGGCGATTTCGTGCGCTTCACCGACACCTTTCCGCACCGCCTCGAGTTCACCGGGCGCGCGAGCGGGATGCTCTCGGTGACGCAAGAGCTCGTGACCTTTCTCGAGGTCGAGCGCGCCGTCGCCTTCGCCGTGACCGAGACCCGCGCGACCACCGTGGAGTTCGCCTGCGGCGCCGACGTGGGCGTCAACGACAGCGCCCGCGGACGCTACTGCCTCTTCGTCGAGTTCGAACGAGCGCCCGCGTCGATCGCGCGCTTCGCCGAGTGCTTCGACGCCGAGCTGAAGCGGCAGAACAGGGTCTACCGCGAGCACCGCAACAACGACGTCGCCATCGTCGCGCCCGAGGTGGTCGCACTGCCTCGCGGCGCCACGCAGCGCTTCATGGAGCGCATCGGGCGTGCAGGGCCGCAGCAGAAGTTCCCCCACATCGTCGACGACGCGAAGCGGGACGTGCTCCGCGCGCTCGCTTCGCCGACGACCTCGCACTGAAACGGAGATCGTGATGAAGGATCGCATCGGAGTGTTGTTGATCGGCGCCGCTGGCGCCGTGGCGTCGACGGTGGTCGCGGGCGTCGCCATGATGGCGAAGGGCGCCCCTCGCCTCGGGATGATCACCGAGACCGAGCTCGGTCGCGCCATCAGCGCAGCCCCGCTCGAAGACATGGTCTTCGCGGGTTGGGACCTCCGCGGCGACGACCTCTACGACGCCGCCCTCTCGCACGGCGTCATCCCGCGCGACCGCCTCGCCACCGTCGAGAAGGAGCTGCGCGCGCTGCGCCCCTGGCCCGGCGTCACGTCGTCAGCCTTTCTCGGCAGCGACAACGGCGCGAACATCATCCACGCGAAGTCGTTCCGCGACGAGATTCGCATCATGCGAGAGCAGATCACGGCGTTCAAGCGCGAGCGCGACCTCACGCGCCTCGTGATGGTGAACCTCACCTCGACGGAGCGCTTCATCGAGGTCTCCGACGTGCACCGCACGATCGAGGCTTTCGAAGCGGGCCTCGACGCCGACGACGCGCGCATCTCGCCCGCGATGAAGTACCTCTACGTCGCGATCACCATGGGCATCCCCCACGCGAACTTCACGCCGAGCCGCTCGAACGTGCCCGCCCTCGAGAAGCTCGCAGAGCGCCACGGCGTGCCCCTCGCGGGCGAAGACGGCAAGACGGGTCAGACCTTTCTCAAGACCGTGCTCGCGCCCGCGTTCGTGGTGCGGCAGCTCAAGGTCGAGGGCTGGTACTCGACGAACATCCTCGGCAACAACGACGGCCGCGTGCTCGACGACCCGGCGTCGAACAAGACCAAGGTCACCAGCAAGCGCGGCGTGCTCGACGAGATCCTCGGCTACGACGTCGGCGACCACCAGGTGCACATCCACTACTACCGCCCCCGCGGCGACGCGAAGGAGGCGTGGGACAACATCGACATCCAGGGCTTTCTCGGCGAGTCGATGCAGATCAAGGTGAACTTCCTCTGCAAGGACTCGATCCTCGCGGCGCCCCTCGTGCTCGACCTCGTGCGCCTCCTCGACGCCGCGCAGCGCGCGGGTGACAAGGGCGTGCAGCGGCAGCTCTCGCTCTTCTTCAAGTCGCCCTATCGCAGCGGAGATCTCCCGCAGGTGCACGACCTCTTCGCGCAGCACACGCTCCTGCGCGACTGGGTCGCGAAGGCCGCGCCCGCGCTCAACGCCTCGAAGTAGTCACCGCCCTTCCCGCGCACGTCCACACATCCCCGAGAGACACGCAGTGACCGCACCCATCGCCCTCTTCGGACGCTCCCCCGCGCTCGACAACGCGCGCCACGTCCGCTGGCCCGTGCTCGACCAGAGCGACCGCGACGCCGTGATGGCCGTGCTCGATCGCGGCGTGCTCTCGGGCCCCCTGGCCCCCGAGGTCCGCGGCCTCGAACGCGACTTCGCGGCCTTCGTCGGCGCCCGCTACGCCCTCGCCACCAACAGCGGAACCGCCGCCCTCCACATCGCCCTCGCGGCCGCGGGCGTCGGCCCCGGCGACGAGGTCATCACCAGCGCGTACACCTTCGTCGCCACGCCCCTCGCCGTGCTGCACCACCAGGCAGTTCCCGTCTTCGTCGACATCGAGCCCCGCGCGTGCGGACTCGATCCGAAGCTCGTCGAAGCGGCCATCACGCCGCGCACGCGGGCCATCGTGCCGGTGCACATCCACGGCACGCCCTGCGAGCTCGACGCGATCCTCGACATCGCGCGCAGGCACAACCTCGCCGTCGTCGAAGACGCGTGTCAGGCCCACGGCGCGACCTACAAGGGACGCCGCGTCGGCCCCCTCGGCGCCGCGGGCGCGTTCAGCCTCCAGTCGAGCAAGAACCTCGCGTGCGGCGAGGGCGGCGTGTTCGTCACCGACGACGAGGCGCTCTACGCGCGCGCCAACCGCGTGCGCATGTTCGGCGAAGACGTGCGCGCCATGGACGACGGCTCGTGGCGCGCGGACCGCTGCCTCGACGCGACGCGCGCCTACGACAGCGCCACCGTGGGCTGGATGTACCGCACCAACGAGATGTCCGCCGCGCTCGCGCGCTCGCAGCTCCGACGCCTCGACGACGCCAACGCGCGCGGGCGACGCAACGCGAAGCGGCTCTCGGCGGCGCTCTCGAAGCTCCCCGGTGTGACGCCGCCCGAGGCCTTCGAAGATCGCGTCGGGGTGGTGCACAAGTACCGCGTGCGCTTCGACGCGCGCGCGATGGGCGTCGACGCGCCGCCCGTTCAGGTGCGCGACGCGATGATCCGCGCGCTGCGCGCCGAGGGCCTCGAGGTGGTGCTCTGGCAGACCCAGGCGGTGCCCGGTCAGCGCCTCTTTCGCGAGCGCGTGGGCTACGGGAACGGCGTCCCGTGGGATCGCTGTCCGCCCGTGGACTATGACCTCGCGCGCTTCCCCGAGACGACGCGACTGCTCGACGGATCGGTGGTGCTCTTCTCGCAGAGCTGCCCCATCGTGGCGCAGCCCGACGACGTCGTCGACGCCTACGCAGAAGCCTTCGCGCGCGTGTGGAATCACCTCGCAGACGTCGTCGCGACGTGAGCGCGCGGGCGCCGATGCTGCGGGCGCTGTCGGTCGTCGCGAGCGTCGCGCTCCTCGCGGGCCTCGTGGCTGTCACGGGTGCCGCGCCGATGTTGGCAGCGCTCCGCAGGGTCGCGCCGTCGGTGCCAGTGCTGCTCCTCCTCGAGCTCGCGATCGTGGCGCTCAACGCACTCGCGCTCTCGTCGCTCTATCGGGCCTCGGGCAATCCTCCGCCGCGGCGTGCGCTCTGGCGCGCGACCTTCATCGGCAACGCGCTCGCCGCCACGCTCCCCTTCGGACGCCTCGCCGCCGAGGGGTGGAAGGCCGCGCGCCTCCGTCGCTGGTCTGGCGGCGCCACGGCCTCCGCGGCGGCGGTGGGGCTTCAATCTTCGCTGCTCCTCGCCAACGCGGCCATCGCGCTCGCGGGCCTCGTGGGCGTCGCGATCCGTTGCGGACGCGCGTGGCCCACCCTCGCGGTCGGAGGGTTCGCGGGCGCGACGGCGATGCTCGGCGGCGGCCTCCTCATGGCGGGACGTCTGCGCGCGGGTCGCTGGCTCGGCGATCGAATGCGCTCCGTCGAAGCGCACGGCGCTGCCTTCGATGCGGCCTTCGAACGCGTCTACCGCGGCCTCGCGAAAGCCACGGGCTTCGAGTGTCTCTCTCGCGCGCTCCAGCTCGTGCAGATCGCAGTGCTCGTGCGCGCGACGGGACACGGCGCGGGCGTCATCAACGCGCTCGCCACGCACGGGCTCGTGCTCACCGGAGCAGCCCTCGGCGACGCGCTGCCCGCGCAGGTCGGCGCCACCGACGCGATGCTCGCGGTGGCCGCGGTGCGTCTCGATCTGCCTGCGGCCGACGCGCTCGCGATCACCTTCGGACTCCACGGCGCGCAGGTGGGCCTCGGCCTCCTCGCCGCCGCCATCGCGCTCGCGATGCGCGACGCGCCCGAAGCGGGAGCGACGCAATGAGCAGAGAGCTTCTCGACTGCGCGATCAGGGCTGCGCGCGCGGCGGGAGAGATCCAGCGGAGAGCTCGCGCCGAGGGCGTTCGCGTCGAGGTGAAGGGCGCCGCCGACGTGGTGACCGAGACCGATCGCGCGTGCGAGCGGGCCATCTACGACGCGGTGAAGGCGCGCTTCCCAGCGCACGGCTTCGTCGGCGAAGAGGGCGCGGCCCGCGCGAGCGCCGAGGGAGTCGTGTGGGTGGTCGACCCCCTCGACGGCACCAAGAACTTCGCGCACGGGAGCCTCCGCTGCGCCGTCTCGATCGCGGTCACGCGCGGAACAGACACCCTCGTCGCGGCGGTGTACGCGCCCTTCGTCGACGAGCTCTACACGGCCTCGCGCGGCGACGGCGCACACCGTAACGGAGAGACCATCAGGGTCTCGACGATTGCGACGCTGCGAGGTGCGATGGTGGCGAGCGCGCTCACCTACGCGGGCAGCGGGTGTGATCCGACAACCCTTGCGAGACTCGCGCGGGTGTTCGCGTCGGTGCAGGCGCTCCGCTCGACGGGCTGCGCCGCGCTCGACCTCGCCGACGTGGCGTGCGGACGCTCCGATGCGTTCTTCGAACCGGGCCTCGCGGCGTGGGACACCGCCGCCGGGGCGCTCCTCGTTCGAGAGGCGGGCGGCGCGGTGACGCGCTTCGACGGCGTGGAACACGGTGACGGTGACCCCGACGTGATCGCGAGCAACGGGGTCATTCACGAGGCGCTGCGCGGGTGCGTGATGGGAGGCTGAGCGGTGATCGGGTCCCGATACGATGATTTCGTTCGACGGGTCGAAGCTGCGCCGAAGAAGGCCGCGGCGATCCTCGCGCTCGCGCTCCTGCCCGCGCTCTACCTCTGCGCCCTGTACTTCTCCGAGGTCCACGCGACGATGCAGGACCTCCTCCCCGAAGACGCGCCCACGGTCCGCGCCGTCCGTACGCTGCAAGAGCGCTTCGGCGGAGGCGCCGCGGGGCTCAACGTCATCGTCCGCTCGCCTTCACCCGAAGACAACCGACGCTTCGTCCGCGCGCTCGGCGCGGCGCTGCGCGCGCGACACCTCCCCGTGGTGCGCGCGATCACCGACGACATCACCGCCGAGCGCGCCTGGGTGCGCGCCCACGCGCCGCTGCTGGTTCCGAGGGAGCGCTTCGACCGCGTGTTGCGCGAGGCCACGGCGGCGCTCGATCAGGCCGAGCACGAGGCCAACCCGATGTTCATCGCGCTCGACGACGAGAGCGACACGGTGGCCGCTCGGATGCGTCGTCTCCGCGAGGAGGCCGAGCGCGAGGCCGCCGTCGCAGATCGCTTTCCAGAAGGCGTGATCGCGTCGAGGGACGGTCGCACCGCGCTGCTCCGGGTGACGCTCGCCGCGGCCGACACCGACGTCGCCCCGGCGCAGATGCTCGTCGACGCGGTGCGCGCCGAAGTGGCGAGGCTGCGACCGTCATACCCCCCGGCGCTGGAGGTTCACGAGAACGGCGACGTCGCGAACATGCTCGAGGAGCACGCCGCGGTGGTCTCCGACGTGGGCCTCTCGTCGCTGCTCGTGACGGCCCTCGTGGGGCTCCTCATCGCGGGGTACTACCGCTCTGCGCGCGCGCTCGGGGCGACGCTCCTCGGGCTCGCGCCGGGGCTCATCGTGACCTTCGCGCTGGCCCGTCTCGCGGGCGCGAAGCTCAATTCGAACTCGGCCTTCCTCGGGTCGATCATCGCGGGCAACGGGATCAACTACCCCCTCATCATGCTCGCCTACTACCGCGCGGTGCCGCGAGATGTTCCGCGCGCAGCGGCGCTCTCGATGGCGGCGCGGCAGAGCTTCGCGGGCGTGATGGCCGCAGCGGCGACGGCGTCGGCGGCGTACCTCGGGCTCGCGGCGACGAGCTTCCGCGGCTTCTCGCAGTTCGGCTTCACGGGCTGCGCGGGGATGCTCACCGTCGCCCTCATGACGTGGATCGCCACGCCCATCGGCGTCGCGCTGCTCGATCCCCCGCGCCGCGACGTCGACCGCACGCGCGCGCAGGAGGCCGTGCGCCGCTGGTACGCGAACACGTCACGGGCTCGACTCGCAGCGCTCGCCGCGCTCGGCGCGCTGGCGATCGTGAGCGCGCTCGGCGTGCGACGCGCGACGCGAGAGGGCTACTGGGACTCGGACCTCCGCGACCTCCGCAACTCCGAGTCGCTGCGCCACGGCGCCGCCTCGTGGGACGCCACCGTGTCATCGATCTTCGGCGTGTGGCTCACGCCCATCGTGGCTCTCTCGCCCGACGCAGCCTCGCGCGCTCGCGTCGAGTCCGCGCTCCGCACGACGCTCGTCGAAGGGCCTCACCCCGTCGCGGAGCGCATCGAGACGCTCGAGCGCTACGTCCCCGCGATCGACGATCAGCGCGCGCGCATCGCGGGGCTCGCTGCGTTGCGACGAAGAGTCGACGCGCTGCCGAGAGACAAGGTCCCCGCCGACGCGTGGCGCGTGCTCGACGAGTGGGCGCCCGCGGCTGGAATCACGCCCATCGAAGCGTCGACGGTGCCGCAAGGGCTCGGCGGGATGTTCCTCGAGCGCGACGGACGCGGCGACCGCACGGTGCTGGTGTTCCCCTCGCTGCGCATCGACTACGACGACGCCCGCAACGTGATCGCGTTCGCAGAGCGGGCCTCGCGCGCCGACGTGCCCGAGGGGACCGTGATGGGCGGCGCCTTCCTGGTGATGGCCGAGATCCTCCGCGTGCTTCGTCGCGACGCGGCGCGCATCGTAGCTGCGACGTGCCTCTTCGTTGCCCTCGCGCTGGTGCCCGTGTTCCGTCGAAAGCCCGCGCGCGTGGCGGTGACGGTGCTCACCGTCGGCTCCGTCGCGGTGGCGTCGCAGCTCGTGATGATGGCCCTCGGCGTGCGGCTCAACATGCTCAATTTCGCGGCCCTCCCGATCACGATCGGCGTCGGGTCTGACTATCTGGTGAACCTCTACGGCGCCTCGGACTCGCTCCGCGTCGACGCGAGGGAGGCCGCCGCGCGCATGGGCGGCGCGATCCTCCTGTGCTCGCTCACGACCGTCGTCGGATACCTCACGCTGCTGCTCGCGAGCTCCGGCGCGCTGCGCAGCTTCGGCCAGGCCGCGGTGCTCGGAGAGATCGTCGCGGTCACGGTGGTGCTCGGGGTCTTCCCCGCGCTCACGAGGCTTCGAAGCGAAGGAGACAGACAATGACAAGCGCCGTGACCGACCCGGCGAGCTTCGCGGAGCGACGCGCCGCCCTCGCCCTGCTCGAAGCGATGATCCCCGCGTCGCAGGGCGTCCCTGGCGGCGACGAGGAGACGCTGCGTCGCGCGGAGGAGGTCGTGCGAGATTTCTCGCCGGGCCTCGTCGACGTGTGGCGCGGCGCGCAGCGGGCCCTCTCGGCCGCGGCCGTCGCTTCGAAGGGCCAGGCCTTCTACGCGCTCGACGCCGACGCGCAGGAGGAGGTGCTCACCGCGTGGTCGCGCGACCCCGTGCTTCGCGGCCCGTACTCGCTCATTCTGCTGCTCTACAAGATGGTTCACTTCGATCGGCCCGCCGTGTTCGAGGCCATGGGCGGACGCTTCGAAGTGGTGCGCGCCGACGAGCAGCCGCGGTGGATGCGTCAGGTCCGTCGCGGCGAATCGATCGAGGTCGACGAGACCGTCGCGTGCGACGTGGTGGTCGTCGGAACGGGCGCGGGCGGCGCGGTGGTGGGCCGCGAGCTCGCCGCGAAGGGCTACGCCGTGGCCTTCGTCGAGGAGGGAGACCTCTACCGCAGAGACGCCATCGACGGCAGCTCCGTGCGCGCGCACCAGCGCTTCTACCGCGGCGCCGTCGCGCTCGGAAACGCCCCGATGCCCGTGTTCATGGGGCGCCTCGTGGGCGGCTCGACGGCCATCAACGGCGGCACCTGCTTTCGAACGCCGCCGTGGGTGCTCGACCGCTGGTGCGACGCGATGCAGACCGACGACTTCGCGCCTCCATCGATGGCGCAGTGGTTCGAACGCGTCGAGTCGTACCTCGAGGTGGGCCCCACCGACGAGCGCTACCTCGGCCCCATCGGCGGCGTGTTCGAACGCGGGTGCCGCGCGCTCGGGTGGAGCTGGCATCGCATCCGACGCAACGCGCCCGGGTGCAGGGCCTCGGGCTTCTGCGACTTCGGCTGCCGCACCGACGCGCGACGCAGCACCAACGTGTCGTACCTGCCCGACGCGCTCTCTCGCTCCGCACAGCTCTTCACGGGGCTCACGGCGGAGCGCGTGCGCGTCGAGAACGGGCGCGCCACGGGACTCGACGCCATGACGCGCAAGGGCGTCCGCGTGCGCTTTCAGGCGAAGGCCGTGATCCTCGCGGGGGGCGCCGTGCCGACGCCGCTCTTTCTCACGCGGCAGGGGCTCTGCGAGACGAGCGGACAGGTCGGGCGCAACCTCACGCTCCACCCGAGCGGGGGAATGTCCGCGGTGTTTCGCGACGAGATCCGCGGCGGCGAGCACGTCCCGCAGGGCTACGCGGTCGACCAGTTTCTGCGGGAGAGCATTCTCATCCTGGGCGCGCAGTCGCCGAAGAACATCGCCTCCGTCGCGCTCCCGATGGGCGGCAGGCGACTCGTCGACGCGCTCTCGCAGGCCGATCACATCGCCACCGTGGGGACTCTCATCGCCGACGACGCGGCCTCGGGCGTCGTGCGCGGCGAGCGCGACGGGCACTGCGTGGTCACCTACAACATCACCGCCCGCGACGCGGAGCGCATCCACACCGCGATGGTGCGCGCGGGCGAGATGTTCCTCGCGGCGGGGGCGACGCGGCTCTACCCGGTGATGACCTCGACGCCCGTGCTCGAGCGCGACGACTTTCACCGCTTCGCGGCGCACAGACCCGACCCCGGCGACCTCCCGCTCGTGAGCTATCACCCCCTCGGCACGTGCCGCGTGGGCCGTGATCCGAAGCGCTCCGTCGTCGACCTCGACCACCAGACCCACGACGTCCGAAGGCTCTTCGTCGTCGACGGGAGCGTCGTTCAGGGCCCCCTCGGCGTGAACCCGCAGCTCACGATCATGGCCGTCGCCACGCGCGCCGCGGAGCGCATCGCCGACGTGCTCGGCTGAGCGCTCGATCCGTCAACTCCCGCGACCGCCTGCGGATTCTCGTGCGAACCCGCCGCCGGTTCTGCAACCATCGGGGGCGATGTCACTCCCCTCCGACGACGGCCCCAAGACCACGCTCACCGAAGACCTCCGCGAGCTCGCTCGCTCGCCGCGCGAGCTGTGGCTCGTGTACGCGGCGACCTT
>JBPOHC010000532.1:0-2128 GCA_052035985.1 Myxococcota bacterium | reverse complement strand
GCCTCACCTCCAGAAGCGGCGCTCCACAGGCGCACGGTGATGCTGCGCGTGCCCTCCACGGGACGCCCTCCATCATCGAGCACGCCTCCGTAGGTCAGCGGGTTCATCGTCGGTGCCCCGTCAGCGCGAGCGCGCCCGATCTGATACGCGGCGACGCCCACGAAGGCGCAGGTCACAGCAAAGAGCGCAACGGTGCTCCTCGCGCTCATGGCAGGAACCCTCCGACGACGCAAAGGGAGCCCACACAGACCCTCTCCCCGGACTCGAAGCCGGTCTCCGTGAGTCGAAGCGTTCCCACCGTCTGGGGCTCACTCCCCGTCGTCGTGAAGCCGCTCGCGCGCAGCGAGAGCCCCGTCGTCGATCCATCAGAGACGGAACCGTCAGGCGCGATTGCGTCGGAGGGCGAGCTCACGTCCGAAAGCACAACAGCGTCACTTCCTGGCGGCGCGTCCGTGGGTGGCTGGTCGGCTGGCACCCCGGAGTCGGTGAGGGAAGGGACGTCGAGCGGAGAGGTCGCATCTCCCGACTGAGCGTCGACCACCTCCCCCGAGTCGCGAGGCCGGAACGTCCAATCGTCGTCGTTGCACGCGGTGAGCGAGAGGAGCGCGATCATCAGCAGACGCTCGTTCACAGCGTTCCTCCGAGCCCGAGGGCGAAGCCGTTCGGCGTCATCCATGCGATAGGCAGCAGTGAGTGCCGCTGCGCCGTTGAAGACGTGCTCCGCGTGCTCGCGATGAGGAACCACGCGACCCCAGCGGCGGCCGAGGCGGCGCCCAGCGCGATCGAGACGTTCGTCGCGGCAGTGAGCGTGTGCGCGCTGTTATTGGCGTCGATCGCCGAGGGATCGCAGCCCGACGCGTCGCACGCTGCGTCTCGGTCGGAGATCGCGCTTCCGTGCATCGCCCACAACACGCCCGAGACGCCGAGCGCAACCGCTCCTGCGCCCACCAGCACCCACGGCCCCGCACCAACACCATGCGAAGGCACCGAAGGGGCGGGGCGATCTTCGACGGGGCGCCGAATTGGGGGCCGTGTGAGTGGTGTCGTCGAACGGTCATCCCCGAGGCGCAACTGCTGCGAGACGTCGAAGACCACGGAGACCTCCGAGCGCTCTCCGCGGGCGAGATGGAGCGTGCGCGAGAACCCACGGCCATCCGAAGCACGAGCCTGCAACGTCACGTCGCCTGGATTGACCGGCACGGCGACGCCCCACACCGAGGGCGGCAAGGTGCGCCCGGCGAGATCGACCGAGGCGCCCTCGGCGTTCTCCGCGGGCACCCTCACGATGACGCGCGCGACCTGCTGGTCGAGGTCGGTGACCATCGTCTCGCAGAGGCGCAGGATGCGCTCACGGTTTCGCAGCGCCTCGTCCGCACGGGCCTCCGACCCGCAACGGCGGGCATGATCGAGGGCCTCGACGAGGCGCCCGAGCTCCGTGCCCTCCTGCGCGAGCATGAGTGAGAGCGATGGCGACACGCGGATCGCCGCCGCGCGAGTGGCCAGGTCGTAGGCGCCCGCGTGGTTGTTGGCGTCGCGCGCTGCTTCGGCCTGCGCGACGAGGTCGCGGCGGAGCGCGTCGTCGGTCACCTGCGCGGAAGCTTCGGGCGCGAAGGCGACAAGTGCGGCGGGACCGAGCATCGCGCGCAACGCACTCTGCCCTCGCCAGGAGGTTTTCTGCCTCACGCTATTTTTCGGGCTCAGCATGGTTCTTGTGCGGTCCGCGCCACCCTTCGCTCCATCGTTACACCGCGTGTCGGACGAAAGGCAACGGTTCCAGGTTCGACGGCATTTCGCGCGATGCTCTGCCTCCGTCGCAGTCGTGCGAAGATTCGAGATGCGATGCCAAACAGAGCCCGTGGAGGAACTCCCGTTGCGAACGTCACGCGGCTCGTCGTCGCTTTGACGTTGGGTGGATGCGCCGACACGGAGTGGATGTTCCGGGCTCGTGACGCCGCCAGCGATCTCCCCTTCGATGGCGGTGGCCTGCCCTCCGATGTGGCGGGGCTCGACAACGATTCGACCGGAGTCGACGGCGGCCGAGACGATGCATCGCGCCGCGATACCGAATCGTCGGGAGACGCGTTCGTCCGCGATGCTGACGTGACGCTCGACGTCGCCGTGGGTGCGG
>JBPOHC010000670.1:0-1896 GCA_052035985.1 Myxococcota bacterium | reverse complement strand
CGCCACCCGTTCCTCACGCCGCGCACGAGGTCGAGTCGCTCCACCGCGAGCCCCCCGTCGCACCGCGCGACGCGGGCGATCTGATCGACGATCCGCCGACCGCGCCCCGCGACGCGGCCCCGCATCGACACGACCCCCCGCCGGTCCCGCTCGAGGCCGCGCATCACCACGAGCACGCGCCGCCTCCCATTGATACGGGTCATCACGAGCCTCCGCCGGTGCCGCATCCGTCGCACCGCGACGTCCCCCACGCGCGCCCCGTCCACGTGACCGCGCCGCCCCCGCAACCGTCCGTCGAGCCGCCGCGCCCTTCGCAACGCGCTGGCGATCCGCCGCGCGCCACTGACGCTCCGCGCGTGAGCGAGGCGCCCCGTAACAGCGAAGTCCCTCGCGCGAGCAGGGCGCCCTCGACGACGACGCCCGCCTCGAGCGCCGCCGACCCCACGTGGACGATGGCCACGCGCTTCCTCGGGACGTCGACGATCGTGTCGTCGCTGCTCGTGACCGCGGGGCTTGTGTACATGCGCTCCTCGCTCGAATCGCTGCGCGAGGAGGTCGCGCTGTACCGCGCCGAGATGGCCGACGCGGGCGCGCAGGCGCCGCCGCGCGAGGAGCCCGACGCGTTCGTCGCTGCGCCCGAAGACGCGGCCGTCGAGCCCGCTGCGCAAGACGCGACGGTGAGCGTCGCGCTCGACGCTACGCCGGTCACGCCCGCGACGACGCGCGACGCGGCCGTGGCGAACCTGTCGACCGCAGACGCCGCGCGCGTCGCCCCTGTGACCGACGGCGCCGTCGCATCGGGGGCCGTCCCGCCTGAGTCGGTGCGCGTGCGGCTCATGGGGCAGATGCGCTCGGGGATCAACGACTGCATCGAGGGCGTCGACAATCCCCGCGTGGTGGTCATCAACGTGCGCTTCGACGGCGTGACCGGCGCGGTGCAGCGCGTCCGTCTGCACGGGATCTTCTCGGAGCCGCCGCTCGGGCCGTGCATCGAGCAGGTGGTGCGGCGCGCGCAGACCTCACCCTTCGAAGCGCCCTTCTGGGACGCTGATTTCCGCTTCCCCGTGCCGCTGCCGCGGTGGCGTCCGCCGATGTGAGCGCGATCAGCGGCCTTGTCGGAGAGACACGGCCGCGATCTTCCGGCCGCCGTCGGTGAACCAGAGCACGCCGCGGTCCTCTTCGCTCCGCACGCGGCAGATCGACTGAGACCACTCGCACGAGAGGTCGGCGCAGCGCAGCCCCGCGAAGGGTCCGAGCGTCGCCGTGCCCGCGCGCTGGAGCTCTCGCCTCACGATGCGCTGCGGAGCGCCTCGAAGGGGCTGCCAGGGCTCCTGGTACGTGATCGTCGCGAGCGACGCGCCGACCGACGACAGGAACTCCCGCGGGTCTCCGCCGGCGATGCGATCGAGCGTCGCGCACGCCGTCTCGCGCTCGCTCGGAAACGCGCGAAACCCTCTCAGGTGCGCATCGAATCCGCGCAGGTCGCGGTCGCCGAAGGTGACCCGCAGCATGTCGAGCCTGTGCGTGAGCGCGTGCTGCGAGACCGTGGGAGGCGCAGTCACGCTCGCCACCGAGAAGATCGTCGCCTCGTCGCGCGAGCGCCCCATCGTCACGAGCTCGATCCCGCCGTCACGCTCATAGTCGCGGAGGTGGAGCTCCGTGCTCCCGAGCGTCGCCAGACCAATCGACGCATCAGTGTACGGCCGCGGCGCGTGGTCGGGATCGAGCACGTAGAGCCGCGTCTCCGCGCCTCCGCGCGACCGCGCGACCTGAAACGCGACGGCTCTCGTGGTCCCGCGCGCAGCCGAGACGATCGCCCCCTGCACCGTGCCGTCGAGCGTGAGCGACTCGGCGAGGCGCTGATCCTCGGGCGTTCCGGGCGCTTCGGGGCCCCAC
>JBPOHC010000081.1:0-85001 GCA_052035985.1 Myxococcota bacterium | reverse complement strand
GCACGCCCTCCTTCAAGATGTACTGCCAGCAGAGGCCGTCGCAGTCCTCTTCCATCACGGTGGCGGTGACCCAGAGCGACACGCCGTCGAGGAGGCCGAGGTCCTTCGCGATGCGCGCGCCATAGATCGCCGTCGCGACGCCCGCCTCCTGATCGCTCGCGCCGCGGCCGTAGAGCACGCCGTTCTCGATGACGCCCGCGTAGGGGTCGCGCGTCCACGTCGAGCGGTCGCCGACGCCCACGGTGTCGATGTGTCCGTCGAGCGCGACGACCTTGGGGCCGTCGCCCATGCGCCCGTGGAGGTTGCCGAAGCCGTCGATCTTCACCTCGTCGAAGCCGAGCGCGCGCATCTCAGCGGCGGCCCGCTCGACCACGGCGCGCTCGCCCGCGCTCTCTGAGGGGATGGCGATCATGGCGCGGAGAAAGGCCGTGACGTCGGGCGTGTAGCGCTCGGCCGCGGCCTGGATACGGTTGCGTACGTCGTCGGTGTTCATGCGTTGGTGCTCACGGGGTTGACCTCTCGCGGCGAAAGCACCGCCGCGGCGAGGGTGTGGACGATGCGCGCGTGCGTGAGGTCGACCTCTCCGTCCGCGTCGCCTTCGAGGGTCTCTTCGATGGAGCCGAGGTCGAAGCGCACCGAGAAGCCCTGCGACTCGTAGCGCGCGACGGTCCCGTTCACGGTGAGGGTGAGCTCGCGGTCGCGTTCGAAGCGCGCGTGCGCGACGTAGCCCCCCTCGGCGCGTCGGATCACGAAGCCGACGCCGTGGGGATCTTCGCGGAGCGCCTCGACGGAGCCATGAAAGCGCGGCTTGGCGAGGTACGGACCGCCGTCTTCGGGGCACGCGATGTCGCAGTTGCCGCAGTCGTTGCAGGCGTCGGCGAAGTTGCCGATCTGGTGCCGCTCTCCGACGTGCACGGTGCCCTCGCGTCGGGTCACCCAGCGCCCGTCGACGCGCGACGCCTTCACGATGGGGATCTCGAGGTGCGGCACGACGAACGCGAAGTTCGCGTCGTTGGGGCACACGCCCACGCACTTGTCACAGGTGAGGCAGTCGAAGAGCGTGAGCTTCGATCCGACCTTCTTGGGCGGAGCCTCGCGGTGGTCTCTGCGATAGCGCGGATCGGCCTCGGCCTTCGCGGCGTAGCGCTCCGTGTTTCGAAGCGTCGCGTGATGGACCCACCGCGACCAGAGGGCGTCACCGAGCACGCTCTGGGGGCTCTTCTCTTCGAGCGCGGCGAGGGCGCGCGCGGCGTCTTCGCCCGTGATTCCAGCGTCGGCGAGGGAGGCTTCGGGCTCGCCGTAGGCCCTCACGATGAGCGCGTCGCGCGTGTGCGCAGAGACCGCGTCCATGCGAGCGATGAGCGATTCGAACATCCGCGCGCCGCGCCCGTAGCCGCCGGTCTTGAGCCAGTCGGTGCACACGGTCGTGGGTGACATTCCGAGGGCCACCACGTCGGCGACGTTCTGCGCGTCGACGCCGCCCGAGAACGACAGCGGCAGCGCAGGGAGCGCGCGTCGCAGGTCTCTCGCGAGCCTCACCGCGAGCACATGGAGCGGCGCGCCCGAGAGGTACACCTCGCTCGCCTCCGCGGGCAGAAAGCCCGACGCGTTCTCGACGACGAGCGTGTTGGTGAGCTTCGCGCCGAAGCGTCGACCGAGCGTCGCGGCGCGCGCAGAGAGGCGCGTGAGCATGGCGACGGCGTCCGCGAACGAGAGGTCCCGCTCGAAGGCCGCGTCGGGCACGCGCATGTGCGTGTATCCGAGCGTGTCGTAGAGAATCCCGCGCAGGGTCTCGGGGCCGAGGAGCGTGGGGTTGAGCTTCACCACGCAGTCGAGCCCGTGCGCTTCCATCAGGTGCACCGCGATGGCTTCGACCTCGTGCGGCGGACACCCGTGAAAGGTGCTCACCGTGACCCCGCCCACGAGCGCGCTCGGCACCTCGACGTCGGCGTACGGACGCAGCGCCTGAGGAAGCTCCGCGCGCAGCTTCGCGAGCGCCGGGCGCACGTCGGCGAGCTTGCGGAGAAAGCCTCCGACGCGCTCACCCTGAACGCCCGCGAGGTCGTAGCCCACGCTCGCGTCGAAGACCGTGTCGGTGAAGCCCGCGACGACCTTCGCGGCGCCCTTCGCGGACACCATCGCGATGAGCAGCGCGGCCTTCACGTACTCATCGAACGACTCGTCGAGGGTGAGCTCCTGCGACCACTCGCAGTTGAGCGCCCCCTCCCGCGCGTCGATGCAGGGCCGCGGAATGGTCAGCCGATCGAGGGTCTGAACGGTCTTGAGCTCCATCACCCGCCCGCCCGCGAGCCACGAGAGCAGGAGGTTCTGCGCGAGCTGCGTGTGGGGACCCGCCGCGGGGCCGACGGGCGACGAGGCCACCCGATCGCCGAGGGTCACGGTGAGGTCGTGAGAGGCGCTGCCGTGCACGAACTTCCGCGCCGGGAGGTCAAAAATAGACCCCCGCGCGTCGAGCTCACGAAAGGCACGGCCCGCGAGCGCCGCGAAGGAGAGCGGTCGGAGCGTCGACATAGACCCGACGCCGCTACGCATGAACCCTGCCGACGCGTTCCGTCGTGCGTGGCGGGCGAGAGCGCGAATGAGATGCACGGGGGAGCCTCCAATGTGCGCGGTGCGCGCGTGCGTGCGCGCCTCCGATGCGCGCTCTCGGGTCGCGTCGGGAGCCACGTTTCGCGTACGTTCACGCGGGTGAAGGTCGACCTCGCGCTGGTGCTCGCGGCGGGTGAGGGGCGTCGCATGGGTGCCCCCAAGGCCGCGCTCCCGTGGGGGCAGAGACCGCTCGCGATCGCGCACGCGATGGCCGCGCTCGACGCGGGATGCGCCGACGTCCGCGTGGTGGTGCGAGAGCCCGTTGTGGCTACATTCCAGGCGCTTCCGTCGGGTGCGCGCTGGGTGTTCTCGCGCGAAGACGACGCGCTCGGCCCCGCGGGATCGATCGTCGCCGCGCTTCGCGAGGGGCTCGGTGACGCGTCTCTGATCGCGGTCTCTCCCGTCGACCTCGACCCCGACGCGTGGCGCTGTCTGGGCGCGCTCGCGGCCGCCTTCGAAGACGAGCGGGTGCTGGCCGCGAAGCCCCGCTACGAGGGCCGCAGCGGTCACCCCGTGCTCGTGCGCGCAGAGATTCTCGCGCCCTATCTCCGACGAGAGCCGACGCCGTTGCGAGAGGTGCTGCGCGCGCTCGGCGCGGGCCTCGTGAGCGTGCCCGTCGACGTCGCCGCGGTGCCTGGTGACCTCGACACGCCCGACGACTTGAGGGCTCTCTCGCGCGACGGCGATCACCGATCGCAGAAGGGGTAACCTCGCGCCGTGAGCTCGCTCGCCGACGTCGCCTCGCTGCTGTCTCCGCTCGACGCGGTTCGACGCGCGGCGCTGCGCCCCTTCGCGCCGTGGCTCGGTCGATGGTTCCGCGATCGGGCGTTTCGCGTGTCGCTCGCGGGCGCGCTCTCGGTCTCGGTCTCGCTCTCGCTCACCGCGGCGGCGCCGCTGTGGCTCATGGCGCTCGGCCCCGTGGTGATGGGCGTCACGCACCTCGCGGCCGACGCGCGCTACCTCGTCGTGCGTCAGGGGCTCCACCGTCGCGCGCTCGTGATCGCGCTGGTGCTCGCGCCCGCGCTCGTCGCGTCGTGGCGGCCCGACCTCGCGTGGGTGCTCGCGCCGATGGTCGGAGCCGCGATCTGCGCGCGCGCTTCGTGGACGCCACGCCTTCTCGCCGCGCTCTCTGCGGTCGCGCTCTATGTGTTCGCGAGGAGCCACGCGCGCATGTCGTGGGTGGTGATCGCGCACGCGCACCACGTCGTCGCGCTCATCGCGTGGTGGTGGTGGTGTCGTCGTCCGAGGGGCGCTCGCGCGGTGGTGCTCGCGGCGGTCGCGACGGGCTTCGTCGCGGTCTTCTCGGGGGCGCTCGACGCGACGGTGTTGCGACCCTGGGCGCTGCGTCCGCCGGGCGACGGCCTCGACATGGGGACGCTCGCCGCGACGCTCTCTCCCGTCGATCCGTCGCGTGATCCCGTGATGGCGATGCGGTGGGTGCTCGCGTTCGCGTTCGGTCAGTCGGTTCACTACGCGCTGTGGTTGCGGTTGATCCCCGAGGAGGATCGGGCGCGTCCGGCACCGCGCACCTTTGTCGGCACCGCGCTCGCGTTCTCGCGCGACCTTGGCGGGCTCGTCACGCTGGTCACCGCGCTCGCGACGCTGGCCTTGATCGTGTGGGCGACGCGCGATGTGTCCGCCGCGCGCGGTGCGTATCTGCGCGTGGCTGCGGGACACGGTGGGCTCGAACTTGGTGCGCTGACGCTCCTCGCGTGCGAGCGATCGCTGCGTCGTGAAGGAGAGCGCGATGAGGGCGCACGGCGTTGACGCGCGTCGCGGAGACGTGTTTCCGTCGATGACGTGATGCGAACGATCAAGCCCACACTCATCGCCGCTCTTCTGCTCCTCGTCGGAACGGCGTCGGCCGACGTGCCTCCGCCCGGCCTCGAGGAGTGTCGCGCGCGCGACGCCGGGACCTCGTGCATGCTCGGCAGCGTCGCGGGAACGTGCCGCGCGACGACCTGCTCTCGCCTCGACTACGCGGGGTGGAACCGCGACGCGAGCGCATCGCCGCCCACCATCACGTACGCGTGCACGCTCTGCCAGACGGGCGCCGCGACCGACGGCGGCAACGTCGCCCCGACCTCCGACTCGGGCGGGTGCAGCGTCGCCGACGTGGGACGCGCCGCGGGACCGTGGGCGCTCGCCGCGTTGCCCCTCGCCATTGCGCTCCTCTCGCGCCGCCGTCGCGCTTCGAAGTAGTCGCGCGCGCCCTCTCCATGCGCCTCGCATCTCTCTCGCTCCTCCTCGCGCTCGCGGGCTGCGGATCAACCGCGGCTCCCGCTGCCTCGGACGCGAGCGACGCGTCCGCCGACGCCGCGTATGACGCGCCTCCGAAGGCGACCGACGCGGAGCGTGTGATCCCGTCGTGTCCGTCGCCGGTGAGCGGCGACGGAGGGGTCACCGTGCGGGGGCACGCGTTCGACTTCGGCCCCTCGGCGAGCAGCACGCGCGGCGGCGTGGTGACGCTGCTCGAACACCCGGGATGGTGCGCGCGCATCGCGTCTGACAGCTCGTACAGCTTTCAGGGGCTCACGCCCGGCGAGCGCGTGACGCCCGTCTTCGACCACCCCGACTACTGGCCCATCCAGACCGGAACGCACGTCGTCCCCGAGGGAGGCATCGCGCGCCTCTCGTTCCAGGCTCCCACGACGTTCCTCTTCGACATCCTGGCGCGCTCGCTCCAGCTCACGCCCGATCCCGCGCGCTGTCAGATCGCGAGCACGGTGACCGAGGTGGGCTTCTCGATCTACGACAACCGCGACTCTCACGGTGAGGCCGGCGCGACGGTGACCATCTCGCCGCCACTCCCGCCCGAGTCGGGCCCTGTGTACTTCCAGTATTACGGCCGCGGGTCGATCCTGCCGGTGCGCGAACTCACCGAGACCACGCGCGACGGCGGCGTGCTGTTTCTCAACGTGCCTCCGGGCGAGTACGTGCTGTCGGCGCACAAGCCCGGCGTGACGATCCGTGACGTGCGCGTGCTCTGCCGCGCGGGCGTGCTCGCCAACGCCGCGCCCCCGTGGGGATTGCAGACGCTCCCGTAGTTCGCCTCGCGCTCACATCCCGAGCTGATCCTCGATGAAGGTGAACATGCGCGACCACGCGCTCACCTGATCGGAGCGCTGCATCCCGGCGCCGTGGCCGACGTTGCGCTCCATGTAGAAATAGATCGGACGGTCGCCCGACTGCGCCTCTTGAAGCCGCGCGGCGAACTTCGTCGAGTGCCCCCAGAACACGCGCGTGTCGTGGTCCGCGGTGCTGACCCACACGGCGGGGTAGCGCGCGCCGTCGACGACGCGGTGATAGGGCGAGTAGTCGTAGAGGTAGCGGAAGTCCTCGGCGCGCTCGGGCGTGCCGTACTCCGTGGTCCAGATCTCCGCCGGGGGAAAGCGGTGAAAGCGGACCATGTCGTAGAGCCCCACGTCGGCCACGGCCGCGCGAAACGCGTCGGGGCAGCGGGTGACCATCGCGCCCATGAGCAGGCCCCCGTTCGATCCGCCGTTGATCGCGATGCGCTCCGGCGCGCTCACGCGGCTCGTCGAGAGCCATCGGATCGCCGCTTCGAAGTCCTCGAAGACGTGGTGCTTCTGCTCCAGCGCGCCCGCGCGATGCCACGCCTCGCCGAACTCGCTCCCGCCGCGGAGGTTCGCCACGGCGTACACGCCGCCGCGCGAGAGCCAGTAGAGCGCCTGACGCGTGAACCGCGGCGTGAGCGGGAGGTTGAACCCGCCGTAACCGTACAGGATCGCCGGGTTGCGGCCGTTCAGCTCCATGCCCCGCGCGTGCATGTAGAACACGTTGATGGGCGTCCCGTCGGCGGAGGTCGCCGTCGCGCGAGAGAGCTCATAGCCCGAGGTGTCGACGTCCATCGCGGGCGCGTCGACGCGCGTGGGGGTGATGACGCCCGCCGTCGGCCGCACGCGCGTATCGAGCGAGAGCACCGTCGAGGGCACGAAGAACGACGAGAAGATCAGCGCGACCGAGGGCTCGTCATCCTGCGATCCCATCGACGCCACGGCGCCCTCCGTGGGGAGCGTCACCTCCCCTTGAGGGTGTCCATCGAGGTCGAAGAGCCGCACGCGCGAGACGATGTTCTCGAGATAGCGCGCCACGAGCCGATCGCCCGCGAAGGTCGTCTCTTCGAGCGGGTGCTCTCCCTCGGCGATCATCGTGTGCCACGGGCCCGCGGGCGCCGCGGCGAGCGTCGTCACGCCGTCGGTCGGCGCGGTCGCGCGCATGAGCGCCTCGGCGGGAGCCCATAGAACACGGTACTTCGGCGCGTCGCGGTTGGTCGTGAGGTAGAGCCTCCCGCGGTATACGCTGGCCTCGTTGAGGCTCTCGTGACCGGTCGCGACGGCGACGGCCCTCGGGCGCTGACCCGCGGCGACGGGCGCCCTGCGATCGACGAGAAAGACGTCGTAGCGAGACCAGCCCTTGAAGAGATTGACCACGAGCCAGCGACCGTCCGACGAGACGTACGGACCGGGCGACTCGGTGCGGTCTGTTCCTTCGAAGACCAGCGCGTCGCGGGAGCCGTCGGCGGGGTCGGCGAGGCGGTGGAGGTAGAGCCTGCGCCAGTACGCGTCGGGGCGCTCGGCGTCCCAGCCCGCCTCTCCCTCTTTGGGATAGCGCGTGTAGTAGAAGCCCGACTCGTCGGGGAGCCACGCGAGCCTGCACCATTTCGTGTGCGCGATCGTGACGTCGAGCACCGCGCCCGTGCGCAGCTCGATGACCTTGAGCACGGTGCGCTCGTCGCCGTTCTGCGACACGCCGAAGGCGACGTAGCGCCCGCGGGGAGAGGGGACGTACCAGTCGATCGCGGCGCGCTCGCCGAAGCGCGAAGGCTCGAGCAGCACGCGCGCCGAGGCCGAGGGACGCGCGGGGTCGTAGCCCTGCGCGCAAGGGTCGACGACGACGAGGGAGGGCTGCTCCTGACCGGGGTTTCTTCGGCGGTAGAAGATCCTCCCGCCCGACGCGCTGGCGGAGGAGAGCACGCCGATGTCGGCGAGGCGCGAGAGGGCCTCGCGGGAGCCCGGACGCTCGTGCTCGCGGAGGTAGGCTTCGCTCCTCGCGGTCTGGTGGTCGATCCACGCGCGCGTCGCGGGGGAGTCTTCTTCGAGCGCTCGAAACGGGTCGGAGACAGAGGTCCCGTGGAGCGTCTCGGTGACCGCGCCAGAACGCGCGAGGGCGTTCCACGCGGAGGGGCCGTCGACGACGGGGGCGGCCGCGTCGGGCGCCGCGGTGACGGTCGGAGGCGGTGCGACGGAGGGCGCCAGCGTCTGCGTGGAGCGGCATGCGACGAGCGCGAGGAGGGCAGTGAGCGCGCGGGGCTTCATGGCGACGCGGAGTCCAACACGCGCGAGGAGGAGCCCGTCAAGCGGCGTCTCAACGCGCGTCGCGGAACAGCGTCGGGGGGTTATTGTGGGGGAGCGTCTCGCGGAGAGGGGTCAGTGCGCGAAGGCGAGGTACGAGTCGGGGAGGTCGTCGAACTCGCCGAGCGAGCCGCACTGGGGGCACGTCGACGACTCGCGCAGCACGGGGCGACCGCGGTCGGGGACGTCGCAGAGCTCGACGTACTCGCGGTTGCAGCGCGCGCAGAGGTACGGGACGTAGAACGACCGCACGCGCGCCGTGCCGTTGAAGTTCACGATCATGTTCATCTGGTTCACGAAGGGCACCGAGCAGTGCTCGAAGACCAGCGAGCGACCCGCGGCGCGGAGCGCGTCCATGAGCCTGATCCACTCGCGGACGCCGCAGGAGTTGATGCGCTGGACGTCGCGTAGGTCGAAGACGAGCGCGGGCGATGAGAGCGCGAGGACGGGGGAGAAGTCCGAGTGCTCGCTGAATTCGCCAGAGATCACGACGCGCGCGGCGTCGTCGGGCATGGCCTCGACGTGCAGGGAGTTCACGAGCTTACCTCCGTCTCGGAAATGGGCGCCGGGCGTGAGCTTTCGAATACATCGAACGACTTGCCGGAGACGAGAAAGTCTTTGTAGCTATCACGGAGGGCGAGGATACCGATGATCTCCGTGCGGCGCCCGGGTTCGATGTTGACCACGAGGTGGGAGAGCGACGCGAAGGCGCAGTAGAAGCCGAGTCCGGCGCCGCCGCCCGGGCGATCCCACACCTGGGCCCCGCGGCTCAGGCCGCGCACGAGGGTCGAGCGCACGCTCGTGGGGGCGAGGGAGCCGAACGGGTCGGTGACGGAGATCCCGAGGCGGCGCCCGTCGCCGCAGAACCTGACCACGACGGCCTCGTCGTCGTCGAGGGTGACCGCATCGACGCGGTTGCGGTCTCGGAAGCGGTACGTCCCGTCCTTGTCGACGGGCGCGTTGTAGAACGCGTTGGTGAGGAACTCGTCGACCACCGTCGCGGCGAGCGTGCGCAGTCGGCTCTGGACCCCGAGCTGCTCAGAGAACGCGCTGACGGCCTCGATGAGCCGGGGCTTCTCATCGGAGCACCGCACGACGTACATGCTCTCCCGCGAGCCCCACGCGAAGTACTTCTCGATGCCGAAGATGTCCCCCGAGGTGATCTTGCGGAGCGTCACGTGGAGGTCGTTGAAGCGCTGGAGGTTGTCGGATTGGAGGACGTGGACCGCCTCGACCCCCTCGAACCACGGCAGGAGCTCGACGTCGCGCATGGTGGTCACGAGGACCACCACGGGAGGGAGCTTCTTCACCGCGAGGAGCGAGGCCGGGGGGCGCCGCGTCGAGGCGTCCTCATCGATGATGATCACCCGGTAATCGTTCGGCTCGAAGGCCGAGTCGAGGTCGTCGACCGTGTCGACGATGTCCGCCGCCCCGTGCATCGCGGTGAGGAGCGTCCGCTGACGCCTCGGGTCGCGACACACGAGGAGCACGCGGACCGGCGTTACGTTGAGCGGTGGTTCTAGCATGGGCCTCGCGTGTGAGTCTGATGCCACGAAGACAGGCCCACGATCAACGGCAGAAGCGCTCGCCGCGGCGCGCGCGCGGCGTGATTCCGAGCGTCGGACGCCGCCGCTGGCCCGTCGAGCCGCGGTACGAGGCCGAATTGACGCGTAGGCGTTTACCCTCATCGTGAGGAGAGGCCGCAGAAATCGCCGCTGACGCGCACGCGATGTGAGGACGGTGCACATCGTCTCCGAGGCGCGCTGCGCGTGTGTCTCGCAGTCGGAAGGGGGTGAGATGCGCGTGCGCCGCCTCGCTTTTGCTCCGCTTCGCGCAACAGAAGCGATAGAGTCCGAGCGGATAGAAGCGCCACATCATGGACACAACGCTTGCGATCACCGCCAAGATGGCGCGAGGGCTGAGCGAGGCGTCGCTCCTCTTCACTCGTGACATGGTCTTCCTCGAAGCCAACGCGGCCTTCGCGGAGCTGTGCGGCGTTCGCCTGAAGCACATCGGAAAGGACGGCCGGGCGCCGTTCGACCTTCTGCGCTCCGAGACCGAAGACGCGCTCCGTTGGGCGCGCGAGGCGCTCGCGAGACGCCAGACGATCCGGCTCGGGGAGCTCAAGGTCTTCACCCAGGACGGGCACGCGCTCACCGTGCATCAGACCTTCACACCGGTAGAGAATCTGGAGGGCGAGCAGGCTGGTGTCTTGATCACTTACCGCAACGTGACTGAAGAGAGCAGGCTTCAGGAGCACTACCGAGACCTCCTGGCCCGCGAGAAGCTCCGCGCGGAGGCCCTCGAGACCGCCGTCGAAGCGCGCACGAAGGACCTCATCGTCGCGCTCGAGCAGGTGACGCACCTCTCCCGCGTCGACGCGCTCACCGGAGTGCTCAACCGGCGATCTTTCACCGAAGAGGCCGACCGCGCGCTGCGCCTCGCCGAGCGCACCGACCGCTGCGCCGGGCTCATCCTTCTGGACCTCGATCATTTCAAGGGCGTCAACGACCGACACGGCCACCTGGTGGGCGACCTGGTGCTGAAGGCCTGCGCCGCGGCGTTCACCAAGACCCTGTTCAACACCGACATCCTGGGTCGCTTCGGCGGTGAGGAGTTCATCGCGATCGTCCTCGATGAGAGCCCCGAGGCCCTGGTGCAGATGGCCGAGCGGTGCTGCGAGGCCGTGCGGACGATGCCCTTCGAGCGCATCGTACCGGGCGCCAGGGGGCGGCTGACCGTCAGCGTCGGCGTGGCCACGTACCCGAACGACGCGCGGACGCTCGACGACCTGATGCTCCGCGCGGACCAGTCGCTCTACGCCGCGAAGGCGTCGGGGCGCGACTGCGTCAGGCGCTACTCGAACGACCTGTCGCGCAACCCGTCGAGGATGCCCGAGCCCGTGCGTCGGGCCCTCATCCTCGACGCGTCCGTCGACGGCGCGGCGGACCTGGTCGAGGGGGCCGGGGCGAGCGCCGCGTGCGAGGTCGCGACGTCGCTTGAGGATTTTCGACGGCAGTACCACGACGAGCACTTCGATGTGCTGATCGCCACGCACCAGGTCGGATCGACCTTCGGCGAAGACGCCCTCCACGGGAGCGTCGGGACGTGCCCCGAGTCGCTGCGGATCCTGGTGATCGATACGGAGGCGCAGTTCCCCGAGGTCACGGTGGGCTTTCCGAACACGATTGACCTTTGTCTCCTGAGGGCTGACGTCCCCGAATACCTGCGTTACGCCATCGACGACGGGCTCACGCGCCGCGAGGTCTCCCGCGAGCGCCTCCTCTCGCTCTCCCGCCGCTCCCTCGGCGTCTGGAACCGACACGTCAGGGAGCTCGAACGCTTCCTGAACTCGCAGGAGATCCACTTTCATTTTCAGCCCGTGGTCACGCTCTCCGACGGCCGGATCTGGGCTCAGGAGATGCTCTGCCGCCCCTCGCACCCGGTGTTCACAAACCCCATGGTGCTCGTGGACGCGTGCCTCCGGAGCAACCTCATCTGGCAGCTCGGGCGCCTCGTGCGCAAGGCCGCGGTCGACACGCTCCGCTCGTCGACCCTCCGGGGCACGCTCTTCGTGAACATGCACCCCGCTGAGCTCACCGACCCGGACTTCGACGCCTCGATCCCTGAAGACCTCCGCGATCGGGTCGTCTTCGAGATCAACGAGCGCGCCTCCGTGGTCCAGGTCGCCGACAGCGACGCCACGCTGGCGAGGCTTCGCTCTCTGGGCTTTCGCTTCGCGCTCGACGACCTCGGCGCGGGCTACGCGAGCCTCAACGCCGTCTCGTACATCGGCGCCGAGTTCATCAAGCTCGACATGCAGATGGTTCAGGACCTCTCGGCCTCGACTCGCAAGTTCAACCTCGTGAACCGCATCGTGCAGTTCGCGAACGACGAGGGCATCCAGGTGATCGCCGAGGGGATCGAGACCCGCGAAGACGCCGCCGCGCTCCGCACGCTCGGGTGTCACTTCGGGCAGGGGTATCACTTCGCGCGCCCGTGCCCGCTCGACCAGTTGATCGCTCGAACGGCGAGCGGCAGCGAGTTCCCCTGACGCGATCGATCAGGCGCGCTCGATGAGCACGAGGGTGCGATCGTCGAGCACGGGCGCCGCGCCGCGGAACGCGTCGACCTCCGCGTCAATCCTGGCGATCACCCCGTCGTGCGGCAGGCCTCTCGTGTGCGCGAGCGAATTGAGCAGCCGCCGAGCGCCGAACGCGCGCCCCGAGGCGTCTACAGACTCGGTGACCCCGTCGCTATAGGCGAGCACCCTGGCTCCGACCCCAGGCGTCTCGGTCCTCGCGCCGCACTCGAAAACGCTCCCGCCGAGGGGGGCGCCGCGCGCCACGAGCGCTCGCCCGCCGCCCTCGTCGAGCAGCAGCGGCGGGGGCGCGCCCGCCGAGCAGATCGAGATCGATCCGTCGGGGCCGAGCTCCATCGCGACGGCCTGCATCTGGTACTCCCCGGCGCACCGCTCGAAGAGCTCGCGATGCACCGCGCGGAGCGTCTCTTCGAGGTCGGCGTCGCGTCGCAAGCACGATCGCACGACGCTCGCCACGGAGGCCGTCAGGATCGCGGGCGCGGCGCCGTGTCCGGTCACGTCGCCCAGGATCACCAGCGCTGAGTCGCCGCGTCGCTCCCACCACCACCAGTCGCCGCCGCACTGGGTGGCCGGACGCGTGAGGCCCGCGAGCTTCCACGGGCCGACGACCGCGCTCGGCGCGCGAGGGAAGAAGAGCTTCTGCACCGCCGCGGAGAGCTCGAGGTCCTTGCGGAGCTCGCGCGCCGCCATCTCGAGCCTGACGACCCGCGCGGACTCGATGCTCGCGCCGATGTGTGCGGCCATCGCGACGAGCACGTCGAGGTCGGCGCGGTGGTAGAGCCCCCGAACGACGCGGCTGTCGATGTAGACCACGCCGTAGAGGCTGTCGCGCGCGCGAACGGGCGCCGCCATGATGCTCCGGAGGTCGTGCGCGACCGCGCTCTTCGATCCGAGCACGGCGCCCTCCTCGCTGCCGGCGATCACCTGCGGCTCGCCCGTCTCGGTGACCCTGCGGAGGAGCGTGGTCGCGAAGCCGTGCGTCTCGGTGATGTCGCGCCCGCCGCCCGCGCGCCCCACGATGCGACGGATCTCGCCGTCGGACTCCAGCGCGAAGAGGAACGCGCGCTCGCCGCCGAAGGCGACCAGGAGCTCGTCGAGGATGGCCCTGGCCTGCTCCATCGGGTCGCGCGTCGACTGCGACGCGAGGCTCACGCGCAGCAGCGAGTCGAACACCCGCGCCTGCCCTGAGAACTTTCCGACGGTCGTCTGGAGGGTGCGCGACTCCGACGCGACGCTCGGCGGCACCGACGACGAGACCTGGAACTCGCGGAGCACGGCGCGCTCGCGGGTGATCCAGCCGGCCTCTCGCGCGAGGCTCCGCGCGCTCGTCGCGAACTGTGACTTGAGGGCCTTGGGCGTCGCGAGGCGCGCTCGCTCGCGGAGCACTTCGAAGGTCGTCCAGAGCTCGGTGGTCTGACCGGCGATCGCGTCGGCCATCGAGAGGTGAGACTCCGCGTCGGCGCCGCGTCCCTCGATGCGCGCGAGCATCGCGAGGAGGATCTGCTCGTGCGCGCGTCGCAGGGGCTCGTCGGTGCAGACCGCGCGGACGTCGGCCAACGATTTGCGAAACGCGTCGAGGTCGGCGCCGTCGCCGCTGCGCTCCGCGCGACGTCCGCACAGATACGCCGCGAGGACGAAGAACGCCGCCATCTGGTCGGGCCAGTCGGAGGGGAGCGCCGCGATCTCCCTCGCCTCCGCGCGCAGCTCCTCGAAGGGCGCGCCCTGCTCGTCCTGCTCGAACAGGTGGAACATCCGGTGCTGCGCGATCCAGGTGCCCGTCCACACGTCGCGCGGCGAGACGCGCTGCTTGCGGATCGCGCGGGCCTGATCGAGCAACGCCGATGCCTCGACGAGCTCGCCACGGATCGCAAGCGCCGAGGCGAGCGTCGCGCGGATGTTCGCCATCCCGCTCGGCAGCCCGGCGGCGTCCGCGACCTCGAGGCCCACCCGGGCGACGCGCTCGGCCTTCTCCGACATGCCGCGCACGAGGAGCCCGAGGCCCAGGTCGTTGCAGATCGCGATGATGTCTCGCGTCGCGAGCCAGCGTCGGAGCCGCTGGACGGCGTCCTCCGCGAGCTCCTCGTGGCGCTCGTAGCGCCCTCCCACGTGGCACGACCACCCGAGGAGCTTCTGCGCGTTGGCCTCGACGGCGCGGTCCCTCCCGGCCCTCGCGCGGGTGAGGGCGCGCTCGCCGTGCCGCTCGGCCTCTTGGGGCATCTCGCAGACCGCGCAGAGATACCCGAGCCACGCTTCGAGCTCGACGCTCTCATCGCGGTCGCCGAGCAGCGCGCACACCCTCGCGAGCTGCTCCCGCGGCGCCGTGACGAGGCTCGGATTGCCGCTCGACCAGGCCATGAATCCGCTGAGGGCGAAGGCGTTTCCGATCAGCTCGGCGACCTTGGCCCAACGCGCCGACGCGGGGTCCGCCGCGCGCGCGCTGTCGAGCCGCGCGACGATGTCGCTCCCGGCGACGCCCTGCGGGAGCGCCGCCATGATCGACTCTTGCACGGCCATGCAGGACCGCTGCACCTTGTCGGCGTCCCACAGCGCCATGCTCACGCGGGTCACCTGCATGTGGACGCGCGCGGTGTCCATCGGTGACGACGACGCTCGCAGCGCGCGGCCGAACGCGTCGAGCGCCGCGTCGATGCGCGCTGTCCGGGTGCACGCCTCGCCGAACGCTTCGAAGTACGCCGCGGACGCGCGGTCGTCCTCGCGGACGTAGGGGAGCGCCTTTGAGAGCATGTCGTAGGCGACGTCGTTGGCGTAGGCCGAGAGGGCGCGACGACCGGCCAGAAGCGCCGACCGTGCGGCCAGCGCGGTGTCACCCGACGGGAGCGCGAGCAGCCTGTGCCTCGCCTCGAGGAAGGGGTCGTCGGGCGTCCGCTCCGCCGCGACCGTCGCGATGCGCGCGTGGAGCCGGTGCGCGTCGCCGGCCGACACCCCCGCGCGGAGGTGCTGCGCGAGGTCGGGGTGCACGATGCGGAGCAGCCCGAGGGCGTCGACGACGACGAGCTTCGCACGGATGCACTGACCCACGAGCGCGACGAGCTCACGCGGCGCCACCTCGAGCACTTCGGCGAGGAACGGCGCGGTCACCGGCACTCCCACGAGGGCGAGCGTGCCGAGCGCGCGGCGCGCCACGGGAGGGATGGTCTCCGCCCGCGCGAAGAGCGCCTCCGTCGCGTTCTGCGGGAGCGCGAGGGGGGCGGCCCTCTCGTCACGAACGAGCCAGCGACCGCCGGTGAGTTCGAGCGCGCCGGCGTCGATGAGCCCGCGCGCGTAGGAGATCACCGAGAACGGTAGGGAGCCGACGCACGCGATCACGTGGTCGACCAGGTCATCGGGGCAGCGCCCCGCGCCGAGCACGTGCTCGAGCAGGTCGCGCACGCCCTGGCCGTCGAGCGGGCCGAGCTCCACGGGGAGGACGCCTTGAAACTGTTCGAACAGCGCCGCGGTGCGAGGGCCGCTCTGCACGTCGACTGACATCACGAGCCCGACCGCGTCGACCGTAGGCAGCTTGCGGAGAACGCGGACAGTTCCAGCGTCGAGCGTGTCGACGTCGTCCGCGAGCAGGAGGAGTCCGCCGGTGCGTCTGGCCAGCGCCGCGAGGAACTCCGCGATGACCTCCGCGAAGCGCGTGGGGTCCTGCGTGAGCTCGAGGGCGCGCGACGCCTCCGCGGGGCCGAGCACCTGCTCGAGCGGCGCGGCGAGGCGCTTGAGCAGCGGCGCGAAGTCCCCGGCGGCCGCGCGGAGGTCTGCGCGCACGCTCTCGAACGCGGCGCCGCCCGCGGCGATCAATGGCGCGAGGCGGTTGCTGATCGCCTCGCTGAGGCTCGCGAAGGGGAGGTCGTCGCTCGATCGCAAGAGGCGCAGCACCAGCAGCTTCGTCGTGGTGGCCTCGAGCTCGATCGCGTCGAGGAAGGTCGTGCGACCCATCCCCGGCTCCCCGAGGACGAGCACGCTGCCGTGCAGCGTCCGCTCGGCGATGCCAAGACCCCTGCGCACGGTGTCGAGCTCGGGGCCCCGACCGAGGCACGCAGGACGGCCGCGGAGCTGCCAGTCGCGGACGTGTTGAAGCGGCGCCGGAGGCTCGGGGTTGAGCCTTCGCACGGCCGCGGCGGTGCGGACCACCCTGTCGTTGGGGTCGCGCTCCAGGAGCGCGCCGACGAGGTCGTCGATCGCCTCGGGGATCCCCGCCCGATGCTCTGACGGGCGAGTCGCGCGGGCGCTCGCGTGCCACGAGAGCACCTCGTCGATCGTATTGCCGGTGCAGGGCAGCACGCCGGTGAGCGCTTCGAAGAGCACCGCGCCGAGCGAGTAGAGGTCCGCGGGCGATTCCACGGCGCGGTGGATCACGCCGAGCTGTTCAGGGGAGGCGTAGCGCAGGGTGCCCACAGCCTCGTCGACATCGACGGTCGCGACGTGCGCCGAGAGGCCGAAATCGATCAGCGTGGTTCGGCCGTCGTCATCGACGATTACGTTCTCGGGCTTGACGTCGCGGTGCACGAAGCCCGCGCCGTGCAGCGTGTCGAGGTCGCTCGCGAGTGACCAGAAGACCCGCATCGCCTCATCGGGGGAGAGGGGGCCTTCGCGAAGCCGCTGCGCGAGGCTGCGGCCCTGGATGAACGGGATGACGAAATACGGGCCCTCATCCCAGCCGCCCGCGTCGAGGAGGCGGACGAGGCCGGTGCGCTCGAGGCTCGCGAGGTTGGCGATCTCGCGAAAGAACCGCGTGCGAGGGCTCTCGTCGTTGCCGACGCTCAGGTGGAGCGCCTTGAGCACCACGGGACCGTCGCCGCGGTCGGCGAGCCAGGCGGTGCTGAAGGCGCCGCGCCCGAGCGGTTCGATGAGGCGGTAGGCTCCGACCTGTCCCGATCGCGGCATGGTGTTCCTTCCGACTAACCTCCTACCCTCTTTCGGCGGGCGTTGTCAGGAGGTCATCGCGCCGGAGGCGATCGACCAGGGCGCGAATCGACGCGCGGGCGACCGTCGGGCACCGCGGAGCGTCGGGCAGGAGTGCTCGGGCGCGCTCGGTCGTGAAGCGCGAGACCCGCTCCGGCGTGATGAGCTCGATGTACGCCGTGCCCGTCGACGAGAGGCGCTCGGGGAAGATCTTTCCGAACGCGGGGAAGCCGCTCGCCTCGGCCTGGGCCATGGCGCGTTCGCGGAACACGCCCCAGGGCACCACGTCGAGCGCGTGCCCCTCTCGGCGCAGGGCCTCCATGAGCGCGCGAAACCCGATGGGCTCGTCGGTGGTCGGGTGGTACGCGCCGTTTCGCGCCGCGTCACAAGCGGCCAGCCGCACGATCTGTTCGGCCACGAAGCGCACCGGCGTGATCGGGAGCACGAAGTCGACGTCGGGCACGCATCGCGTCGCCAGGCAGGTCGAGAGGAGCCGCACGAAGGCCTCGCGCGGGTTGTACCGGCCCGTGGCGTCGTCCCAGCCCACGAGCGAGGGGCGGTAGATGCTCGCCGTCACGCCGCGCTCTCGGGCCGCCGCGAGCATGTGCTCCGAGACGAACTTGGTCTGCGCGTACCCGCCGACGGGCGGCTCTTCGGGCATCGCGCCCTCGTCGATCGTCGCGCTCGCGTAGCGCGGCGCGCCGAAGACCGCCCACGTCGAGACGTAGTGGATCGACTTCGGTCGTCCGGTGCACGCGAGGGCGAGGATCTCCTTCGTCGAGAGGACGTTCTCCTGTCGGAGCTCGTCGTAGTCGAAGAGGAAGTTCACGTTCGCGCCGTTGTGGATCACGGCGTCGGTCTCGGCCGCGATGCTCTGCCACGCAGGCTCGCTCATCCCCAGGCGCGCTTCGCCCAGATCGCCCGGGTGCGCCCGCACCTTCGCCGCGAACTCGTCGTACTCGAAGCCGTACGCCGCGGCGTGAGCGCGGAGGCGCAGAGATGCCTCCTCGGGGCTGCGCGCGCGCACCACGCAGTCGATCCGCTCGACGCCCTGCCTCGCGAGCGCGTCGACGAGGTAGATCCCGAGGAAGCCCGTGGCGCCCGTGAGGAGCACCGATCGCCCGAGAGGCTCCTTCGGCGCCTCAGTCGCCCTGAACTGCGCGCCGAGGGCGCGGTCCGAGGTCATCGGAGAGACCACCGGCGGGCGCGTCGAGCGGCGTCGCGTGTGCTGCTGGTAGAGGCTCTTCGCGAGCTCGTGCAGCGAAGGTCCGCGCAACAGCGCGACGACCGACACGGCGATCGCCAGGTGCGCCTCGAGCAGCGTGCGGAGCTCGACCGCCATCAGCGAATCGACGCCGAGCCCCGAGAGCGGCTTCGAAGCGCTGATGCGATCCGCCGTGCGGCCGAGGAGCGAGCCCACGATGGTCTTGAGGTACTCCTCGATGTGAGCGGCTCCGGTGGCTTCGTCGGTCGATTGCGCGAGCCCGACGCGGAGCCGAACGGCCGCCATCATGTGCGGGTCTGAAGGCGGCGGCGCGGTGCTCGAACGCGTCAGCGCCGAGAGCGTGAGCTGCGCGTGGTCCGCGGGGCCCGTGCGCATCCACGCGCGCGCGTCGAAGCGAGAGAGCATCACCTCGCCGAACCTCGACGCGAGCGCCGCGCCGAACGCGCGGGCGCCGTCTTCAGGGCGAAGGGCCACGAGGCCGCGCTGCGCCAGTCGCTCGCCGCGGTCCTGGAGCGCCGCGAGCCCGACCTGCGCCCAGGGGCCCCATTGCATCGACTGCGAGGGTTTGCGCTGCCAGCGGCGGGCGCGCGTGAGGCCGTCCATGAAGGCGTTCGCGGCGGCGTAGTTGCACTGACCGGGCGTGCCGAGGACGCTCGCCGCGGACGAGAACACCACGAAGAAATCGACCGGCGGCAGCTGCTCGATCGCGCGGTGCAGCGCCCAGCTCGCGCGGACCTTCGGCGCGTACACGTCGCGGAAGCGCTGCCTCGACTGGCCGTGCACGATGCCGTCGGAGAGCACGCCCGCCGCGTGGATCACGCCGCGAACGCGCACGCCCTCACGCGTGAGGCCCTCGAAGAGGCCCCGCACGCTCGCGTCGTCGGAGACGTCGCAGCGCGCGACGCGCACGCGAGCGCCGCGCGAGGAGAGGCGGGCCTCGATCGCGCGAGCGGCGTCGTCGGGCCCGCGGCGACCGAGGAGGAGCACGTCGCGCGCGCCCTGCTTGATGAGCCACTCTGCGACGGAGACGCCGAGTCCGCCGGCGCCGCCCGTGATCACGTAGGCCCCGTCGGAGCGCACGATGTGTCGAGCGGGCGCGATGGTGAGGTCGCCGGGGGCGACGGTGACGGAGTAGTCGCCGTCGGGCTCCGACTCGGCGAGGCTTCGGAGCGAGGCGACGTGCGTCGGGGGTGCGAGCGGTTCGAACTGCCCCGAGGCGATCCCTCGGAGCGCTCTCGAGAGGTGCTCGCGGACGTCGCCGCGGCGTTCGCGCCAGAGCACCGCGAGGTCGGCGCGTGCGTAGGTCACGTTGGCGAGGAGGTGGCTGACGCGAGAGCCCGTGCCCAGGTGGATCACCCGCGCGAGCGGGTGGAGGATCTGCTCGGTCTCTCGGGGCAGAGAGGACTTGAGCGACAGGACCACGTCGACCCCGCGGCCTTCGAAGAGCGCGCGCACCTCCGTGGGCCACCGCGGATTGGAGAGCGAGACGGCCGCGCGCGTCGCTCCGTTGCCAGGGCGCGTCCCCGACGTGACGAGCGCGACGCGCAGACCGTGGGCGCGCGCCGCGGCCACGGCCGCCTCGCAGCCCGGCGTGTCGTCGCCGATCACGAGAACCCTGTCTCCCGAGCCCGCGCTGGCGAGTCGTTCGAGGGCGTACGTCGCGACGGCGTAGTGCGCCGAAGAGGTGAGGGCGACGTCGGGTGAGAGGCCCTCGGGGAGCTTCACCGCGTCGCTCGCGGCGAGGGTCACGTGCGAGCGGAGCTCGAGCGAACCGAAGAGCTGCACGAGGTCGCCGGGGCGCAGCGCGTCGACGTCAGCGCCGACCTCGAGGACGCGTCCGATGCAGCTCTGCACCGACCGCGCGTCGCCATCGCGGTGGACGAGCGCGCGCTCGATGCCGACGGTGACCTCCGAGGGGCCCGCGCTCTCGGGGAGGGCTTCGAAGAGCGCGACCTTGGGCGTCCACTCAAGGACGAAGGCGACCTCGCTCGCGGCGCTGCGCTCGTTGGTTTCGACCGCCGCGCCGCGGCGGAGTCGGGCGACGTGGCGGGCGTCGCGGCCGAGACGGATCTCGCGCTCCGCCGAGCCGTAGAGCACCTCGTCGCAGAGGGCGAGCAGCGTCGGCTCGTTGCGGTCGTCGAGGTCGACGCGCGAGCACAGCGTCTGCGGGAGCTCGTTGTCGAGCACGCGGCCGAGGCCCCAGAGCGACGACATCACCGCGACGTCGCCAGGAGAGCCTTGCGTGAAGGCGTTCTGCGTGACGATCCAGAGTCGGCCGAGGGCGAGCGAACGCGTCGCGGCGCGCTGCTGGAGCTCGATGATGGGCCAGGTGACCGAGAGGGTGGCGGCCTCGGCCTCGTCAGCGCCCGCGTCGTCGGCCAGCGTTGCGTCGAGGCCCCAGAGATAGACCACGCCGCGGAGGCCCTCTCGGGCGATCTGCTGCACGTGCGTGAGGAGCGCGTCCCAATGCTCGGGGCGCTCGTCGTTCAGGTGCGCGACGCGCGTCGCCTCGTCGAAGCGGAAGGTGTCGCTGTCGCGGTGGCCTCGCTCGACCTGCACGACGCGGTGGCTCGCCCGCGCGAAGCGCTCGGCGATCCTGCGCCCGACGCCCGAGGCGTCGCAGAACACCAGCCACACGCCGGACTCGATGGAGCGGGCCTCGACGCCGTCGGAGGGCGACCACGTGAGCTCGTAGGCGAGCTCGCGCAGCACCTCAGACTCGGTGCGGCGCAGCGCGTCGGCGCGGAGTCCCTTGATCTCTGCGAGGAGCTCGCCCTCGTCGGAGACGATGCGAAGGTCGGCTTCGAAGCCCGCGTCGGTGGTCTTCACCCGCGACGAGACGGTGGCGCTCCGCCGCGCGTTCGAGAGCACCTGGAGCGAGCCGAGCGACACCGGGAGGTACGTGTTCGAGACGTCGGCGAGCGCGGCCAGGCACGACTGGAACGCGGCGTCGAGCAGGGCGGGGTGGAAGGCGAAGTCACCGAGCTCGTCGGCGATCTCGGGCGGCGCTGTGAGGGCCGCGAGCGCGCTGCCCTCGTCGCGTCGCTCCACGCGGGAGACACCTCGAAACGCGGGGCCGTACTCCATGCCGACGCGCTGGAACGCTGCGTAGAGGGCGTCTGCGGAGCCCGTGGGCGGCGTGACGACGGGCGCGAGGCTCCGGGGCTGCGCGTCGGCGGACCAGCCGAACTCGCCCGCCGCGAGGCGCTGCGGTTGCGCGTCGGGCGCGCCGCTGCGGCCGTAGAACTCGAAGCTGCCGAAGGCGCCGCCGCCCTCGTGGCGCACGAGCAGCTCGAGCGACGATCCGCGCTCGGCGTCGAGGAACAGCGGCTTCGAGAACGTGACGTTTCGAAGCTCCACGCGCTGCGTGCGACGAGAGAAGAGCCGTCGAAGGGCGGAGGCCGCGAGCTCGAGGTAGCCCGCGGCGGGGAAGATCACCTCGTTCTGCACCTGGTGGTCCACGAGCCAGGGTGAGACGTCGAGCGAGACCCTCGTGCGGAACACGGCCTCGTCGTCGCGCCCGGGCGGCGACCACGGATCGGAGAGCCACGGGTGCTCGTTGGGCGCGCCGGGGGCGGCGGCGCGGCGCGTCCGTCGCGTGAAGTCGACGGGGTAGCTCTCTTCGAGCCACACGCGGCGGGGCAATCGTGTGAGCGGAGCCTCGCCGAGGGCGCTCGCCCAGGCGACCTGCGCGCCGCGGGTGTAGAGCTCCGCGAGGCTCTGCATCGCGACGCCGCGCACGGTCTCGCCGCGGCGGAGCGTGGGCACCGCGAGGGTCTGCGGCGTGCGTCGCCTGGAGTGCGAGATCGACTGACAGAGCAGCGGGTGCGAGCTGATCTCGACGAAGGTCTCGATGCCGTGAGCGAGCATCGCCTCGATCGCATCGGCGAAGAGCACCGGGTTGCGGAGGTTCTCCCACCAGTAGTCGGCGGTGAAGCGCGCGCCGTCTTCGGGGCGTCGTCCGAACTGCGGCCGTACGGTCGAGAAGATCGCGATGCGCCCCGCGCTCGGGGTGAGGTCGGCGAGCTCGCGGACGAGCTCGTCTGCGATGGGGTCGACCTGAGGGCTGTGCGAGGCGACGTCGACCTTCACCTGTCGGCAGAAGACGCCTCTGGCGTCGAGCTCCGCCGCGATGGTCTTCAGGGCTTCGGGGTCGCCCGAGAGCACCGTCGACGTGGGGCCGTTGTTCACCGCGATCGCGACGAGCGCCTCGCGCCCGCGGACGAGCGCCGCGGCGTCGTCGCGGGACAGCTCGACGAGGAGCATCGCGCCGCGTCCGCGGAGCCGTCGCATCAGTCGGCTGCGGCGGCAGATCACCGCGACGGCGTCGTCGAGCGAGAGGACGCCCGCCACGCAGGCCGCCGCGGTCTCGCCCATGCTGTGCCCGACCACGGCGTCGGGGACGATCCCCCACGACTCCCACAGGGCCGCGAAGGCAACCTGGAGCGCGAAGAGGGTCGGCTGGAGCACCGCGATGTCGTCGAGCGCCTCGGGCGCCTCGCTCGTGAGCCGTTCGATGACGGAGAAGCCCGCCTCTCGCGAGATGGCTTCGTCGACGCGGCGGAGCGTGTCCGTGAACGCGCCCGCCGTGGGCAACATCTCGCGCGCCATCCCGATCCACTGGGCGCCCTGTCCCGGGAACACGAAGGCCACGCGCTGCTTCTCCGCGGAGGGGCGCGCGGCGCTCTCTCCCGCGTTGACGCGGTCGAGCCACTGGCGCGCCGCGCCGCGGAGCTCGGCGGCGCCGTCTCCCACGAACGCGACGCGATACTCGAAGTGCGGTCGATGCGCCGCCGCCGTGAGCGTGAGGCTCTGCGCCGAGACGTCGGGCGCGCGCTCCCACGCGTCGAGCTGCGCGCTCACGTTCGCGCGGAGGCCCGTGTCTGAAGGGTCTGAGATCGCCCACACGAGGGGCCTGGGCGCCTCGGAACGGGGGGCGCTCGGAGGCTCGACCCACTGCTCGAGGAGCACGTGCGCGTTGACGCCCGTGAGCCCGAACGCGCTCACGCCCGCCCTGGCGCGCTGGCCGGGCTTGACGGGCCAGGGCTGCGTGCGCGAGGCGACCTCGATGGCCATCCGATCCCACGCGATGTTGGGATTCGGCTCTTCGAAGTGCAGGTTGCCGGGGATCACGCCGTGCTTGAGCGCGAGCGCGACCTTCACGACGCCCGCGAGCCCGGCGGCGCCTTCGCAGTGCCCGATCTGGCTCTTCACAGAGCCCACGAGGAGCGGGCTGTCCGCGGAGCGTCCCTCACACAGGACGTTCGCGATGGCTTCGATCTCGACGGGGTCTCCCGCCCTCGTGCCGGTGCCGTGCGCTTCGACGTAGTGGGTGTCTCGGGGGTCGAGCCCGAGCGACCGGTAGAGCCCGCGTAGAAGCGCCGTCTGACCGGCCACGTTGGGGGTCTTGTAGTGCCCCGTCCCGCCGTCGTGGTTGAGGCGCGTGCCCTTGACCACCGCGTAGATGGGGTGACCGCCTTCGCGTGCGCGGGCGAGCGGCATGAGGGCCACGCACACCACGCCCTCGCTGCGCACGAAGCCGTCACCTCTCGCGTCGAAGGCCTTGCAGCGCCCGTCGGCGGCGAGCATCCCCGCGCGCGTGAACGCCTGGCTGAACTCGGGCACGAGGAGCACGTTGGCGCCGCCCACGAGGGCCACCTCGGCGTCGCCGCGGCGGAGCGCGGACACGCCGAGGTGCATCGCGACGAGCGACGACGAGCACGCGGTGTCGACGGAGACCGCCTCGGCGCGCGTGTCGAGCGCGTACGCGACGCGGCCCGCGAGCGCGCTGTACGCGGTGTTCACGTAGCCGTAGAGGTCGAAGCGCGGCGCGTCGGCGACGAGGAGGTCGTGGTAGTCGGTGCCGATCACGCCCGTGTAGATCGCGACGGGGCGTCCGCGGAGGCTGCGGGGGTCGATGGCCGCGTCTTCGAGGGCCTCCCACGCGACGTGGAGCATCAGGCGATGCTGCGGATCGGTGGCGAGGACCTCCTTTCGAGAGAAGCCGAAGAACTGCGCGTCGAAGCGGTCGACGCCGTCGAGGAACCCACCGAAGTTCGGAATCCTGTCCGCGGGGCTCCGCGCGTGCGCCGCCTGGTGCAGCAACGTGCGCTCGGCCGGGATCGGTCGGATCGCGTCGACGCCGTCAACGAGGTTCTGAAAGAACGCCGTCGGGCTGTCCGCACCGGGGAGTCGGAGGCCGATGCCCACGAGCGCGATGTCGTCGTGTGTGTCGGTTGGCATACGCGGGTATTCGGGTTGGTCGGCACGTGCGCGCATGTGCCGAGCGTTCCAGGCTGTCGGACGGTGTGTCCTATTGGCCTTGACGCGGGACTATCTGTGACGATCGCGCGAGGTGTCCAGCGCGATCCTCGCGTTGGCGGGCGCAATGCGCGACGCGTGAGGCGTCATGGTCCGAGGTTCATCCCCCTGTGCGGACGCACCCGGAGACGGGCCGCTCAGGGCGCGGCGCCCGAACACGCGGATCACCCCGTCGAAGCGTCGCCAGTGAGCGTTTCATGCACAGCGATCGCGCGTGCGCGTCGACGCGTGAATCGAGACATGTGGTGAAAAGGGTCATTGGGGACCTCGCGAAGAATATTTTCTCTGGTCTCTTCTGAGAGAACTGTCTCGGCCGGAAATCGATGCGTCAGGCGACACCCGACACGCGCTGCCTTCCGGTGACGGATCCGTTCAGATCCCGCCCCAGGCGCCGCCGAGGTTGCCAACGCGGCCGGTCACGCTGAGCGCTCTCATCATCGCGGGGGCGCCCGACGCTGAGCCTTGAAGCACAGCGAGCGCGCCCGTCGTGCCGCCGATCGCGAGGTCGCTCGCGCCGTCGCGGTTTGCGTCGCCGGCGCTGGTGATCGACGCGCCGAAGCCTGCGACCGACGCGCTCGTGAGCGTGAACGTTGACGTGCCGGCGAGGCCCGAGGCGCTCCCTGTGAAGACGAGCGCGTTGTTCATGGAGGGGACGCCGATCACGAGGTCGCTGAACCCGTCGGCGTTCACGTCGCTCGCTGCGACGGCGGTCACGGCGGCTCCCCCGCGGAGGACCGCGGGTGCGCCCATGAACATCCCGTTTGAGCCTGCGGGGCGCACGATGACCCTGCCGTCGGGGCCGTTTCCCGCGACGAAGACGTCTGCGTGGTCGTCTGCGTCGACGTCGCCAGACGAGCCGACGAGGGCGCCGAAACCCGCCGTCGCTGCGTCGTCGAAGGTCGCGATCGGGGTCGCGATCACGCCGAGCGCGGTGCCTCGAAACACGTACGCCCTCGCCGCGCCAGGAGCCCCGACGACGAGGTCGGGGAAGCGGTCGGAGTTCACGTCTCCCGCGCCAGCGACCGACGCGCCGAACTCTCCGCGCGGACCCGCGGGGCCCGTGATGGTCGTCGTGGGCGTATAGTGAATCCCGTTGGGGAGCCCGTGGAACATGTACACGCGCCCTGCGACGGCGGCGTCCGCCGCGCTCGTGGCCGTCGCGCGAGGCGCGCCGATCGCGAGGTCTCCGTAGCCGTCGCCTTCGATGTCTCCGACGCCGGCGAGCGACGCGCCGAAGCGTCCGTTGTGTCCGTCGGTGCTTCGGAGGTCGGCGTCGGCGCGCGACGAGATCCCTCGCGGCGAGCCCAGGTAGACGAGCACCTGTCCGTCGCCGCTCAGCGCCGCGGGGAGCCCGATGGCGAGGTCCGCGAAGCCGTCACCGTTGAGGTCTCCCGCGGCGACGGGGATGGGCGCTGCGCTGTAGCTTCCAGACTGCGTGGCGAGCCCCGTGATCTCCACCGCGGGCGTCGCGCCGATGCCCGTCGCCGAGCCGTGAAACACCCGCACGGCGCCCGTCGCGCCGCTCGCGTCGAGGGAGGCCACGGCGAGGTCCGCGAAGCCGTCTCCGTTGAGATCGAGGCTCGCCCCCCACGAGCGTGACGGGCTGAGCGGGCGCGCGGGGACGGTGAACTGCCACGTCGGGCCCTGGCACGTCGCGCCCTCGGCGTTGCGCGGCGTGATGCGCCAGAAATACACGCCCGCCGTGAGGTTCGCGGTGAGCGCCACGTAGTCGTCGGCGGTGTCGACCGACACGACGGGCGCGCGACAGTCTCGCTCGCGGCACACCTCGACGAGCGTGTTGCGAAGCCCCGGGGCGCGCGCGAATTGGAGCGTCGGTCGCTGCGAGGTGACCCTCGCCGTCGAGAGCGGCAGAAGCGGTCGACTGCACAGGCTGATCGGCGACGTGTCGACGGGCGCCATGACGTCCGCGGGCGTGGACGCGTCGGTCTCCATCGCGTCCGTCGTCGCGTCCGTCGTCGTCGCGTCAGGGACCAGCCTGTCGTCGGGCGTTGGGGTGTCGTCTGCGATCGGCGCGTCGACGGAGGGCGCGTCGACGGAGGGCGCGTCCACGGAGGGCGCGTCCACGGGAGGAGTGTCGGTGCCGCTGTCGGAGACCGTGGTGGCTGCGCTGTCACACGCGGCGAGGAGGACGAAGGGGGCGACGCGCTTCCACATGGGGGGATTGACGACGCTTCGCGGGGGCGTTGTCAACGATGTCGGGCGTGTGGTCTCCTCCGCGCGTGATGAAGACCCGCGCGAAGCGAGCGCCCCGCGTCGCCGTACTCCTCTCGGGCTGCGGCGTCTATGACGGGAGCGAGGCGCAAGAGGTCGTGGCCACGCTCCTCGCGCTCGACCGCGCTGGCGCCGAAGCGGTGTGCGTCGCGCCGAACGTTCCGATGCCCGTGGTGATCAATCACCTGTCGGGGCACCCGATGATCGGCGAGAGTCGCAACGTGCTGGTCGAGAGCGCGCGCCTCGCGCGGGGAGACGTGGGTGACCTCGCGAGGTTCGTCGACGCCGACTGCGACGCCGTGGTGGTACCCGGCGGCTACGGCGCGACGAGGGTGCTCTGCGATCACGCGAGCGCGGGGCGCGGCGCGCGCGTGTTGCCCGACGTCGTGAGGCTCCTCGACGGCGCGCGGAGGGCGAAGCGTCCGATGGGCTTCGCGTGCATGGCGCCGGTCGTGGCGGCGAAGGTGTTCGGCGCGCTCGGCGTCGAGCTCGGCACCGGTGCGGGCTCGTGCGCGCTCGACGACATGGCGCACTGGGGCGCGAAGGTCGTCGCCCTCAGCGCGAAGGAGCTCTCCGTCGACCGGGATCACAAGCTCGTCTGCTGCGCGGCGTTCACCGCGACGGGGAGGCTCTCAGAGGTCTACGAGGGGATCGAGAGGATGGTGCGTGCGACGCTCGAACTCGCGGGCTGAAGCGGGCAATAGGGTCAGAGGAGTCCGCTCCAGGTGCCGCTGCTGGCGTTGAGCGAGCGGGGCGGCGCGGGGCCGAGGGTCGCGTGGACCCTCTCGAGGCACTGTCGCATCGTGCCGACGGTGGTGCCGCGGGTGATGAGGGCGTCGAGCTCGGGGTCGCGGCCTTCGCACGGACGCAGCGCTTCGATCACCGCCTCGGGGCAGGGGTAGGCCGGGGGCATCTCGCGGATCGCGTCGATGGTGGCCGCGGTCGCGTCGCGGTCGTGGGTGCGAAGCTCCTCGCGCTTGTTCACGTCGAGCAGGAGCGCGGTGAAGTTCGAGAGGTCCTGCCAGACGCGGGTGAGGTCGTCGATGGCGGCGTCGTCGTCGCTGCGCGTGCCGAGCAGCGACTCTCGGATGCGCGCCTGGAACGAGCGCATGGTGTAGCGATCGTGCACGCGGATCGATCCGGCCACGGAGCGGCCGAGCACCCGCGCGATGCAGTTGCCCACGGCGTGGAGCCGCGGGCGGATCGTCTCGCTGTCGGGCAGGTCGTCGCCGATCACCGCGCGGTGAAGCTCCAGAAAGACGTGCCGGATCTGCACCGCGGTGGCGGTCTCGTCGGCGCTGTCATCGGGGCCGCGGGGGAGTCCCTCGGCGTCGGCGATGAGCACGTCGAGCGCGCGCAGACACCGACGGCTCACGTGCAGCACGCTGTCGCACACGGCGATGCGCTGCCACGCCGACGCGCCCGTCTCGCGGCCGATGTGACCCGCGAGGCCCGAGAGCTCCATGCGTGCGATCGAGGTGAGGTCGAGGATGTGCTCCGCGGAGACGCCCGTGGCCGTCGCCTCGGAGGCGTAGTACGCGCTCGCGTCGTCGAGGATCGTGCGCACGTCGGAGGCCACCGACGAGGCCAGCGCCTCGAGCCGCAACGGCGGTCTGTCGCCGCTCTCGAAATCGGTCACGTTGAGATTGCGGAGCCGCTGGAGCAGCCGCTGGAGCGACAGGCGGAGCCGCGGGATCGCGCGAGGGGCGGGGCGAGAGGCGCGCCCGGGGAGCACCGACGCGGGGGTCGCGGAAGACGGTCGCACCGACGGCGAGCGGAGCGGCGGCGGGCGAACTGATCGGGGCGTCGAAGCGTCGTTCGGGCGGGCGAAGAGGGCGTTCACGTCGTCACTCCGTCGGGCGCCTGGAGCGTGGCACCTGACATCATGTCTCAACGGCAGATCGCGCCTGAATCCACAGGCAGCACCCGAAGGTCGGGGTTTCTACCGACGGTTTACGCCCGCGTCGGCCGTCGATCCCGCAGGGCCGAAGGGTGGCAATGTACCCAGGTCGGGCGCCGGGAGGTGGATCGCGTCGAGGCGGTCTTCGTGCACCTCGGGGTGGATCCGCGCGCGGAGCTCTCGGAGGAGTTCCTCTCGCCGCTGCGAGCGTCGCTCGCGGGTGATGAAGCCGCGGATGGAGTTCACCACGCCGACGTCGTCGAGGCCCCTGCGGAGCGCGGGGCGTACGCCCGTGAGCACCGCGACGCCGAAGCGGTTGTCGGCGAGGGCGACGGGCTGCGGGGTGACGTCCATCTCGCGGGCGAGGGTGAACACCGCGTCGGCGAGCGGGGCTTCGAGCCGCGGCCCGTCGCCCGCCGAAGAGATCCCCGTTCGTTGGAAATAAAAGAAGTCTCCGTCGCGGCGCTTCGACTCTTCATCGACGGAGACCTCTCGCACGAGCTCCCGCACGCGTCGGAGGTCACCTCGCAGGCGTCGGGTCTCGTCGATCACGCGCTGCGCGGCGGCGCGATCGGGGGTGATGACCACCGTGGCCCTGCGGTACTCGGGCTGCTGATAGTCCGCGAGGTGGGCGTCGTACCACTGCCGCACCTCGGCGTCGGTGACCCGCTCGGGCGTGATCGCCTCGAGGATCGCGACCTGCTCCACGCGCTGACCGAGGATGCGTCGCACGGTCTGAGAGACCTGCGGGTCGCGGTCGAGTCCGCGCCGCCGCGCCTCGTCGGCGAGCAGAAAGGTCATCACCAGGTTGTCGAGGTACTCGCGCCTCCGCGCGGGGTCGGCGTAGGTCTGCCGGATGGGCGCCGGGGCGTCGTTGAGGAGGTCTTCGAACTCGCCGACGGTGATCGTCGTGCTGTTGATCCGCGCGACGACCTGGGCGCGGCGGGTCTCTTCGGCGGCGCTGCGTCCTGCGTCGTGGCGCGTGGCCGCGTCGCGCTGTTGCGCGCGCGCCGCGGGGGGCGCCGCGAGCGCCGCGAAGATCGCCACGAGCGTCGGGAGCGTGAATCGGTGCTGGCGCCTCATCGGGGATGGACCGAGCGCGTCGCACGACACGGCGCGCGACGTCAAGGGCGCGGCCGACGTGACGCGAGGTCTCGCTCGCGCGTTGTGTTACCGTGCGCGCCGACGTGAAGAGTGACGCGAAACTGCCCGGGCGTCGGGGGCCCAACAAGCGGCGCTGTCCGCAGTGTCAGGCCACCGTCGCGTCGGCGATGCGCAAGTGCCTCCGCTGCGGGCTCGACCTCGCGGACCCGTCGGCCCTGGAGGTGGTGACCATCGCGAGGCCCGCGGCCCCCTACGCGTCGGGTGACCGCGTCGCCGATCGATACCTCGTGCTCGAAGCCTATGGGACCGGCGCGCTCGGCACGACGTACAGGGCGCGCGACGAGGCGGGCAACGCCGTGGCGGTGAAGGTGCTCCCGCAGGCGCTCCTGCCCACGTCGGCGGAGCGCGACGCGTTTGTCGCTTCGATCGCGCAGCTCAAGGGGCGGTCGATGCAGCGCGTGGCGCTCCCCCTCGACGCGGGGATCGACGCGGGGGCGACGGTGTTCGTGGTGTCGCGGTGGGTCTTCGGCGCGTCGCTCCGACGGCTCCTCAGGGCCTACCGCGCGGCGGAGCGGAAGCTCGAGGTCGATCAGGCGCTCGGGGTGCTCCAGGGCATCGCCACGGCGCTGAGAGAGCTCCACACGGTCTCGTCGCACGGGGCGCTCTACCCCGAGAGCATCCAGATCACGGCCGACACCGTGGAGCTCACCGATCCGGCCATCGCCGCGGCCGTTCCGCCGAACCGCTTCGCGGCGCACATGACCCATCACCCCGAGGTGTCGGTGTACCTCGCGCCCGAGGTCCGCGCGGCGAAGCGCTGCAACGCGGGCGCAGACCTCTACAGCCTCGGCGCGCTCGCGTCGGAGCTGCTCTTCAACGAGCCGATGGCGACGAGCATCTCGGGGTCGAAGCTCCCCGACACGGCGCCGGAGCTCGAAGAGGCGCTGCGGTCGCTCGTCTCGGCGCAGCCCGCGAAGAGGGCGGGCGCGTTGCCCCTCGTGCTCGAACGACTCGCGCGCGCCGCGGGATCTCCCTCGTTGCCCTCGTACGCAGCGCTCCCGCAGCCCTCTCCCGCGGGTGAGGCGCGCACGCGTCGGCTCCGGTCGATGGGCGTCGCGGCGCCCGAGGCCATCGGCCCCGTCGTCCCTCGCGCCAAGAAGCACCCGTAGCGACATCGCGCCCGAAGCGTTTCGCGCGCGGCGATTCGCACTGTAGGATCGCGCGCCGTGAGGTCACCCCTACGCTGGTTCGCGCTCGCGGCCTTCGCGATCGGCTGCGACGACGCCGTCCCCGCGTCACAGCCCGACGCATCGCTGACGCCCCCTCCGACTTCGTCCGCGGTCGACCCCGCGACGCGCTACGCGGCCATGTGCGCGTCGTGTCACGGAGAGGCCGGTGAGGGCGGCCTCGGCACGCGCCTCGTCGACTCGCCGCGCTCCATCGCAGAGCTCACGCGCGCCATCGATGAGCGCATGCCGCAGGGCAACTCCGCGGCGTGCAGGGGCGAGTGCGCAAGCTCGCTCGCGGTGTACATCAAGACGAGCTTCACCTCGCAGGCCCTCGCGTGCGACGTGATCCCGCCGGGCACACGACGGATGCGACTCCTCAACCGAAGGGAGTACCGCAACACGCTGCGCGACCTCTTCGGCCTCGGCGGAACGACGGCCGCGCCCGCGCCCACGGCAGACTGCAACCGCAGGCACTTCGCGTACGACCCCGCGGGCCGCACGCTCCGCTCGGTGCACCTCGCGGGGACCTTCAACGGTTGGTCTCCGACCGCGTGGCCCATGACCCGCGACGCCGCGTCGGGCGAGTGGACCCTCGATCAGACCGTCGCCAACGGTTCGCACCAGTACAAGTTCGTGCTCGACGGCTCGGAGTGGGTGCGCGATCCGCGCAACGCGATGACGGCCTCCGACGGCTTCGGCGGGGTGAACTCCGTGCTCACCGTCGCGTGCGATGCGCCTGTGACAACACCTTCGACGCGGCCGACGCTCGCGTTCGATCCCGCGGCGTCGTTCCCTGTCGAGGCGAGGCCGCAGGGCTTTCTCTTCGACGACAACGCCGACGCCGCGCTCGTCACCTCGGTGCACGTCAACGAGCACCTCCGCGCTGCGGGCGCCGTGGTCGATGCGCTCGGACCGCAGCTCCGCGCGATCGTCGGCTGCGACGGGGCCGTCGACGCTGCGACCTGTGCCGATCGCGTGACCGCGGGCTTCGCGCGCAGGGCCTTCCGTCGCGCGCTCACGAGCGCCGAGGCGCAGCGGTATCGCGCGCTCATGACGGGCGCCCGCGACGTCGATCAGGGCGTGCGCAGGGCCGTGCGCGCGATGCTCGTGTCGCCGTCGTTCCTCTATCGGTCTGAGATGGGCGACGCGCAGCCCGATGGGACGTACCGGCTGAACTCCTACGAGATCGCGTCTGCGCTCTCGTACACGTACTGGGGGACGATGCCCGACGACGCGCTCCTCGACGTCGCCGCGCGAAATGGGCTCTCTGACGTGGGCTCCATCGAGCGCGAGGCGAGGCGCCTCCTCGCCGATCCGCGCGCGAGGGAGCAGGTCGGAGCCTTCGCGCTACAGTGGCTCGGCGTCGAGAGCGTGGCGTCTACTCCGAGGAGCGCAGCGCTCTTTCCCGACCTCAGCGACGCGGTGCGAGCGGCGATGCTCGAAGAGAGCCGACGCTTCGTCTCCTACGTGGTCTTCGACGGAACGCACCGCTTCGGCGAGCTCTTCACCGCGAGCGACGGCTTCGTCAACGAGCCCCTCGCGCGCTACTACGGCATGACCGGCGTCACCGGCATGGACGCGCGTCGCGTCGCGCTCCCCGCAGAGCGTCGGGGCGGTGTGCTCGCCGAGGGCGCGGTGATGACCCGCTATGCTCACAGCGATCAGGCGTCGCCCATTCTCCGCGGCGTGTTCGTGCGCGTGAACCTGCTCTGCCAGGAGTTCCCGCCGCCTCCGGCGAACGCGGGCGGTGTGCCTGACGTCGACCCGATGGCGACCACGCGGCAGCGCTTCGCGCAGCACACGAGCAACGCCGCGTGCAGGTCGTGTCACGAGCGCATCGACGGCATCGGCTTCGGCTTCGAACAGTTCGACGCCGCGGGGCGCACGCGCGCGATGGAGGCCGGGATGCCCATCGATCACAGCGGTCGCCTCACCGACGTCGAGGGCTTCGGCACGGGGAGCTCGCTCGACTTCGCATCGCCCGCGGAGCTCGGCGCGGCCATCGCCGCGAGCCCGACAGCGCAGGCGTGCTTCGCGCGTCAGTGGTTCCGCTTCGCGCGGGGCTTCCGCGAGACCGCGTCGCAGCGGTGCGCCGTGCGGGCCGCCGCGCAGAGGCTCCGCGAGCACGACGGAGATTTGCGAGAGCTCATGCTCGCCGTGTCGCTGTCACCCGACTTCGTCAACCGCCGCTGAGCGCCTGTAGGAACGAGAGTAGTTCGTATGCGAACGATCGCACGGAGAAGGTTCCTTCAGGCCGCCCTCGGGGCCGCGTCGGCGCTGCCGTTCTACCTCGCGTCGCAGAGGCCCGCGCGGGCGAGCGGCGGTGAGCGGGCGCGGCGGCTCATCGTGTTCTACTTTCCCGACGGCATCGCGGGGCGCAGCCAGAACGGCGAGTCGGGCCTCTGGGAGGCGCGCCCCTCGGGGAGCGACATCGCCCTCAGCGAGCTCCTCGAGCCGCTCGGCGACCTGCGTCGCGAGTGCGTGTTTCTCCACGGCCTCTCGATGGGATCGACCGATGAGGGCAGCCATCCCGGCGGCGCCAAGAAGCTCCTCACCGCGGTCGACGGCGGCAACGGCGAGTCCGTCGATCAGTACCTCGCGCGCACCATCGGACGCGACGCGCCCTACCGCCACCTCTACCTCGGCGCCGCTGCGACGCAGAACAACGCCTCGGGCGACAAGTTCATCTCGTACGCGAGCGCGGGCGTCACCGTCGCGCCCGACGACGACCCCGTGCGCGCGTTTCGACGGATGTTCACGGGCGCAGTCCCGACGCCTCCGCCCGTGATGTCCTCCGACGCGGGGGCTGCGGACTCGGGCGCTCCGACCACATCAACGGTCGACACCGACGCTGACAGGCTCGCGCTCGAGACCGCGCTCGGCGACCTCAACGACCTTCGTGGAAGGCTCGGCGACAGCGAGCGCGTGAAGCTCGACGCGCACCTCGAGGCGATCCGCGAGGTGTCCGCGAGGCTCGTGCGTCCGCCCACGATGACCATGCCCGCGACCGACGCGGGGGTGATGATGACCGACGCGGGGATGATGCGCGCGGGGCCGAGCTGCGCGATGCCGTCGATGATGTTCGAACCGCCGACGGGGTCGGGGCTCAACGCGCCCGAGAACTTTCCCGCGGTGCTGCGGGCGCAGATCGACACGACGGTGCTCGCGATGGCGTGCGGCCTCACGCGCGTCGGCGTGATCCAGTCGTCGCAGCACACGAGCGAGCTCATCATGAGCCGCTTTCGCGGCACCGAGATGTACGACCCGGGCTTCGACATGCGCAGCCATCAAGCCTCGCACTACGGCGCGCGGCAAGACCGATCGAACCGGCTCTTCACCGACTTCGTGAAGCAGGTGCGGTGGTGGGTGGCGCAGTTCGCGTACCTCCTCCAATCGCTGCGCGCGATGCCCGAGGGCGACGGCACGATGCTCGATCACTCCGTCGTGCTGTTCTGCTCCGAGGTCAGCGACGGCAACACGCACACGCACTCCGACATGCCCTTCGTCGTCGCGGGGCGCGCGGGCGGATGCATCACGCCGGGGCGCATCCTCGAGCGCCGCGGGACCCGCCACGGACAGCTCCTCGCGGCCATCGCGCGCTCCATGGGCGCCGACGTGCGCGGCTGGGGCGACGCGGGCGACGGCGTGCTCCCGGGCCTTCTCTCATAGGCGAATCGCGATGCGCGCGGAACGCTGGCTCACCTCGATCGAGGCGTGCGCGACGCTCGGCGTGAAGCGCGCGACGCTCTACACGTACGTGAGCCGCGGCGCGATCCGATGCTCGGGCGAGGGGCGCACGCGGCGGTATCACGGCGACGACGTGGCGCGCGTGGCGAAGCGCGCCGAGGCGCGGAGAGGACACGCCGCGGTGGCATCGGGCGCGCTGCGTTGGGGCGAGGCCGTGCTCGACACGGCGATCACGTCGGTGGGCGACGACGGCTTCACCTACCGGGGACGCGCGGTCGACGCGATGGCGCGTGCGAGGGAGCCCTTCGAATCCGTGGCCGACTGGCTCTGGTCTACGCCCGAGGGTGAGCGGTGGCCCGAGGGGGTCTCGTCTGCGCTCCGCGTCGATCGATCGCTGCCGATCATGGAGCGCCTCGTCGACGCGGTGACGAGCCTGGGTCGCGCCGAGGGTGGCGGCGTGTGGGCCGACGAGTCGGGGGAGCGCGCGCGTGCGAGGAGGCTCCTGCGCGCGATGGCGGCGTCGCTCGCGCCGCGTCCCATCGAGGCGAAGGGGCGCGTGGCGGAGCTCGTGGCGAGATCGTTCGGTATCGAACCATCGAGCGCGTGGGTGATCGATGTGGCCCTCGTGCTCACGGCCGATCACGAGCTCAACGCGTCGTCGTTCGCTGCGCGCGTCGCGGCCTCGGCGGGGGCCGACCTCTTCGGCTGCGTGGCCGCGGCGCTACAGGTGGTGAAGGGGAGCCGTCACGGCGGAACGTGCGACCTCATCGAGTCACAGATCGCGCGGAAGGACCTCGACCTCGAGGCGCGCATCGCGCTCGGGGAGCAGCTCCCGGGCTTCGGCCACAGGCTCTATCCGAAGGGCGATCCGAGGGTTCCGCCGATCTTTGAAGCGCTCTCGGACGCGGGGCTCCGCGGTCGTCGATCGGACGCGGTGCGCGAGTACCTCGACGCGGGCGCGCGGTTCTCGGGGGAGCCTCCCTCGCTCGACGCGGCGCTCGTGGCGCTGTCTGCGGCGCTCGATCTGCCGCAGGGCGCGGCGACGTCACTCTTCGCGCTCGGACGCGTCGCGGGATGGGTCGCGCACGTCTTCGAACAGCGTCGCGCGGGGGTGCTGCTGCGTCCTCGTGCGCGCTACGTCGGGCCGCGCGGATGAAGGCTTTCAGGTCGAGATGAAGCGCACGTTGGCGTCGAGCGTCGCGCGCTCGGTGCGACACGCGTTGGCGGGCGCGGCGCCATCTTCGTAGCCGATCGAGATGCCGAAGAGGATCCCGTCGGACTCGGGGATCGAGAGCATCGCGCGGATCGCGTCGGGGTGCGCCGAGAGCGACGCTTGCGGGCAGCACGCGACGCCGCGCTCCCACGCCGAGAGGAGCAGCGACTGGAGCCAGCACCCGACGTCGAGCATCGCGTAGGGGCCGAGCTTGCGATCGACGGAGACGATGGCGACGTGGGGCGCGCCGAAGGCCGCATAGTTGCGCATCCAGGCATCGAGGCGTCCGGCCGTGTCGCCGCGCGCGACGCCCATCGCAGCGTAGAGCGCGGCGCCGCACGCGCGACGGTGCGCGTCGTAGGGCTCGGGGTACACGCCGGGCCACGCGAAGTCAGGTGAGGGCGAGGCGCTCTGCGCGGCCTCGGTGAGCGCGCTCGTGAGCTTCGCGGTGGCTGCGCCCGAGGTGACCGCGACGCGCCACGGCTGGATGTTGCACCACGAGGGCGCGCGCTGCGCGTCGGAGAAGATCTCGCGCAAGACGTCTTCTGCGACGGGATCAGGGCGGAAGGCGCGGACGGAGTGTCGCGCGCGGAGCGCTTCGGAGACGTTCATCGTGAGTTGGCGGCAAGGGTACCAGAACGAGGGAGCGCGTCGTCGCAGGGCGCCTCTTGCCCGTGGCGTCGCTTCTGTTCTATCCATACGGCGCCCTGATGAGAGCGAACCCCTTCGCGTATGTGCTGGCCCTCGTGAGCGCTGCGCTCATGGCGCTCCCCGCGACGGGTCACGCGAACCCGCGCCCCGCGCGAACGGCCTATCGCGCCAACGTGCAGCGCTGGCACAACGCCGACGCGACGCCCGCTGCCCGCTTCACCGACGACGGGAGGCTCATCATGCGCCTCCACTCGATCAACGCGCTCGGTGACGCAGAGGTCACGCCGCGCACCGCCGACGGCGGCTTCGACGAAGAAGCGTGCAACGAGGTCTCTCGCGTGCTCGGAGACTCCCGCGCGCAGCGCAGGGCGCCCATCGATCGACGCCTCGTCGAGGTGCTCTATCAGGTCGCGAAGCACTTTCGCGCGGGGCAGATCTCGGTGATCTCGGGCTACCGCGCGCAGGCCACGCCGAGCAATCACCGCCTCGGTCGCGCCGTCGACATCCTCGTGCCGGGCACGCCCGACGCCGACGTCGCCGCGTACGCCCGCACGCTGGGTTTTCTGGGCGTGGGCTTCTATCCCGTGGGCGGCTTCGTGCACATCGACGTGCGCGATCGCAGCTACTTCTGGGTCGATCGCAGCGCCCCCGGCACGCCCTCTCGCGCCCGTCGCGGACGCAGCCGTCGGCGCGGACGCTCGCGCGGCGGCGTGCAGGAGATCCACGGAGACGTCGCGCGTCGCTCGGATCAGGAAGCGCGCGCGCGGGGGATCTTTCCGTACGGTGGGACGCGCGGACCGACGACGCCCGGCAACGGCAGCGCGGCGGCCTCGGGGATGCCCTCGGGCGGCGACGACGACAACGACGAGTAGCGCGACGTGGACGAGATCGAGGCGCTCGTTCGCGAAGGCGAGATCGACAGGGCCGCGGCCCTCGCGCAATCCCTCGGCGCGTGGAAGCGCGCGGCGGAGCTCCTGGCGTCAATCGGACGTCCCGCGGAGGCCGCGCTCTCGGCCGTACGCGGCGGCGAGTGGCGCGTCGCGATGGACCTCGCCCTCGCCTCGAACGACGAGCAGGTGATCGCGGCCCTCGCCGAAGAGGTCGGCAAGGACGCCGAGCGCGCCGTCGCGATGGCCGCCCGCTGCCGCATCGCGCGCCGCGAAGACGTGGCCGGGATGGTGCTCGAACAGACCGCGCCCGCCGAGGCCGCGCGCTGCTGGTACGAGCGGGGAGACTACCTCCGCGCCGCGCGCTGCTTCGACCGCGCGAACGAGGTCGCCCAGGCGATGCGCGCGTTCGAACAGCAGCTCGCGCAGAACCCCGACGACGCCACGAGCGCCGTGCGGCTCGCGCAACTCAGGGCCGCTGCTTCCGACGATGCTGGCGCGGTGCGAGCGCTCCAGACCGCGGTGCGCGCGGGCGCGGGCGACGACGCGATGGCGATGCTCGTGTGCGGACTCACGCGGCTCGGCTACGAGTACGGCGCGCGCGAGTGGGTGCGGCGGCTCCGCGATCGCGACGGGTCACACCCCGCGGAGCTCACGGCCTACGCAGACAAGCTCCCCAAGAGCGAGGGCGGCGAGAAGCGCTACGCGGGGCGCTACCGCGTGGTGCGCGAGGCGGGCTCGGGCGCGACGGGGCGCGTGCTCGAGGCCGTCGACGAGCTCACGGGAGACCCCGTGGCGCTCAAGGTGCTCGCGGTGAGCGACGATCGCAGCGCCGCGTTCGCGCGCTTCATGCGAGAGGCCGAGCTGGCGCGTCAGCTCGATGATCCGTCTATCGTGAGGATGCGCGCGCTCGACCCCGAGGGCCCCACGATCGTCTACGACTGGATGCCCGGCGGAACGCTCGCGGAGCGCATCGGGAGGCTCTCGCTCAAGGAGGTCCGCGCGGTGATGTACCGCGTGCTCCAGGCGTTGGAGCTCTTGCACCGAAACGGCGTGGTGCACCGGGATATCAAGCCCTCGAACGTGCTCTTCGATCCCGCGGGTCAGCCCCGGCTCGGAGACCTCGGCGCGGCGCACCTCGGGGACCTCGGCGCGACGGTGACGGGCGGGCTCGTGGGATCGCTCCCGTACATGGCGCCCGAGCAGATCACGGGCGCGCCGGTGAGCGCCGCGACGGACCTCTACGCGCTCGGCTGCGTGTTCTTTCAGATGCTCACGGGGAGGCTGCCGTACCGCGGTCCTGACTTCGTGTCGCAGCACCTCGGAGAGCCCATTCCGAAGCCGAGCGAGGCCCGTCACGGCGTGCCTGAAGCCTTCGATGCGGTGGTGTCTGCGATGCTCGCGAAGGACCCAGAGGCGCGCCCGCAAGACTCGGCCTCGGCGCGCGCGCTGCTCGCGGGGCTCTCGTGGGAAGACCCTCCGGAGCTCGATGCGCCGCGCGTTTCGCTCATTCCGTCGATGCCCGCGGCGGCGAGCGATGACGGCGCGAGGCTCTCTCCCTCGATGACCACGCCGGGCGCGTGGACCGACGCGCGCCTCGGTCGCGACATCGCGAGGGTGCGCGTTCCAAACGCGGCGCGCGATGCCGTGACGCTGTGGTGCACGGCGGAGATCACCGCGCTTCAGCCGCTCCACGACGTGATCGAAGATGGTGATGCGCTGGAGCTACGCCTCGAACCCGCGACGCCTTCGATGGTGACGCGTGAGCTTCCCGATGTGGCCCGTCGCAGGGTGCTCTCGGCGCTCTCGGGCGTCGGCGTCGAAGGCCCCACGGCCGACGGGCTCATCGTCGCGTGGGACGGCGTCGAGGCCGTCGTGACGCTCGCGTCTGCGATGCGCGCAAAGGGGATCGTCGTCGAAGAGCTGTGAGCTGTCAGCGTCGGTGACGGCGAATCACCCGGCGCGTTCGCCGCAACGGACGCCTCGCAGCGGGGCGCGGCGCGGGTCTCGTGACGGCCGTCGTCGGCGCCATCGCCATGATCTGCGTGCCGGGGATTCCGAGCGCGAGGAGGTCTTCTCTCGCCGTGGGAACGGGCCGCGTGCGCTGGCAGCGCGTCGTGCGGAGGTCGTGGTTGGCGCCTCCGTGACGCGCGTAGACGAGCCACGCGATGCCCGATTCGAAGGGGACGTCGCACGAGGTCGGGGTGAAGACGTGGCGTGTGGTCCCTGCGGTGGCGCCCTTCCACTCGCGCAGCACGAGGAGCGTGACCCAGCGCCCGGGGACCGTCTCCGAAGGGCCTGAAACATAGGGGCCCTCGCGGATCGCCGTGACCTGGCCTTCGAACACCGCGTCAGACTCCGCGAGCGCGATCGCGGGCGGTCTCGCCGTGGGACACGTGCACGGCTGCGCGAGCGCGATCGAAGATTGGAGCGCGATCGAGGCCACGAACGCGATCGAGGCTGAGAGGGCTCTCACGGCTTCTTCCTGCGGCGTCGGCGCGCGAGGGCCGCGGCTGCGAGCGCCACGAGCGTGAGCGGCGGACGCGCGTCACTCGCAGTCGTCGAACACGCGCAACCGCCCTGGAGCGCAGGGTCGAAGCCGCCGTCGCCGACCACTTCGTCGATCATGCCCGCGTCGTCGAGGATCGCCTCGTCGGCGTCGCTCGTCGCGTCGCTGATCGCCTCGTCGCTCGCGTCGCTGAGGGCCTCGTCGGCCGCATCGGAGAGCGCCACATCGCTCCCATCGGCCACGTCGGAGAGCGGTACGTCGCGACCCGCATCCACGGGCGGTGGCGGAGGCGGTGGAGGCGGTGGCGGAGGCGGTGGAGGCGGTGGCGGAGGCGGAGGCGGAGGCGGTGGAGGCGGTGGCGGAGGCGGTGCGGCGCAGCCGTCGTTGCTGAATCCGCCCGAGGGGGAGCGTGCGAGGCGGGCGCCGGTTTGCGGTCCGTAGACGCCGTCTTCGGCGATGCGGTCGCCCGCGTTGTTGGCGTTCCAGAGGTGCTGAAAGGCGCGCACGGAGTCGGCGCGACGGTCGCCGCCGGGGCAGTCGAAGTGCACGTCGTCGTTGCCGGGATACGGGTGCGTGCAGCCCGCGGCGAGCATCGGTCGCATCGCGGCGGACCAGTTCGCGAGGTCGACTGCGCGGCCCGTCTCGTGGTTCGAGTTCCCCGGCGTCGCGGCGAGTCCGCAGGCGTGTGAGTAATAGAGCACGTACTGGTCTGCCAGCGTGCGGAACATCGAGTTGATCTGGAGGTTGAGCGAGCGCGATGCGGCCCACAGCGCGTCGCGGCCCGCCGCCGACATGAGGGGATGCAGCCGCGACGACGTGAGCGTCACGTTCGCGTGCGGCGCGGCGTTCACGAACACGCCGGGGAACATGCAGAGCTGCGTCCGCACGAGCTGGTTCGAGATGCCCACCACGCCGTCGGTGCTGCACGCGCCGCGCGCCGCGATCTGCGCCACGGTCTGCGCGTAGACCTCCGTCGAGGCGAGGTGTCCTGCGATCGCAGCGCACCACGCGACGCGCCGCACGTGGAGCCGTCTCATGCGCGCAAGCTACCGCCCTTCGCGGCCCTTCGTCTACGCGCTCGCCGAGCGCACGCGATCGAGGAGGAACAGCGCCGCCGCCACGAGCGCCACCGCGGCGAGGGCCATCGCGACCCACGCGTTCCTCCGCTCGTTGGAGCGGCGCGAGGGGGATCGTTCATCGCCCCAGCCGTCGGGCAGTCGACCGTCGAGCGAGGTGCGCGCCGCGTCGTGCTCCGCGGCCATGGTCCTGCCGTCGAGCACGGTGTCATGCACGCCCGACGACTCGACCTCGTCGCCCGCGAGCCGCACGAGCGCACGCTCCACGATCGCGTCGTCGGCAGGCGCCGTCGAGGCCACCGCGGAGACGGGCCGCGCGCACTCCCGCACGAGCCGCGACACGAGCCTGCGCGCCGCGCGACGGTTGAGCGGGACGAGCATCGCCGCGAGCTCCGAGAGCAGCGCGCCGCGCGAGATGATCTGCGACGAACGCACCTTGAGCGAGAGCTCGCTCACGCCCATGGGCACCGGCTCGAGCACCGCTTCGAGGGTCTCGACGGCGCCTTCGAGCACCGAGGTCTCGTCGATGGCGGCGTCGAGCGTGGGCCCGAGGCTCACCACGCCGTCGCTCGACACGCGCACGTCAGAGGGCGTGATCACGGCCGATCGCGGACCGAGCGCCTCGAGCGCTTCGAACACGATGAAGAGCGCGCTCTCGGGCGCGAGCACCGCCGATCGGCGAGAGAGTCCAGCAGCCAGCTCGTCGAGGTAGATCGCGTCGCTCATGGGTCTCGTCGCCCTTCGGGCGCCCTCACAGGGACGCCGCGGGCGCGAAGGTACGCCTTCGCTTCTGAGAGTGAGAAATGTCCGTCATGAAAGATCGTCGCCGCGAGGGCGGCATCGGCGCCGGCGCCTCCGCGCGAGATGGCCCGCACGCCCTCTTCGAGGTGCGCGAGCGTGCCGACTCCGCCCGATGCGATCACGGGGATCGGCACGCGCTCGACCACCGCGCGCACGAGGTCGAGGTCGTAGCCCTCGCCAGTTCCGTCGCGGTCCATGCTCGTGAGCAGGATCTCGCCCGCGCCGCGTCGCGCCATTTCGATGGCCCATTCGAGCGCGTCGAGGTTCGTGTCCACACGGCCTCCGTGGGTGAACACCGACCACCCCCGCGAGGCGTCGTGGGGATCTCTCCGCCGCGCGTCGATCGCCACGACGAGCGCCTGGCTGCCGTAGGCGTCGGCGACCTCGTTGACGAGCTCCGGGGTCTTCACCGCGGCGCTGTTCACCGAGACCTTGTCGGCGCCCGCGCGGAGGATCACGTCGACGTCGGCGCGCGTGCGAATCCCGCCTCCGACCGTGAGCGGGACGAAGACCGCGTCGGCCGTGCGCGCGACCACATCGAGCAGGATGTCTCTCGCCTCGTGCGTCGCGCCGATGTCGAGGAAGGTGATTTCATCGGCGCCGTCGCGGTCGTACGCGCGGGCGCACTCCACGGGGTCACCCGCGTCGCGCAGACCCACGAAGCGCACGCCCTTGACCACGCGTCCGTTCTTCACGTCGAGGCAGGGGATGAGCCTCCGCGCGACGGTCACGACGGCACCCCCGCGGCGATGGCTTCACGCGCGCTGAAGGCTCCCTCGTAGAGCGCGCGACCCACGACGCAGGCGCCGATCTCGGGGTGCGACGCGAGCGAGATGATGTGTGCGAGCGAGCCGATTCCGCCCGACGCGATCACCTCGACGCCGGGGACCTCTCTCGCGAGCGCCGCGGTGGCCTCGACGTTGGGACCTTCGCCCGTTCCGTCACGCGCGATGTCGGTGTAGAGCACGGCCTTCGCGCCACGCGCTGCGAGGGTCTTCGCGAGCTCGGTGGCGCGGAGCGCGGTGGTGACCTTCCAGCCGTGCGTGGCGACCATTCCTTCGCGCGCGTCGACGGCCACGACCACGTCGCAGAGCTTCGCCGCGGACTCGACGAACGAGGGGTCTTCGACGGCGCGCGTCCCGATCACCACGCGCGCGGCGCCCGCTTCGACATAGGCGCGCACCTGCTCGATCGTGCGAATGCCTCCGCCGATTTGAACACGCAGCGAGCGACCGTGCGCCGCGAGGACCTTCGCGACGAGGTCACGCTGCGTGGCGGCGCCGTCGCGCGCTCCGTCGAGGTCGACGATGTGGGCCCACGTTGCACCAGCATCCACGAAGCCCGCCACCACGGAGACGGGGTCGTGGTGGTACACGGTGGCCTTGTCGTAGTCGCCGCGGTGCAGGCGCACGACGCGCCCACCGAGCAGGTCCATGGCGGGGATCACCTTCACGGCACGGACTCCAGAAAGCGTCGCAGGAGCGCGATGCCCTCGCGCTGGCTCTTCTCGGGGTGAAACTGCACGCCGAGGAGGTTCCCCTTCGCGACGGCGCAGGCGAAGGTCTCGCCGTGCTCGGTGGTGGCCGCGACGATCGACGGATCATCGGGCGCCACGTAGTAGCTGTGCACGAAGTAGAACCACGCGGGCGTCGGGATCCAGCGCGTGCCTTCGCCGCGCGGGGTGACCTCGTTCCAACCCATGTGAGGGATCTTCACGGCGGCGCCGTCTGCGTCGCGCAAGCCTTCGCGCAAGCGCTTCACGCGCCCCTTGAAGACCCCGAGGCCGCCGCGTCCGGGCGCCTCGTCGCTGCCTTCGAAGAGGCACTGGAGCCCGAGGCAGATGCCCAGAAACGGTCGGTCGCTCGCGATGTGATCGGTGATGGCCGACGAGAGCGCTCCGCCGTTGCGCGCGAGAGCCACGGAGCAGTCACCGAACGCGCCCTGACCGGGGACGATCACCGCGGCGGCGTCTCTCACAGCGACAGGGTCGCTCGTGATGAGCACCTCGCGCGCGAGGTCTTCGCCCATGGCCGCGTGGAGGGCGCGCTCGACGCTGCGGAGGTTGCCCATGCCGAGGTCGACGAGGCAGAGGTGCGGTCTCGTGGCGCTCATTCCGTGAGGGTCCCCTTGGTCGAGGGGAGGGCGGTTCCTTCGATGCGAACGGCGTCGCGGAGGGCGCGCGCGAAGGCCTTGAAGGTGCACTCGACGACGTGATGGAGGTTGTCTCCCTCGATCTTTCGCGCGTGGAGGTTGCACTGCGCGCCGCGCGCGAAGCCCTCGAAGAAGACCGACGCGAGCTCGACGTCGAAGGTGCCGATCTTGGCCTTGGGGAGCGCGAGTCGATCGACGAAGTACGTCCGTCCCGAGAGGTCGAGGGCGCACTGGCAGAGGGCCTCGTCCATGGGGAGCGTGGCCTCGCCGTAGCGACGGATTCCGACGCGGTCGCCGAGGGCCTTGTCGATCGCGCGTCCGAGCACGATGGCGAGGTCTTCGGTGGTGTGGTGTCCGTCGATCTCGACGTCGCCCGTCGCGCGCACGGTGAGGTCGATGGACCCGTGCCGCGCGATCTGATCGAGCATGTGCGAGAGGAAGGGGATGGGGGTCGCGATGTCGGCCCGTCCGCTCCCGTCGAGGTCGACGGTGACGGAGATGGAGGTCTCGCGGGTGGTTCGGGTGACGGTCGCAGCGCGCGCCATGGGCGACGTCGCGCCTACCACGAACGCGCGGCGGCGACGAAAAACCGGCGTAGCGCGCGGAGAGGTGGGTGCGATGAGAGTGCTTGCGAGGCGCGCGGAGGTCGGATAGTGTTCGCGGCCTTCAAGCGCGATTAGCTCAGCTGGATAGAGCGTGGGTCTCCGAAGCCCAAGGCCACTGGTTCGAATCCAGTATCGCGCGCCGGGAAAGACAGGGGTTTCGCGTCGTCGGAGGGGGCGGCGTGGACAACGCGTCGAGGTACCCACGAAGGGCGCGGCGTAGCACGACTGTCCCAGAGCAAGCGGCGTACGCGCCGGGCACGCGAACAATCGCCGCAAAGAACCGGCGGCGGTCACGACTCCGGGAGCGATCTCAACGCGACGCTCCGGCGCCCTTACGGCCACCGGTTCCTGCTCGGTGCTCCACCCACAGCAATCTGGGACAGCAGTGGCAGGCTGCGGAGCATCCGAACGCACCGGAGTTGCGGCTCCTCTGGAGCGCGGTTCTGACGGAGCACCGCGAGGGTTTCGGACGCCTCTGTCACGGTTGCGACGAGGTGGAGTACGCTCTCTGCGAAGCGATGGAAGGCCCCGCGTTCGACGAGGAACTCTTCTTTCGCGCGATCGCGCGAAGTGACGTACGTGCGCTGCTGATCGGGCGGCGTGCGTTGATCGCGTTGGGGCTGCCGCTCAACACGCGCGACTACGACTTCTGGATCCACATCGATGACATCCAGGACTTCAACGCGCTCGCGGAGCAGTTCGACCTGTTTCCCAACCGAACGCCCGAGGATGCGCGCAAGGTCGGACGCTACGTGCTCGAAGGCGATGAGCACGTCGACGTGCTGATCTCGCGCGAGGTCCCGACGATCGATGGGGAGCGAGTCTCGTTCGAGTCGCTCTGGTCGAGCCGAGCGCCGATCGAGGTCGCCCCACGCGTCGTGATTCATCGCCCTTCGCTCGATGGATTGATCCTCACGAAACGCTTCGCGAATCGGCCCAAGGACGCCGAGGACCTGCGCATGCTCGCCGTGCTCCGAGCGCGAGGCGTGCGATGAAGCTCGACGAGGAGACCGCGCGCGCGCTGCGCGAGATGGCGGAGCGGTCGCTCTCTCGCGAAGAGTTCGACGCGTACGTGAATGCGCCGATGAGCGCCGACGAGGCGGCCTCGATCATCGAGCTCTACGAGTGGTTCACGCGGCGTTACCCGACCCCGATGCAACGCCTCGCGGCCTCTCGACGGCTGCCGTTCGCAACGGCGCGTTAGCGCGTCGAGCGCGCCTTCGATGCCCGCGTGATCGTCGATCACTCGGGCGTCGCGCGCGCGGGCTCACAACGCCACCTTGGCGCGAGCGCGGTCCGCAGCGGCGCGAGACCCGGCTCGTCAGCGATCGAGGCGAGGCGCGCGCACACGCAGTCGCGGTCGCCCGCTCGATCACACACAAGCACGCTCGCGCCCAGCGCCGGAACGAAGCCCGGTCGGAGCTGCAAGGCGCGCGAGAGCGCGGCGTCCGCGGAGGCGCGTCGCGACGCGGCCATCTCGACCGCCGCGACCATCAGCCACGCCGACGCCGAGCGCGGGGCGTCGCGGATCGCCTGCGTCGCCTCGGACTGCGCCGCGGCGAGGCGCTCGGGGTGAGCGGCCCAGCGCTGCACGTCGGCCATCCAGCGCGTGGGGTGCAGCTCGCGGTAGCCGCGTCCGGCGAGCGCGGGGTGGTCGCGGTCGCGCACCGCGACGGAGGCCGTGTCGTCGAAGTACACGAGCGACCAACCGGGGGACGACTGAAACCACGCCACGCGGTCGTCGGTCGGCGTGACCGCGAAGTCGACGTCGTAACGGAGCAGCAGGCGCGAGAGCCGCGGCGCGTTGGCGCGCACGACCACATCGCAGAAGCCGATGCCGTAGAGCGCGATCGCGCGTGAGTCGATGAAGACCGGGAGCCTCCCGTCGGTCGCCCAGAGGAGGTATCCGCCCGAGGAGATGTCGTTGTACATGCGTCCGCGCGTGATCGTCGCGCGTACGAAGCGCGCTGCGTCGATCGGAAACACGTCGCGGCGCAACCCCACGCCCGGTCGCTCCGGCAGGTCGAGCAGGAGCCCCGCCGCGATCAGCGCGCTCGCCGCGAGCACCACCGTCTTCAACTGCGGGCGCAGGAGCGCGAGGGCGCCTTCGACGCCGCGCAACGCGAGGGGCGTGAGCGCGAGGGCCGCGAGCGGCGCGAAGCGTACGGTGCGCGCGGCGGTGAAGGTGAGCCCCGCGGCGATGAGAATGTCCGCGAGCGGCGCGCGTCGCCCGCGAGGCAGGGCGAGCGAGCCGAGCGCGGCCACGAGCAGCAGGCCCAGCGCGCGGGTCGAGGGGGTGAAGACCGTCATGTTCCAGATGGCGCTCCACTCGGGCAGGAGGGCGGGGACGCGCGGGTCGCCGATGTGGCGAAACCCTCCGACGAGCCGCGCGACGGGGTGCACCGCGCACAGCAGCGCCAGCGCGCCGAGCAGCACAGGGACCCCGTGCTTGCGCCATGCGATGGTCCGCGCCTCGAGCGATTCGCCCACCGCGAAGGCCGCGAGTGTGAGCCACCCCAGCAGCGCGCTGGAGTGCACGTTCTGCCAGAGCGCCAGCAGCGGCGGGACCGCGAACAGCCACCGGGGATCGCGCCGCGCGCGGTCGAGCAGCGAGAGCTCGATCGCGAGCAGCGGGAGGGTGAGCGTCTGCGGGCGTGGGGTGATGCGAAACGAGCACGCCGCGGCCGCGAGAGCGCCTACGACGAAGATCGACGCGACGCGCGCCTCGGGCTGTGTGCGCGCCGCGAGGCGAAGCGCGACGACAACGCCGAGGCTCCCGAGCAGCGAGGTGATGACCACGAGCGCCGTGTGCCCGAGCGACGACTGCACGAGGTACATCGCCACGTCGGAGAGCCAGTCGACGTAGAGCCAGGGCTGCCCCGCGAAGGTGTGCGAGAAGGTGTCGACCGAGGGGATGGCGCGGTGTTCGACGATCCAGCGCCCCGTGTGGAGGTGCCAGAAGTAGTCGGGGTCGGCGATCGGCGCGACGCGCAGCGCGGCCAGCAATCCACCGAGGAGCAGGGCCACGACGCCGGATCGGGACGCGCTCGTCCATCGGTGCATCGTGGGGTGATCGCTTCCGGGCGCAGCGATGTCAAGGCAAGTGCGAGGCGCGACGCAACCGCTCGATCGAGCGCAGCGCTGCGAACGCGAGCGCGCTTCGGTCATGGATCGGGTGTTCGCGGCGTCGCGTTCGCCGGGCGCTCATCGCACCGAAGGGAGAGACGGTGCCGGAGGCGTCGTGACGGGGGCGCGCAACGGCCCTCTCAGCACGAACAACGTCGCGGTCTCGCGGCGTCCGAGCGGTTGCGCGACCTGCCACGCGCCGAGGCGTTCGACGGAGGCGCGGTCGGCCACGATGGCGACGCCGCGCGCGGCGAACGCTCCGAGACCCTCGACGGGCACGTACTCCCACGCGCAGCAGTCTTCGGGCGCGCGGCGGGCGAGCACGTCGACCGGGAAGACGCGTACCGCGCGGCGGGCGTAGAGGCGCATGTAGCGAGCCATGAAGGGGTCACTGCAGATCATCACGTAGGGCGTCGGCGCTGCGCGGTCGAAGGCGTCGACGAAGCGCATCGCCGCGGGACGCGCTCCGCCACGCGCGTAGGCGGGCGCGTTCAGCGCGAGCTGCGCCAGCGCGAGAACCACCAGGACCCGCGTCGCCAACGTCACGCGCGCGGGCCAGAGGATCGGGATCGCCCACGTCGAGAAGAGTCCCGCCGCGAGGTGCAGCGCGAACCACGACTCGGGGTTCCAGGGTTCGAAGCGGATGAAATGCGCGGTCCACACGACCGCGAGGGTGAGGTACGCGAGCGCGACGCCGCGCGTGCGACCGCGTCGAAAGAGCGTCGCAGCGCACGCGAGCGCGAGCGCCTGCACCGCGACGAAGGTCAGCGCGCCCGGCCACCTGATGCCTCGCACGAACACCGTCTTCGCGGTGCCGGTGACCGCGGCCGCGAGGTCGACGCCCGCCCACGAGGTCGCGTTCGGTCCGCCGTGGTAGCGGGTGAAGTGCGCGATGAGTCCAGGGCGTTCGATGCCGACGCCCCGGTTGGCGATGGCCTCGTCGGCGATCAGACCGACGAGGGTGAGTCCGACCGCGAGCGCGGTCATCACGAGGGGCCGACGAAGCGCTGCGAACATCTCGGCTCGTGACGCGCGCGCTTCGAACGCGTTGACCGCGAGCATCGCGCCCACGACCGGGTACACGACGAGGTTGGTCAGGTGGACGAGCGGCGCGAGGCCGAGCGAGACCGCCGCGAGGGCTACGCTGACGTGCGTCGCGGAACCTCCCGTGCTGACGACGCGGAGCGCGAGCGTGAGTGCCGTGAGGAGCGAGAGCGCGCCGATCACCTTCTCTTCTCCGCCCGCGGCGAAGACCCAGAGGGAGCCCGCTGCGGCGAGCGCGAGCGATGCGGCGGTCGCGTAACGGATCCGACCTGACGCGCGCGCGGTGACGACGAGCGCGCCTGCGACGAGCGCACCTGCGGCGAGCGATTCCATCCAGGGCAGGGCGCGGTCGGGGCGGCCGAGGGCTGACGCCGCGGCGGCGAAGGGACGCGCGAGCGGGAGCTCGAGCACGTGGGCCCAGAAGTACCGCACGAAGGGCGACGCGTCGTCCCAGTGAAGGAGGGTGTAGCTTCGCTCGAGGACGTCCCAGCTCATGCGGCGGTTGGGGACGAGCACGCAGGCCGCTGCGATCGCTGCGCCCACCAAGGCCGCCGCGATCGCCGTATGCTTCGGGGAGAGCCGCTCCGTAGGGGGCGTCGGGTCGGGGAGCGCGGAGCGGTTGGACATGGGATCCATCGAGTGACGCGAGGGGCCGACGTCCCTCAAGGGCCGCGCGGAGACCTCACTTCAGGTGAGCGCATCACGCGCCGCGAAGCGCTGTCAATCGCATTGCCGACGCCGCTCACCGTGGGCCATCGCGAAGGGCGAGCGCGCGTCGAGTGACCTCTATGGACGTGCGATCCACGCGTCGCCGAGGAGCGCCCTGCCCGCGCCGTCGAAGCGCGCGTCGCGCACCCCCGCGCGGAGGTAGAGCACCGGCGCGGCGAGGCCCAGCACGGCCACGGCGTTGCGCCCCCATACGCCCGCGGCGACGCGCGCGCGCGCTTCCGTCGAGGTGCGCACGATCGCGCTGGCGCCCGCCTCGTCTCCGCCCGCGGAGGCCGCCGCGGCGAGCAGAGACGCGAGGGCCACAGCGGGATCTGAACCGAGGGGCGCCACGGCGCGGAGCGTCGCGTCGCAAGCCTCTCCCGCGTTGACGAGCGAGACGCGGACCTGCACCGCGTCGAGGAGCGCCACCATGCGCTCGGCGATGACGTTGAGCGATCCGTCGCTGGCCTCGCGGGCGACGCGCACCTCGCGACCCTGGAGCGCGCGCGTGAGCGCAGGCACGTCGGCCGCCGCGCCGGGAGACTGCTCGGGTTGGATGCCGAGCGACCCGAGGAGCGCGCCCTCTCCCGCCGTGAGCGGCGCGAGCACGCGCTCGATCGATCGCGCCACGGACGCGCTCGCGAGCGCTCCGCCCGCGGTGGGAACCACGCCGACGACCACCGACGCGCGACCTCGCACGGCCTCGGCGGGGCGGCTCACTTCATAGAGACTGTTGCCCCACCACGACGCGTCGAGCGCGCCCGTGGTGAACGCTCTCAGCTCGTCGTTGCGCGGCCTCGCGGCTTCGAGCGACACGCGCTCGAGGAACGCCGGACCCGTCGGGCAGCGGGGGTTTCGCACGAGCGACGAGGGGTCGTTTCCGCGCGTCATGAAGGGGCCGATGCCCGCGCGAGGGGCGGTGCCGTTGCCCGGCGCGCAGAGGGCGAGGGGCCACGCTGCGAGGGTCTCGTCGAGCGTTCCTGCGACGGCGAGGCGGAGCGTGACGTCGAGGTCTCCGCGCGCTTCGAAGGGGTTCATGGTGTCGAGGCGAGAGAGCGCGAGGCGGCCGAGGGGAGAGGCGCGCGCGGCCCTCCACGCTTCGAGGACGGTCTGCGCGGTCACCGCGGCGCCGTTCGAAAACGTCATCGAGGGGCGCAGCGAGAGCGTGGCGACGCGAGGGTCCGCGCGGTCGATGGTCGGTGCCGACGCGAGCAGCGGCCACGCGACGCCTCCGTCGGGGAGCGTCGTCGCGAGCGACTCGTGCGTGAGCGCCAGGGGCCACACGTCGCTCCAGTCGGTGGCGCGCGACGGGTCGACGGCGCGCCTCGGCGCGGGCAGCGGGAGCTTGAGCTCGGAGCCCACGGGGACGCGCAGCGCCGCCGATGCGTCACGGGTCGCGGCGAGCGCGAAGCCCGCTGCGAACTGCATCCAAGCGCGGCGCGAGAGCGAGAGGGTCATGGCACGATCCACAGGGTCGAGGTCCTGCGCGTCGGGTCGAGCACGCTCACGATGAGCTCGCGTCGGCCGTCGCCGTCGAGGTCTCCGGCGGTCACCGCTTCGATGCTCCCGGGCACGGCGATCGAGGCGCGCTCCTCGGCGCGGTCACCGAGCGAGTACACCCGCACGCGATCGGGCGTTCCGGGCGCGCTCGCGGAGGCGACGATGAGCTCGGCGCGTCCGTCTCCGTCGAGGTCGTCGAGGGCCGCTGGAGATGCCGCGTCGTCGAGCGTCGTGAAGGGCGCTCCGTCACGCCGGATCTCTGCGCGTCCGTCTCCGTTCGTGCGCACCTCCCACCGTCGGCGCTCGTCACCGCGCGCCTCGTCGTACGCGACAGGAACCGCCGCGACGGAGCCCTGCGCGGGCGCGCCTGCGGCTCCGTCACAGCCCGGCGAGAGCGAGGCGACGAGGTGCGATCCCGCGCGCAGCGACACACAACCGAAGCCCGCCGCGGGGTAGAGGTCGAGGTTGAGCGCGCGCGTGCGGACGAGGGCCCCGTCGAGCGTGACCTCGCCCATCGTCGAAGACTGACTCGTTCGGTACCGAACGATCCTCCGCGCGGCGTCTCGATCGGCGCTCCCGAGGGGCTGCCGCAGCGGCACCGCGGCGCGGGGGAGCGGAGCGCCGGGGGCCTCTCGCGCGAAGGTCAGCGACGCCCCCGACATGCGAGCGACGCGCACGCGATCTGCGGTCACGATGACGAGCTCGTCGCGCGCGTCGCCGTCGAGGTCGACCGCCGAGAGCGCCACCGTCGCACGAAACGGGGTCGCCACCACGCGGGGTCTCCCCGGCGCGGGCCAGCGCGGCGTGGGCGGCGTGACCGCGGTGTTCGAAGGGGGCGCCTCGCGCTCGATCGTCGCGACCGACTCGGGCGGAGGAGGCGCCGCCGCGAGGAAGGTCCGCCACGGTCCCGGGTCGACGACGACGAGGTTCGCCGACGCGCGCAGCGGCCCGCGCGCCGTCGAGAGCTCGACGCGGAGGAGCCTCGGAGCGCCCGCCGCCCTCGCCGCCTGTGCCGCGCCCGCCGTGTCATCACCCGTCGACAGCACCGTCGCGTGACCCTGCGACGAGAGCGCGCTCGCGATCGCGGTCGCCACCGCGTTTACCGCATCGGAGGGCGCGCCCGTGACGCGCACCGCCACCGCCGCGCGATCGCCCCACGTCTCGGGGATCGTCATGCGCAGCGGCTCCGCGAGCCCCTCGACCACGGCGGCGCCGAGCGCCTCGGCGGCCTCGCGCGACTGCGCGCTCGCGGGGGAGCTCACCAACAACAGGGCGAGCGACACGCCGCAGCGCCATCGCGCCCGACCCTCGCGGTGCCTCGCGATCTTCACGCCTCAGCGCATTATCACGTCCGCGCGGGTGTGCGTTACACTTCGCGCGTGCGCCGCTCACTGACGTGCCTCGCCCTGCTCGCCGCGCACTGCGCCGACCCGACGCCGTCGCCCGTCGACGCCGGGATGGAGGCGACGCAGCCCGCGACGTGCGAGCTCCGCGTGGAGCCGTCGGACCCGCAGCACCTCCGCACCGGCGAACTCGTGACCTTCACCGCGCACCTGACGCCTGTCACCGCGGCCACGGAGGTGCGCTTCGCCCTCGTCGGCGACGCCCTCGACGGCTCGCTCTCTGCGACGCGCGTCCCCGTCGGCTCCGACGGGAGCGCGGGGAGCGAGCTCACGGCTCCCTCTTCTGCCGCGTCGTTTCGCGTGAGGGCGAGCGCGCGCTGCGCGGCCGACGCCTACGTCGACGTCTCCGTCGGCGACCGCGGCTTCGGCGCGCTCGTGGCCGAGGCGGTCTACCGCGGGTCGCGACAACCCGAGCGCCTCTCCGTGGGGATCTACCGCGCGGTCGACTGCGTGAGCCTTTCGACGACGGGCCCCGATCGCGCCGCGCCCGTGCCGCTTCCCGGCGGCTCGGTGCGCTTCGGCGAGCTCCCCGCCGGCGTCGACTACGTGGTGCGCGGCCTCGCCATCGGGCGCGACGGCCTCGAGCTCGCAACCGCCTGCGCAGGCCCCGCGAGGGTCGACGTCGACGAGACCGCGCGCGCCACGCTGGTCTTCGCCGACGCGCCGCTGCGCCTCGCCGATCGCTACGGGCTGGCGCTCTCGTTCGACCTCGCGTCGCTCGCCACGGAGTCTACGACGCAGTGGGTCGCCCCCGTCACCGCGGAGATCGCCCGCGCGGGCGGCGACGCCGCGGTGCTCGGCTTCGAACTCTCGTCGGCCGTGGCCGCGGCGGCGACCCCCGCGCTCCGGGAGCGTGACCGCGCGGCCTTCGAAGCGGCGTGGCGCGATCGTCTCGCGGCGGCGTTCTCGATGCAGCTCGCGCGGCGCGACGCCGAGCTCGGCCCGCTCTTCACGAGGCTCGCGTCGGTGGTCGGCGCCGTGGCCGCGTCGGCGCGCTCGTCGGCCCTCGCCAACGTCGCGACGACCGATCGCTCGCGCTACACGGTGGAGGGCGTGCGCTACGTGCTCGACCCCGAGACGCCTGACGTGCGCGGCGATGACGTCGACGTCCCCGCTTCGGCGTCGGCGAGGATCCGTGTGGCCGCAGGGCTCCGCGACGCCCTCACGGTCGACGTCGACGGGTATCCGCTCCCGTGGAACGTGCTCGCGCGCAGCGCGCTCGGGGCGTGGCTGTCGCGGCAGGGCGTGTCGTCGTCGGGGGAGTACGCGGCCGTGTCGGTGTGCCCCGTGCTCGTCCCCATCGCGCGCGGGAGCGCCGCGGCGTGCAACGACGACTGCGTGACCGCCGCGTGTCGACGCGCCCTCACGGCGCTCGGCGGGCTCTTTGAAAGCGCCATCACCACGCAGGAGCCTCCGCGCTCGCTCGCAGACCTGAGGCTCTCTGGAGCGCCGCAGGCCGTCGCGGGGGGGCTCCTCATCGACCGCCTCTCGGGCATCGCGACGGGCGGCTTTCGCGAGGACTCGTCGACCTCGATCGCGGCCTCGGCGCAGCTCACGCGCGTCAGCGTCCCGTGAGCGATCGCGCGCTCGGGCTGCTCCTCGCGGAGAGGCGGCGAGACGAGGCCGACGCGGTGACGGCGCTCGAGCGCGCGGAGCGGACGCTGGCAGCGCTCACCGAAGCGGCGTCGCGCGACCGTGACGGCGCGTCCTCCGCGCTCGCCGCGCTCGACGACGTCACGCGCGCCCTCACGGCCGCCGGGCGGGCGTCGGCGTGGGAGCTCCAACGGCTCTCGGCGAGGAGGGTGGCCCTGCGCGCCGCGCTCACGATCGCGGAGTCACGCGCGAGGGAGAGCGAGGTGAAGCTCCGTGTCGCGGCGGGCGCGCGCTCCGCTTCGAAGCGCGCCCTGGCCGAGGCGATCGAGCGGCGGCGCGCCGTCGAGGATCGCGTCGAGACGCTCGCCGTCGAGGCCCGCCGCGCGAGGGCCGCCCGCGAAGACGACGACGCGGCCGAGGCCCACGCCGCGCGCGCCTCGGGGACGCAAGAGAGACTATAATTTACGGTGTTTTCGTCGGCCCGAGGCAGACGCACCGGGGAGCTCGATGACGTGGTACGGTCCGCGCCTCTCCGATGGCTCGACGGCATGCATCCGTAGGTCTCTTCTGTGTCGCGCTCGCGTCGTGCGCGGAGCTCGGGGCGTCTCGCTGCGACGAGCCTGATCAGTCGTGCGGACCGACGCCCGCGAGCGACGGCAGGCTCACCGTGCGCACGCTGCGGGAGCGCGCGCCGCGGGTCCCCGAGGGCGCCACGGTGACGGTGCGCGCGGTCTCGGTCACCGCGATCGATCGCTACGACGAGACCTCCACGGGGCGCGTGGGCACCATCTGGGCGCAGGAGGTGAGCGCGCCCGGAGACACGACCGACCGCTTCGCGCCGTGCCCGCTCCTGCCCGACCGCAGCGGCCGCGTGTGCGCGATCTCGATGTTCTCTCCGACCTTCTCTCCAACGGGCTATCGCCCCGTCGAGGGCGACCTCGTCGACATCACGGGCGGCGCCTACAACGAGTTCGTCTGCGCCACCTGCGGCACGCCCTTCTCGAACGGCGATTTCCTCCCGCAGATCTCGTACTCCGTGATGGTTCGCGCGGGTGTGGCGCCGCGCGCGACGCCCATCCCCGTCACCCTCGACGAGGCGCTCGCGCACTTCCGTGAGCTCATGGGCGTGCTCGTCACCATCGAGGACGTCACGGCCACCACCGACCCCGACGCGCGCTTCGGCGAGATGACCATCGCGGGCAGCGGCCGCACGGGCCTCTCGCTCGCGCCGCAGCTCACGGCGATCCCCGGCGCCCACGCGGGCACCCACTGGGACCGCATCACCGGCGTCTTGACCTACTTCTACAACCCGAAGCTCCTCCCGCGCGCGCCGTCAGACCTCGTCGGTCAGCGCTGAAGAGAGCGGAGCCGCGAGCCACCGACGATGCTTGCCCCGATCTTTTCGAACACGCTCCGCGCCGCGCTCCTGCCCCTCACGTACCTCCGTCGACGGAGCGTGGTGCCTTCGGGGGCCTGGGTCGAGCTCACCCTCGAGGGCTCCATCACCGAGCTCGAGCGCCCCGCGCCACGGTTCCGGCCGCCGCGCGAGGTGCTGCTCGGCGCGCCCGCCGCGGTGCGACCGCACACGACCGTGGCCCTCGTCCGCGAGCTCTTCGACGAGGTCGCGGCCGATCGCGACGTCGAGGGCGTGATCGTGCGGGTGCGCGGCCTCGAGTGCGGGTGGGCCGTCGCCACGAGCCTCCGCGACGCCATCGCGAAGCTCCGCGCCGCGGGGCGCCTCGTGGTGGCGTACCTGCCCGACGGAGCCGCCACGAAGGAGTTCTTCGTCGCCGCCGCGGCCGACCGCATCGTCGCGACGCCGCAGGCCACCATCGCGCCGCTCGGCGTCGCCGCGGGGATCACCTTCGTGCGAGGGCTCCTCGCGCGCGGCGGCATCGAGGCCGAGGTCTTCGCGCGGCGCGAGTACAAGAGCGCCGCAGAGGCCTTCACGCGCGACTCGTACTCCGAGGCCAACCGTCGGCAGACCGAGGCGCTCCTCGACCGATTTCACAGCGCGCTCGTCGCGGCCATCGCGGCGGGGCGCAAGGTGGGCGACGACACGGCGCGGCGCTGGATCGACGAGGGCCCGTGGCGCGCGGTCGACGCGGCGCGCGAGTCGATGATCGACGCGACGGCCTACGACGACGACCTCCCGCGGCACCTCGGCGCGAGCGGTGACGCCCGGCGCGTGCCCGCGTCGACGTACCTCGCCCTCTGTCGCGCGACGCGCTTTCGTCCCTGGATGACTTCGCCGCGCGTGGGCGTGGTCGAGGTGCGCGGGCCCATCGTGTCCGAGGCGCGCGTGTCGTTCGGCGCGGTGGCCGACGCGCGTCGCATCGTCGGTGCGCTCCGCCTCGCGCGCGCCAACCCGAGCCTCGGCGCGGTGGTGCTCCACGTCGATACGCGCGGCGGGAGCGCGCTCGCGAGCGACGTCATCGCGCGCGAGGTCGACAGGCTGCGAGAGAAGAAGCCCGTGGTGGCGTACTTCGCCGACGTCGCGGCGTCGGGCGGGTACTACGCCGGGGCCCTGGCCCACGAAATCGTCGCGCAGCCCACGACGGTGACGGGCTCCATCGGGGTGATCGCGCTGCGCTTCGCCGCCGCGCGGACGCTCGAGAAGCTCTCGCTCTCGCACGAGGTGATCCGCCGCGGCGAGCGCGCCGACCTCATGTCGCCCTACCGCGTGTGGAACGACGGAGACCGCGCGGCCTTCGACCGCGAAATCGACGGGTTCTACAGCGATTTCGTGGGCATCGTGGCGCGGGGACGAAAGCGCGACGCGGTCGACGTCGAGCCCCTCGCGAGGGGGCGCGTCTACGCGGGCGCCGACGCGCACGAGGCCGGTCTCGTCGACCACCTCGGCGGACTCGACCTCGCGCTCGATCGCGCGAAGATCCTCGCGGGCGGTCGCTTCGAAGCCGCGCCCGTGGTGGTGACGCCGCCGTGGAAGAGCCCCGACCCCCCGGAGCCTCCCGCCGCCGCCCGCGCGCTGCTCTCGGCGCTCGGCGGAGCGTCGCAGGGCCGCGGCGCGCTCGACCTCCTCACGCTGATGCTCTCGTCGAACGAGCACCTCTTCGCGTGGGAAGACCTCACCGCGCTCGGGTGACGCCCTCGCGGAGCGGTCACGCCTTCGTCGGGGGCTCGCTCTCGCGGAGCTCGTCGGCCTCGCTGTCGAGGCGCGCCTCGCAGCTCGGGCAGATGCCGTGGGTGAAGCGCACGTCGGTGTGGTGCGAGACGTAGTCTTCGACGGCGCGCCAGTAGTTGCCGTCGTCGCGGATCTTCTTGCACCACGCGCAGATCGGGAGGAGGCCGCGCAGGGTCTTGATGTGGGCGAGGGCGTGCTCGAGCTCGTCGACGCGGCGCGCGAGCGAGAGCTGCATCGCGAGGAAGTTCGTCGCGACGGCGAGGCGCGCGGCGAACTCGTCGCGGTCGAAGGGCTTGGTGAGGTAGTCGTTGGCGCCGCTGCGGAGCCCCGCGACGACGTTGGAACTCCCGCCGCGCACGGTGACGAGGAGCAGGTACACGGGCGCGTCGGGGCGGCGCGCGCGCACCTCGCGGCAGACCTCGGGGCCGCTGAGGCCGGGCATCTCCCAGTCGAGGATGGCGACCTGGGGGCCGTCGACCTGACCGAGCTCGGCGAGGGCCTCGGTGCCGTCACGCACGCCCGAGACGTCGTAGCCGAGGTCGCGGAGCGTCGCTTCGAGGAGCATCCGCGACACCGGGTCGTCGTCGGCGACCAGCACCTTTCGCAGCGGGAATCGGGACGTGCCGGTCATGACGCCGCTCCCCCGCGTTCGAACGCGTCGAAGCCCCGCGCCGAGAGCTCGTCGAGCGCGGCCATCGCGGCGCCGACCTCGCGCTCGATCGCGGCCACCGCTTCGACGGCGCCCGAGGTGTCGCCCGCCGCCGCCGCGCGCTCGAGGGCCCTCGCCGCGGCGACGGCGCGCGTGGCGCTGAAGCACGCGAGCGTCCCGATGAGACGGTGCGCGGACTTGCGGAGCTCAACGGCCTCGCTGCGGTCGGCCGAGTCACGCAGGAGCGCGAGCTGCGACGGGTATTGCTGGTGAAACACCGCGAGGAGCTCGCGCAGGAGCGACAACTGACCTGCGACCCGGTCGCGGAGCGAAGGCACGTCGATCGCGAGAGCCGTCGACGTCATCTCGTCTGAAGGTGGCACCTGTAGCCTGCGCTCTCTTGGTTGGAGCCATCGGACCGTCCGCCAGGCGGCTCTGGCCCGACAGCTCCGTCTACAACTCTACAACGGTGGCATCGTCGGCGTACTTGATCGATCTTTCGCGCTGGTTTGCGCGCGCGGTGTGGCTTTCTGCCCCGCGTCGGGTGAGGGCGAGCGATCTGGGCACGAAACTCTCGCCGCGCTGGACTGCGAGGGTGGAGTTGACGGCATCGCGAGCGGTGTGAGTAACCTCCACGCCATCGTCCGCGCGCTCGTACGCCGGACCCCCTTCACATGACCCCTCTCTGGAGGTTGCTGTCTCGTGCGCAACACCTGGTGGAAGCGCGGCCTCGTCGGCCTCGCTCTTTCGGCCTCGATGCTTCTTTCGTCTCCTGCGGAGGCCACCGTGGCGGTCCAGCTCGACCGCGCCCAGCTCGTAGACATGTCTGACCTCGTGGTGCGCGCCACGGTGCTCGGCGCCACGAGCCAGTGGAACGAAGACCGCTCGCAGATCCTCACGCTCACGCGCCTCGCGGTGACCCGGTACATCAAGGGCGCGGGGCCCGGCGAGCTGGTGCTCCGGCAGTTTGGCGGTCAGGTGGGCGAGCTCGTCTCGCGCATCGCGGGCGACGCGCACCTCGAAGCCGGCCAAGACGTGGTGCTCTGCCTCCGCCGCGGCGCCGGGGTGGTGTACCTCACCGCGATGGCCCAGGCCGCGTGGGTGGTGACCCCCGTTCAGGGCGCCGACGCCGTCGCCTCGCGCGACCTCTCGGACCTCACGCTGACCCGCTTCGTGAACGGCCGCATGCAGGTGGTCGAGCAGGTGAGCTCCGCCGCGCCGGAGCCCGTCTCGCGCCTCATCGAGAGCCTCGCCGTCGCCGCTCGCGCCCCGAGGAACGCACGATGAACCGCGCCCTCGCGACCGCGACGCTCCTCGCTGCGATCACGCTCCCCGTCGCGTCGCACGCCTTCGTGCGCGAGACCTCGAACTGGAACCCGGCCTCGCTGCCGATCTCGTACCGCATCAACCTCTCGTCGGCGCCCGCGAGCCTCGGCGCCGCGACCGCGCAGGCCGCCCTCGACGCGGGCATGGCGACGTGGGCCGCCCCCGCGTGCACCCGCTGGCGCGCGACGAACGCGGGCACGACGGCGGTCACGGCGGCGCGCGCTGGCGACGGCGAGAACAGCTTCCTCTGGATCTCGGGGAGCTGGCCCGCGGAGCTCGGCGGGGTGAACTCCACCATCGGCGTCACGACGCCCATGTGGCGCAGCGGCGGGTACTTCATCGACGCCGACATCCAGTTCAACAACGTCGGCTTCCGGTGGAGCACCACGGGCGCGAGCAACACCGTCGACACGCAGTCGATCGCCACGCACGAGGAGGGGCACTTTCTCGGCCTCGACCACACGACGATCCGCGGCGCCGTGATGTACCCCTCGTACTCGGGCGGGCTGCTCCGCAACCTCAGCTCCGACGACACCGCGGGCGTGTGCACCATCTACCCCTCGGGCATGGCCATCCCCGACGCGGGGATGCCGCCTCCCTCGTCGGACCCGTGCTCTCGCTACACGTCGTGCGCGGGGTGTACCCCCGTCAACAACTGCGGCTGGTGCGGCGCCACCAACAGCTGCGTCACCAGCGGGCCTACGGGACCCACGGGCGGCGCCTGCGCCAGCGGCTTCGCGTGGCTCCCGAACCAGTGCTCCACCACGACGATGCCGATGCCCGACGCGGGCGCCGTGGCGGATGTTCCCGCGGCGACCGACGTGGGCGCGCCCACCGACCCGTGCAACCGCTACACGACCTGCGACACCTGCGCGCCGATCAGCCCCTGCGGCTGGTGCGGCGCCACGGGGCGCTGCGTGTCGGGCACGCCCACGGGCCCCTCCGCGGGCACCTGCGGCGGAGGCTACGTGTGGGACCCGTCGGCCTGCTCGTCGACCACCACGCCGCCCGTTGGGACCGCGGCGTTCGGTGAGCCCTGCCGTCAGCCCGCCGACTGCTCGTCGGGCGGCATCTGCGTCCGCGCCACCGCGACCACGGCCTTCTGCACCCGCGTCTGCGTCGACGATTGCAGCTGCCCGCGCGGCTTCCGCTGCGGCGGACGCCTCTCCACGGGACAGACCGTCTGCGTCCCCGGCACGAACACCTGCGACGTCCCTGCGCCCGACGCGGGCCTCGCGCCCGACGTGACCACGCAGCCCGACGTGACCACGCGCGTCGACGTGATGGCCCCTCCCGCCGACATCGCCTCGCCCACGGATGACGCGGGTTCCACGGGCCCCGACGCGACCGTCGACGACGTCGCGACGAGCAAGCCCGACGCGGCGGACGAGAGCACCTCGACGGGCGCGTACCGCGGCTCCACGAGCCCCGGCTGCGGCTGCTCGGTGCCCGCGAGCTCGCGCGTCTCTTCGGCGTGGGCGCTCGGCCTCGCAGCCGTCGCCCTCACGCGTCGCCGTCGCGCGCGTCGCTGAGGCGAATTCGACCGACCACCCCACCGATTCGCCCGCTCACCTGAAAGCTTTCAGCGACCTCTTGCACCTGGAGGGGGAGCGGTAGTTACTTCCGCTCCCCAACAACGGCGACGGCTACGGCTGAGATCCTTTCTAGAGAGGGCGAAACGTCATGTGCGGCATCATCGGTTACGTCGGGAATGAAGACTGCGCCCCCATCCTCCTCGACGGGCTGCGGCGCCTCGAATACCGCGGCTACGACAGCGCTGGCGTCGCCGTGCACGACGGCAAGGACCTCCGCGTCGTGCGCGCCGCGGGCAAGCTCTCGGCCCTCGACGCCGCCCTCGCGCGCGCGCCCATTCACGGTCACACGGGCATCGGTCACACGCGCTGGGCCACGCACGGCAAGCCCTCGGAGCACAACGCCCACCCCCACGTCTCGGGCAACATCGCCGTGGTTCACAACGGCATCATCGAGAACCACGTCGAGCTCAAGGCCGCGCTGAAGTCGCAGGGCAGAGAGTTCCTCAGCGACACCGACACCGAGATCGTCGCGCACCTCGTCGACCTCGCCACGCAGCGCGGCCTCGACCTCTTCGAAGCCGTGCGCTCGGCCCTCAAAGAGATCCGCGGCGCCTACGCCATCGCGGTGCTCTCGAAGGCCGACCCCGCGCGCATCGTGCTCGCCAAGAACGCCTCACCGCTGGTCATCGGCATCGGCGAGGGCGTGATGCTCGCCGCGAGCGACGTGCCCGCGCTCCTCTCGCACACGCGCGACGTGATCTTCCTCGACGACGGCGAGATCGCGGAGATCACCCGCGAGAAGGCGCGCGTCGAGAAGGTTTCGGGCGGTGAGGTCAAGCGCGCGCCGACGCGCATCACCTGGTCGCTCATGCAGGCCGAGCGCGGCGGCTACAAGCACTTCATGCTCAAGGAGATCCACGAGCAGCCGCGCGCCCTCGAAGACACCCTCCGCGGCCGCGTGATGCTCGAAGCGGGCGACCTCGAAGAGGGCGAGATGGGCATCGGCGAGGACGACGCGAAGGCCATCAAGCGCGTGATCCTCCTCGCGTGCGGGACGAGCTACCACGCGTCGCTCCACGGGCGGTACCTCCTCGAGAGCCTCGGGCGCGTGCCCGCCGTGGCCGAGCTGGCGAGCGAGTTCCGTTATCGCGACCCGGTGGTGGGCCCTGGCGACCTCGTCGTGGCCGTGTCGCAGTCGGGCGAGACCGCCGACACCCTCGCCGCCGCGAAGGAAGCGAAGGAGCGCGGCGCGCGCATCCTGGCCGTCGTGAACGTGCAGGGCAGCGCCATCGCGCGCATGGCCCACGGGACGCTCTACACCCACGCGGGTCCCGAGATCGGCGTGGCGAGCACCAAGTGCTTCACCGCGCAGCTCGCGGCCCTCACGATGCTCGCGATCTACCTCGGTCGCAGCCGCGGCGCGGTCACGCGCGAGTCGGGCGTCGCGATGCTCAACGAGCTCGTGGCGGTGCCCCACAAGATGCGCGAGGCGCTCTCCGACGCGAAGCACGTCGAGGCCGTGGCGCGGTCGATCATGCACGCGCGCGACGCGCTCTTTCTCGGGCGCGGACTGTCGAGCGCCGTGGCCCTCGAAGGCGCGCTCAAGCTCAAGGAGATCTCGTACGTCCACGCCGAGGGCTACGCGGGCGGAGAGATGAAGCACGGCCCCCTCGCGCTGGTCGACCGCGACATGCCCGTGGTGTGCCTCCTCCCGAGCGACTCGACGCTCGAGAAGATGCAGTCGAACGTGCAGGAGGTCCGCGCCCGCGACGGTCAGGTGATCGCCGTCGTCGACGACGAGAAGGCCGCGGCCTCGCTCGCCGTGCACACGCTCAAGGTCCCCGCCACCGTGGAGTGGTTCACGCCGCTCCTGACGATCATCCCGCTGCAGCTCCTTTCGTACTACGTGGCCGACCTTCGCGGCACCGACGTCGACCAGCCGCGCAACCTCGCCAAGACCGTCACCGTCGAGTGACGAACTCCCGCGATTGACGCTTTCGCGCGTCTCGCCTTGAAAGTACGCGCGACCTCTGGCAACCGATCGCGGTGATGTCCAGGGTGTCGATCCTCGTCCCGTCGTGCGACCGCTACCGCGATCTGTGGAAGCCCTTCATGACGCTCCTGCGGCGCCACTGGCCCGACCGGCCGTGGCCCGTGTACGTGGGGAGCAACCACGTCGCGTGCGAAGAGGAAGGCGCGACGCCCATCACGATCGGCGACGACATCACGTGGTCGAAGGGCCTGCGCGCGATGCTCGACCGCATCGACTCCGAGGTGGTGCTGATCCTCCTCGATGACTTCTTCTTCCGCTCTAAGGTGAGCACGCCGCGCATCGAGGGGCTGCTCAAGGACTTCGACCGCCTCGACGCGGCGTACCTGCGCCTCGTGCCGATGCCGTCGCCCGACCACACGCTCGCGCGCTTCGAAGACGTCGGCGAGATCGGCGTCGGCGCGCCGTATCGCACGTCGCTCCAGGCCGCGTTCTGGCGCAAGGACGACCTCCTCGCGGTGCTGCGCGACGAGGAGAACCCGTGGCAGTTCGAGGTGCTCGGCGCGCGCCGCGCAGACGCCTTCGAGCGAGGCTTCTACTCGACGTGGGACTACGCGCTCGACTACTACCCCGGCGTTGTGGCTGGGCGGTGGGAGCCCTACGGACTCGCGGTGTGTCGCGAGCAGGCGGCGCCCGTGGATCTCAGCGCGCGCGGTGTGATGAGTCCGCGCGAGAACCTCACGCGTCAGCTCGGCGCGATCGCGTGGAAGCCCTGGTACATGCTCCCGTGGCAGGTGAGGAACCGCGCGCTTCGGTGGTTCCGCGCGACGGGATTGAGGAAGCCGCACCCCGCGGGGTATTGAGCGTCGCGCGAGGCTACGCGGCGAACTCGACGCGCCCTCACCGCGTTCGATCGACGCGCCAGTGCGTTCCACGCTCGTCGTCGCGACCCTGCGCATCACAGCGCGTGAGCTTGTGGAGCCCCTCGGGCAGCGCGAGCCGCAGCCAACGGAACTGACCGTCAGGCGCCATCCACGCGGGCCACGCGCGCGTGTCGAGTCGACCCGGACGCGACGGCGACATCAGCACCACCGAGGGACGCACGCCCCGCCAGCGGGCTCCGTCGTCGCCGAAGATCGCGCGCAGCCTCGCGGCCTTGGAGCGCATCTGCTCGTTGGTCCAGCTCGACTCGGCCTTCGCTTCGAGGAGCACCACGTGATGCGTCTCGTCGGTCGCGAAGGCGAGCATGAGGTCGACGTCCTCGATGTTGCCCTGCACCTCTCCGTCGTTGCGCGCGAGCGGCGCGCTCGGGACTCCGTTCGCGCTCACGTGGAGCGCGCCGAAGAGCCAGTCGAGGTGGTAGTCCATCGCGCAGAAGCACTGCGCGGGAACGTCGACGTTGAGCACCGCGCCGAGCTCGCGACGGAACTCCGCCGAGGGCTCGAACGCGGGGTTGCCGAGCGCCCTCCCGACGAGGAAGAAGCGCTCCTTGCGGTTGAACATCTGAAGCGCTGCGACGAGGTCGATCCGTTCACCGGGTGCCATCGGGGAGCGCGATCGTAGCGCGAAGCGCGAGCGCAGCCCTCTCAGTGCACGGGCGCGGCGGTGGGCGCAGCGGCGGGCGCAGCGGCGGGCGCAGCGGTCGGCGCGGCGGCGCCACCATCGTTCGCGGCGGGCGTGGGCGCAGCTTCAGGCGCGGGCGTCGGCGCGGCTTCGGGCGCGGGCGCAGGCGTCGGAGCGGGCGTCGGCGCAGCCTCGGGCGCAGGCGCAGTCGTCGGAGCTTCGGTGCTCTCGGGCGCGGGCGTCGACTGGCGGCAGGCGGACACGGCGAGCAGGAACACGAGCGCGTACTTGTTCATGGTGGCGACTCCTTCGACGGGATGCGCTCAGGCAAGACGTCTCCGTCGCGATCGTCGCGTGACGGTCGCTGCGGGGAGCGTCGACGGGGCCCGAGCGATGCGGCGCCGACGCTCTCTGACACCACAGAGCATGCGTCGCATCGAGGGCGCGCGCTGTCCGCGAGCCGCACCACGGTTGCACTCAGTCGTCAGCGATTGTCGTCGCGTTGTCGTCGTCGTCGACGCGCGATCGGAGTCGATCGATGCGCTGTCTCGCTACGCCTTCGCGAGCGCCGCTGCGAGCTTCTCTGCGAGCGCCTCGCCCACCGCGAGGGCCTCGTCGCTCGTTCGCGCCGAGCCCGTGTGCTCTGCGTGGACCGCGCGCGCGCCGTCGTCGGTCGCGTAGAAGCCCGTCATCGCGAGCGATCCGTCGTCGCTCCATCGCGCGAGCGCGCCCATGGGGACGATGCAGCTCCCGCCGAGGCGGCGCATCACCGCGCGCTCGGCCACGGTCTCGAGCGACGCGCGGGCGTCGTGGTAGCGGCCGATGATCTCCGCGGTGACCTTGTCGTCGGCGCGGCACTCGAGCGCGAGCGCGCCCTGCGCGATGGCCGGCACGAGCACGCCTTCGAGGCGCACCGCCGTGGGAGAGAGCCCGAGCCGCCGCACGCCCGCCTCCGCGAGGATCACCGCGTCGTACTCGCCCTCGTTGAGCTTGCGCAGGCGCGTGTCGACGTTGCCTCGGAGCATCACCACGTCGAGGTCGGGTCGCGCAGCCTTCAGCGCGATCTCGCGACGCTTCGAACTCGTGCCCACGCGGCCGCCCGATGCGAGCGCGTCGAGCGAGCGTCCGTCGCGCGTGACGAGCAGATCCCACGGGCTCTCGCGCGGAGGAACGCACGCCACCACGAGCCCCGGCGCCACTTCGGCGGGGAGGTCTTTCATGGAGTGCACGGCCACGTCGGCGCGGTTCGCGAGGAGGGCCTCTTCGATCTCCTTGACGAAGAGCCCCTTGCCGCCGACCTCCGAGAGCGCGCGATCGGTCACGCGGTCGCCCTGCGTCACGACGTGGACCTCCTCGATGACGAGCCCGGGGTTGCGCGCGATGAGCTCCGCCGCGACCATGCGGCTCTGGGCGAGGGCGAGCGCGCTCTTGCGCGTCGCGAGGCGAAGGGTCGTCATGCGGTCTCCGTGGGGTTCTCGTCGTCGGCGAGGTCGAAGAGGGCCCGGAGCGCCTCCTCGTGGCGCGCGCCCTCGGGCGTGTCGGCCTGCTTGCGCAGCGCGATCGTGGGCGCGTGCAGGAGCTTGTTCACCATCGCGTCGAGCATCACCTCGAGCGACTTGCGCTCGTCGGCGCCGAGGTGCTTCAGCGGCTTCGCGAGCGAGCGCTCGAGCTCGGCCTTCGCCGTCGCCTTGAAGCGCGTCCGCAGCGCCGTGATCACCGGCGCCGCCCCGCGCGCGCGCAGCTCTCCGCGGAACGACTCGAGCTCCTCGTGGAGCACCTTCTCCGCGGCGGCCGTGGCGGCGGCGCGCGTCGACGATCCCTCGGTCACGATCTGATCGAGGTCGTCGATGTTGTAGAGGTAGACGTTGTCGAGGTCGCCCACGCGGGGCTCGACGTTGCGCGGCACCGCGATGTCGATGAGAAAGAGCGATCGTCCGCGGCGGAACTTCATCGCCTTCTGCACGTCGTCGTGGCCCACCACGAAGGTCGACGCGCCCGTCGAGCACACGATCACGTCTCCGTGCTGGAGTAGCAACGGGAGGTCTGTCAGCGGGTGCGCGGCGGCGCCGTGCTCCTTCGCGAGCGCGACGGCCTTGTCGTAGCTGCGGTTGGCGACCGCGAGCTTCGCGCCGTGACGCACGAGCGAGCGCGCCGCGCCGAGCGCCATCTTGCCCGCGCCGAGCACCACGACCTGACGGCCCGAGAGGTCGCCGAAGATGCCCTTCGCGAGGTCGACGGCGACGCTCGCGATGCTCACCTGGCCCTGCCCGATGGTGGTCTCCGACCGCACGCGCCGCGCGGCCTGAAACGCGCGCGGCATCACGCGCCCGAGCACCTGACCCGCGCAGCGCGCGTCGCGGGCGACGCCGTACGCCTCCTTCACCTGCCCGAGGATCTGCGCGTCGCCAGGGACGAGCGAGTCGAGGCTCGCCGCCACGCGGAACGCGTGCTTGATCCCCGCGTCGCCGCGGTGCTCGTACACGTACGCCGTCGCGCCGCGGTGATCGAAGTACGTGCGCAGCGCGTTCGACACGGCGTCGAGGTCGTCGCCCGAGGCGTACACCTCGACGCGGTTGCACGTGGCGACCATCATCGCCTCGCGCACGCCGGGGAGGGATTTCACCGCGCGCACGGCGTCGTCGAGCCCGTCGAACGACACGGCGACGCGCTCGCGCGTCTCGATCGGCGCGGACTTGTGGTTGACACCCACGACCACGAAGCGAGAGGTCATGGCCTCCCAACACGAAGGTAATACCCGACGAGTACGAGCACGGCGCTCGCGTAGCCGAGGATGGTCCCGATGGCGGCGCGGCGGCCTCGCCAGCCCGCTGCGAGGCGCAGCACGAGCACGCTCGCGAAGAGGATCCAGGCGCCCATTCCGACGTACTGCTGCCACGCGGCGAGTGGCCCTCCCGTCGAGGTGCGCACGCCGACGAAGAGCCCCGTCACGATGCCGAGCGTGAGCGCGGGCAGGCCCACCGCGACGCAGCGGTACCCGAGGTCATCGAGCACGTCGAGCGGCGGCAGGCGCTGAAAGAGCCCGCTCAACCGCTTGCGCTTCACCTGACGCTCTTGGAGGAGATACGAGAGCGCCATCGCGAAGGCCACGGTGAAGGCCGCGGTGCCCACGAGCACCGAGCCCACGTGCAGCGCCAGGAGCGCGCCGCCGATCTGCCCCTCGGGGCGCTCCGACGGAGCCCGCGACGCGAGGAGCATGAGCAGCGTGAGGGGGGCCACGAAGGCGCCGACGACCTCGACGCGCTGACGCACGCGACGGACGCCCAGAAAGGCCAGCACGACGAGCAGCGCGAGCGTCGAGAGCGAGTCACGGATGCCCGCGAAGGGACCCGCGCCGCCGATCCAGCGAAGCGCTTCGAAGGCCCCGTGAAAGACCGCCGCGCCCGAGAGAAAGCGCAGACCCCACGCTACGGGGATCGCGCGTTTGGCGCCCGCGAGGTGCGCGAGCAGCGTCGCGCCAGCGAGGCCGTAGAGCGTCGCGGCGGCGTAGAACGCGGAGGTTGCGAGCCAGGGTGACACGGGGGAAATGGGCGCTACTTCACGTTGGTGAGAAAGAACTTCTGAAGTGCCACGAGGGTCTGGTTCTGGAGGGGGTCGTCGGACTCGCGGGTGGGCTTTCGGTTCGCGGTCGGCAGCGGGGGAGGGGCGACGCGGCGGGCGACGACCTCGACCTCGGGGATGCCCACGAAGCCCGACTGCACCCTGTACGCGTTCTCTCCGAGGATCACCGAGTCTGCCATCTGCTCGCCGCCCATCGCGGCAATCTGTTCGAGGTCCTTCACCTTGCCGACGAGGTTCGCGGTGTCACCCGCGCCGGTGACCTCCTCGAGGAATCGCACGCCCTCGCGGAGCTTGAAGTGTCGCCCGGTCTCGTGGTCGGTGAGCGCCTCGGAATCGATCTCGGCGCGCCCGTCCGCGACCCACGCCTCGAGGGCCTCGTGCGCGATGAACAGCCGCGAAGGGACCATACGAACGCTCCGTCCCGCCGACGCTCGCTGCGCGTCTCGCCGACGGTCAATCGCCCGTAACATCCCTCACGCGAGGATGTCCAGCGGGCGTTCCACGAGCTTCCGCAGCGCGAGGAGGAAGCGCGCCCCGAGGGCGCCGTCGACGACCCTGTGATCGCACGAGAGGGTCACCGCGCAGCGCTTGCCAGGCACCACGGCGCCGCCCTTGACCACGGGCACGTCGCGCGTGGCCCCCACCGCGAGGATCATCGACTCCGGCGGGTTGATCACCGCCGCGAACCTGTCGACCTGGAACATCCCGAGGTTCGACACCGAGAAGGTCCCCGACTGCATCTCTTCGGGCTTGAGCTTGCGGGCCCTGCCGCGCGCGGCGAGGTCCCTCGCGACGCGGGCGAGCGCCCTCACGCTGAGCCTGTCGGCGCCGCGGATCACGGGTGTCACCAGCCCGTCTTCGATGGCCACGGCGATCGAGATGTCGATGCGGCCGTAGACGACGATCTGCCCGTCGATCCACGAGGCGTTCGACTCGGGCACGGCTCTCAGCGCGAGCGCCGACGCGCGCACGATGAGGTCGTTGAACGACACCTTGTCTTCGGCGGACGCGCCCTCGTTGAGCTGCTCTCGCAGCGCCGCGAGCGCTTCGACGTCGAGGTCGGCCTCGAGGTAGAAGTGCGGCACGGTCTGCTTGGCCTCGACGAGCCTGCGCGCGATCGTGCGGCGCGTGGGCGACGGGGTCTTCAGCGTGTCGCCAGGCTTGACCGCGAGCATCAGCGCGTCGGTCTGCGCGGGCGCCACCGCGGGCGTCGCGCGCGGCGCGATCGTGGGGAGGTCGTCTTCGGTGACGCGGCCGTGGGCGCCGCTGCCCTTCACGCCCGCGAGCGAGAGGTCGAGCTCCCTCGCGATGCGTCGCACGCGCGGAGACGAGGGCGCGAGGATGACCCCCGCGACGCCCGACTCGCTCTTCGCGGTCGAGGCCGCGGGGCCCTGCGCGACGGGCTGCGGGGCCTTGGTCGGAGCTCCAGCGCTCGACGGCGGCGCAGCGCTCGGGGCCGCGATGGGCGCGGGCAGCACCGCGGGCGCGGACGGCCGCTCGGGGGCCTTTCCCGTGAGCTGCGCGACGAGGGCCGACACGTCTTCGCCGGGCTCGCCGAAGATCGCCACGGGCTGACCGAGCTTCGCCACGGCCCCCTCGGCGACGAGCCGCGCGAGGAGGGTGCCGCGGTCGAAGCTGCGAAACTCCATCGTGGCCTTGTCGGTCTCGACCTCGGCGAGGAGGTCATCGACGCCGATCGCGTCGCCCTCGCGCTTCGACCAGCGCACGAGGGTCCCTTCTTCCATGGTGGGCGAGAGCTTGGGCAGTTCGATGACTCGGGCCATGTGCGCTTCTTCTCTCAGTACGCGAGGAGCGCGCGGACTCCGCGCACCACCGTGTCGGTCGACGGGATCGTGAGGTCTTCGAGCTTCTTGTTGTAGGGCATCGGCGCGTCGCGCCCGGTGACCCTGAGCACCGGCGCGGCGAGGGCTCCGAACGCGTCGCGCTGCACGCGGTCGACGACCTCGGCGCCCACGCCGCCGAAGGGCCACGACTCCTGCACCACGAGGCAGCGCCCGGTCTTCTCGACGCTCGCGAGGATGGGCGCGTGATCGAGCGGACGGAGGCTCCGCAGGTCGATCACCTCACACTCGACGCCCTCCTTCGCGAGCAGCTCGGCGGCCGCCAGCGACGCGAGGAGCATCTTGCCCCAGGTGACCACCGTGACGTGCGCGCCCTCACGCGCGACGCGGCTCTCGCCGATCGAGGCGATGTGCTCGCCTTCGGGCACGTCGCCCTTGGTGCCGTAGAGCCGCTCGTCTTCGAGCACGAGCACGGGGTTGTCGTCGCGGATCGCGGCGCGCATGAGCGCCTTCGCGTCGGCCGCCGTCGCGGGGCTCACGACCTTGATCCCGGGCACGTGCGCGTAGAACGCTTCGAAGCACTGCGAGTGCTGCGCGCCGGTCTGCCTCGCCGCGCCGTTGGGCCCGCGGAACACGATGGGACAGGTGAACTGCCCCCCCGACATCTGCCGCACCTTCGCCGCGTTGTTGAGGATCTGATCGAACGCGACGGCGCTGAAGTTCCAGGTCATGAACTCGACGATGGGGCGCAGGCCCGCCATCGCGGCGCCGATCGCGAGCCCCGCGAAGCCCGCCTCTGCGATGGGCGCGTCGATCACGCGCTTCGCGCCGAAGCGCTCGAGCAGCCCCTCGGTGACCTTGTAGGCCCCCTGGTAGTAGCCCACCTCTTCGCCCACGATGAAGACCCTGGGGTCACGCTCCATCTCGTCGGCGATGCCCTCTCGCAGGGCCTCTCGGTAACGCAGCTCACGCATAGGTGTAGGCCTCGATGAGCGCCTCTCCGTGCTAGTCGCTCTCGTCGGCGAAGCGCACCGAGGCGTCGACCGCGGCCTCGACGGCCTGCGAGACCGCGGCGAGGGCCTCGTCGGACACACCGAGCGCGCGCAGGGCGGACTCGGCGTTGGCGATGCAGTCGTTCTTCTTGTGCGCCTCGACCTCCTCGGCCGTGCGGTACTTGCCCGGGTCGCTCATCGAGTGACCCCGGTAGCGATACGTCTGCACCTCGATGAGCGTCGGCAGCGACTCGCGCCGCGCGCGCTCGACGGCGACGGCGACGCGCTCGCGCACGACGCTGACGTCCGTGGCTTCGAAGCGGTCGCGCGCCATGCCGTACGCGAAGGCCTTCTGGCTCGAGTCGGGCACCGACATCGTGCGCGAGAGCGGCGTGCCCATCGAGTAGCCGTTGTTCTCGACGACGGTGACGAGCGGGAGCTTCCACAGCGCGGCGAGCGAGAGGGCCTCGTGAAAGTCGCCGATGCTCACGGCGCCCTCGCCGAGGAAGCACAGCGTGACCTCACCCGACCCCCTGTATTTCGCGGCGAACGCGCAGCCCGCCGCGAGCGGGACGTGACCCCCGACGATGCCGTAGCCGCCCATCATCCTGCGCTCGGCGTCGAAGAAGTGCATCGACCCGCCGAGGCCCTTCGAGCACCCGGTGACCTTGCCGTAGAGCTCCGCCATGCACGCGCGGGCTGACATGCCGCGGGCGAGCGCGAGGCCGTGGTCGCGGTACGTGCCCACCACGTAGTCGTCACGGGTGAGCGTCGAGAGGGCCCCCACGGCGCTCGCCTCCTGCCCGATGTAGAGGTGGAGAAACCCGCCGATCCGGCCCTGGGAGTACGCCTTCGCGGCGGCCTCTTCGAAGCGTCGGATCAGCACCATCTGTCGGTAGAGATCGAGCAGCGCGTCGTGCTGAAGACTCACGTAGTCCCTCTCGTCGCGGACGGCTCCGATGCCCGCGAACGGCGGGAGCATAGAGACGTCGACGTGTGATGGGAAGCGGGTCTCGTGAGGGAGGCGCCGCCGCGCGAGGCTCAGAAGCGGGCGAAGGGGAGGATCGGCGTGCGGGGCGTGTTCTGCGTGCGGATGACGCCGCTGCCGGCCGCGCCCGAGCCCGAGAACGCCTCGAAGAACTTGTCGAGGACGATGTTGGCGCTGAGGTACACGCGCCAGTCCTGGTAGTCGTTGCCGAGGGGGTTGCCGTAGCGCCCGTCGCCGTCGAGGATGCTGCGCTGGAGCTGGTAGCCCGCTTCGAGCGTGAGCCAGCCCACGGGGTTGTAATCGAGCCACCCTGCGAAGTAGGTCGACTGGCGGTAGTGCGAGTCGGTTGCGCCCGTGCCGAGCGTGGCGTTGGGGATGTCGTACGCCCACTGGTGGATCATCTGGAAGAAGACGCCGGGGCTCCAGTCGCCCCAGGTCTGCGCGAGGATCACCGACCAGGTGAGCTGGTCGTGGACGTTGGTTGAGCCGCGGAGCTGACCGCTGCAATCACCCGTCCCGGGAGCGCAGGTGCGGGGGTAGGGGAAGTCACCACGGATGCCCGCCGTCGTGAACTGCTGGAAGGGGTGCGAGTAGGCGACGCGGCCGATGAGGGCGAACTCGCCGCCGAGCGCATCGGCGCCCCACGCGGCCTGACCGATCACGCGGGGCGTGAGGATCAGCGTGTTCGCGCGAGACTCCGCGGAGACCGGGAAGACCAGGCCCGCCGCGAGGGCGAAGCGAAGGTTGCCGAGGGCCGGGAGGCCCGTCGCCCAGAGGTCGAGCGACGGATCGCTGAAGCGGGGTTCGAGCAACGTGTTCGTCGTGTCAGCGTTGGTGAACTCGACGCTGAAGTTCCACGACGCGCGGAGCTGGAACATGCGGTTGAGGCGATAGCGCGGCGAGAGCGTGATGCTGAGATCCGCCGCGGCCATGTTGTTGCCGCTCTGCACGTAGCTGCGGTCGAAGAACGCGCCGTTCGCCGAGGTCTGGACGTTGAGCTGAGAGCCCGCCCAGGGGTTGGGCCTCCTCGCTGCTGCGGCCGGCGCCGGAGTCGCGGCAGGCGCCGGGGTCGCTGCAGGCGCGGACGCGGTCGGCGTGGCCGCAGGGGCAGGCGTTTGCTGCGCGAGCGCGCTTGCGGGGACGAGGCCGGCGAGCAGCGCCGCAGTGACGAACCTTCTCATGGACTTCTTTCGCTCCCTACAGCTCTGGTTTCGAACGCCGCTCATCCGATGGGCGCGCGCACCGCGCCGCGTCTCGTCACACGAACACGCGACCGTTGTCAACGACGCACATCGCCTCGCGCGGCGGAACAGTGGGCGCACACGGCGCAAGATCCGGGCCGCGTCGCAACGCACTCGAAACGACGTAGATCGCAGCGAAAATCAGGGGGAGGGGGAGAGGGCGACGTGGGGGCCGTCAATGGCCTAACGGCGACGCGAACGGGCGCTAACTAGCCGTCGGAGCCCGAGTCGTTCGGAGGGATGCGCGAGCCGAGATAGAGCAGGCCCCCGAGGAGGGCGAGCACCACGATGACGGCGAGGATCTTGGTCCAGAGCATCGGGGAGGGGCTCAGTTCCCCCGGCCCTTGAGCACGAGGAGGCGGAAGTCTGCGAAGCCCGCCTGCGCGCAGGTGTAGAGCACTTCGAAGACCGTTCGCGAGGGGAGGCCCTGGTCGGCGATGATGGCCACCTCGCCGCGGAAGGGGGCGTTGTTGGGCCGGGGCATCGCCTGCTGCACCTGGAGCTGGTCGCGCATGTTGTCGGCCAGCGGGTTGATGAGCAGGCCGTTGCTGCCGCCGCGCTTCATCGCCGGGTCGACGAAGCCGTTGCGGAGCGAGGCGACGAAGCGGCCGTTCACCGCGATCGAGACGCGCGAGACGATCACCTGGAGGGCGTTCGACGGCGACGTGTTGATCGACGAGTGCGGGAGGCGGAGGTCGTCACCCTGCGGGATGTTCGCGGACGAGGCCGAGAGCGACTTGAGGAGGAACACGAGGATGATGGTCATCATGTCCATCATCGGCACGACGTTGAGCCCCTCGTCGGCGTGCTCGGTCTTGTTCTTTCGCTTGCGGCGGTTGACCTCGCGCAGCATCGCGACCATCGAAGGCTTCTCGGCGTGGGCAGTCGCAGTCATCGCGTGGGCGCTCCTTCGTAAGGGGCGAGCATAAGGTGGGAGGCCGTCAGTTCCTGAGCACGCCGAGGGTGACCTCGGGGAAGAGGCAGTCGGCGTTCGAGAAGTCGCCGCCGTGGCCGTCTTCGGCGATGCGGCACGCGCCGGGGCGAGACTCTCGCACGGCGTCGATGGTCTTCACGAGCACGCCGTAGGGGATGTCGCCGTTGGGCGAGACGTTGATCGAGTGGTCGTTCGCGACCTCCGTCGCCCACTGGCGGCGGATCGACTGCATGCACTGCGTGAGGGCGGCGAAGTCCTGCATGTGGCCGTCTTGATCGCCCGACGAGCGGTTGGGCACGGTCACGGTGGCGGCGCCGACGGTCGTGCAGCCGGGCATGAGGAAGCCTCCGCCCGCGCCGACGATGTAGCCCGACGGCGAGATCTTCACCGTGATGTTGAGGCGCTCCTGCTGCGGCGTGGGGCCCGGACGGTTCGAACTCGACGGAGCGGGGACGGGGATCGTGGCCGTGAACACCGTCGCGATCGTCGCGAGGAGGAACATCAGCACGTTCATGATGATGTCGAGGAACGGGATGATGTTCAGCTCGCCGCCGCCGTCGTCGGGGCCATGCTCCTTGGCCCTCGCGCGCTTGGCGATGATCGCGTGTTGAGCTGCGGTGAACCTGGGGGGCATCGGGTGGACCTCAGTTGCGGGGAGTCGCGTGGCGCTCCGCCGGCGTCACCCCTGCGGGCGGCCCACCGTGAGCAGGTTCTGGAGCTTCGAGACGTTGAGCTCGAGGTCCGCGAGGATGTTCTTCTTCCACTCGTTCAGGAGGAGGTGCGCGACCATGCAGGCCACCGCGATGCCGAGGCCGAGCGCGGTGTTGTTCATGGCTTCGGAGATGCCGCGCGCGAGGAGCTGCTGGCGGCGGCCGGGGTCGCTCACGCGGTCGAGGGCGCCGAACGTGTGGATGAGGCCGAGGATGGTGCCGAGGAGGCCGAAGAGGGTCGCGATGTTGGCGAGCGACCACAGGGCGTTGATGCGCTTCTCGACGAGCGGCGTCACGTCCATGAGCTGCTCCTCGATGGCGGTGACCACCGACTCCTCGCCGCGGTTGACCTGCGTGAGGCCCGCGCGGAACACGCGGAACACCGGGAAGTCACCCGCCTCGCAGAGCTTCACGGCGCGGTCGATGTTGCCCGCCTGCACGAGCTTCCGCACCTGCGCGAGCAGCTCCTTGTTGTTCACGCGGAACTTCGTGAACAGGTAGATCACGCGCTCCGCGATCGTCGCGAGCACGATGATCGAGATGAAGATGTTCACGAAGAAGGGCCAGCCGAGCTTCTCATAGAGACCCGCGAGGCCCACTGCCTCCGCCTGGTGTTCGGCGCCCCCCGTCTGTTGGGCCAGCAAGAGCAACTGCACAAGCGTCGACTGCATCGTCCCTTCCGCTCCTTACTTCGTCACCGAACCGATGAGGCTCTCTCCGTCGTGGTCGGGGGAACCGTATCCCATCCCTCGCTGTGGGTGAAGCGCCTCATTGAGAGGGGGTTAGGCGAGGGAGTTGATTCCGTCCGACTGCTCTACCGCCCGTGTCCTCCGCCCTCCGAATCACTCCTCGGATGGACAGACACGCGGCGCCAGAGCGGCGGCACCCTATCCCGCGCGAAAGCTCGATGTCAACCGCCTCCGACAGCCCTTCGAAAGCCTCACGAAAAGCGCAGAACGCGAGAACTGTCGAGCTTCATCGCTGTCATGACGGAGACGCCCGCCGTCGGCGTCGAGCGAGCGCGTCACGCGCCCCGCAGGGGGCTCGCGCGCCTCGCGGCGTACTCCACGAAACATCATGAATTCAAGGGCGCAGCGCAAACTCTGGGGCGATGTTGACACCCCTGACCTCGCCGGTATCATCGCCGACGTTCCGACCGCCCCACGTCGGCGCTGCGCCTGTTCGAAGCGCCGCTCGGGGTTTGCGCCGCGGGTCTCGCGCCGGGCGCCCGCGCTGTACAAGTGCCGCGTGGACGTTGCCGGTCACAAGGCCCCCACCGCGCGAAGCAACGGATCTGACCGTCGATGCGAAATGCACTGGAATCTGTTGCCGTCGGTCGTGTAGAGGTTCAACGCGCTCGCCAGAAGGCGGGCTGTCAGGCTCTGCGAGGATCGACCTCGCAGTCAGACAAGGACGTCACCAATCCGCTCGGACGTCTCCGAGCGAAGTCGATGCTCTGAGGAGGAATCCGCGATGTTGCACAGTCTGGGTACCCACTTCAAAGAGGGCGGCTGGGGCATGTGGCCCATCGTCTTCTGGGGCGTGTTCGTGATCGCGATCACGGTCGAACGAGCGATGTACCTGTTCAAGTCGTCCATCAACAAGGACGCGTTCCTGTCGAACGTCCAGAAGTGCATCCTCGCGGGCGATGTCGGGCGGGCGATCAAGCTCTGCTCGAGCGCGCAGGCTCCCCTGGCGCGCATCGTCAAGGCCGGTCTGATGAAGGTCAACCGCCCCGATGGTGAGGTCCAGGCCGCGATGGACGAGTCGGCGCTGCGAGAACTCCCGAAGATCGAGCACCGCACGGCGTACCTCGCCCTGCTCTCGAACCTCGCGATGCTCTCGGGCCTCCTCGGCACGATCACCGGCCTCATCAGCGCGTTCGGCGCCGTGGGCGGCCACGGTGACGGCGGCCCCACGATCGACCCTGCCCGCAAGGCGGAGCTCCTCGCGGGCGGCATCTCCGAAGCCATGAACTGCACGGCCTTCGGCCTCATCATCGCGATCCTTGGTCTCATCGGCTTCGCCCTCCTCAACGGCAAGACCCAGGCGATCGTCGACGACATCAACGAGGCTACCGTCCAGGTGCTCAACCTCGTGACCAACAACCGCTCGAAGATCAACGTCGCGGGCGCCAAGGACGCGGGCTGATCCCTCTGCGGGTATCAGATCCTCGAAGCGGGTCCGAGGCGAAACGGAGGCGATGACAGATGGGTGGCGTCTCAGTCGATAGCGGCGGCGGTGGCGGAGGCAAGAAGTCCGTCGACATGCAGATCAACATGGTCCCCATGATCGACCTGTTGATCTCATGCATCGCGTTCCTCCTCATGACCGCCGTGTGGACCCAGATCGGCGCCGTACAGGCGCAGCAGCCCCGCGGAGCTCCTGCGCCCGATCAGCCGCAGGATCAGCCGCAGGATCAGCTCAAGATCCAGATCTCCCCCACGGGGCTCCGTGTCGGCGTCAACGCGACCGACATGCGTGACATCAACAACGGCCCGCAGCGCTACGACGAGCTCAAGCGAATGCTCGACGAGCGCCACAGGGCCAACGCGCAGAACCGCGAGGTCTGGCTCCAGCCCGACGGGGCCGTGCCCTACCAGGACATCATCCGGGTGATGGACACGGTCTACGAGGTCTTTGGCCTGGCATCCCGCAACGAGGTCACGATCCGCTTCCTCTGAGCGGCATCGAGAAACACACGCAGCGAGGACCCCGATGCCCGTCAGCAAGCCTGGCAAGATGCCTCACAAGACCGGACCGCTCGGTCGCCCCGTGGCGGCCAAGCCGGTTCTGTTTCACGCGCTCCCCCTCCAGTTCGCGCAGAAGCGTCTGCGCGGCGGCGGGCACAAGGGCGTGAACGCGGATCTCAACCTCACCTCGATGATCGACTACCTGGTCATCACGGTGGTGTTCCTCCTCTCGCAGTTCGGCACGCAGCAGCAGATCCAGTCGTCGGCCAGCCTCGAGGTCCCGACGATCCCGCACGCCGACCCGCTCATCAGCGCGCCCATCATCTCGATCTCCGATCAGGCGGTCTTGATGGACGGGCAGCGCATCACGACCCCGCGCGAACTCGCGGGCGTGACCGACCGCATCGACCGCCTCTACGAGCGCCTCGATCAGGCCAAGCGTGAGTTCCCGGTGCTGCACCCGGGCGAGACCTTCCAGGGCGACATCGTCTTCCAGATCGACCGTCGCGTGAGCTGGAACGTGATCAAGACCGTCGCCCGCACCTGCGCCCAGGCGGGCTTCACCCGCCTCAACTTCGCAGTGACCAAGGGCAACGCGAGCGCCTCGAACGAATAGCTCCCTCCCGCGGTCATTGAGGCGTAACCCTCTCCCGAACCCGCGAGGTGCGCCTTGTCGAACGACCCGTCCTCCCCTGAACCTTCTCAAGAGTCGCCGCACCGGGGAATGATCCCTCGCGGCGACCTCGACTTCCTCCCGACCATCAAGTGGCGCTTCTGGATTCCGGTGCTCGCGGTGGTCATCGCGTTCCCCGCGGTCTGGCTCACCCTGAGGCACCGGGAGCTCGAGGCCCGACGCGCGGAGCTCCTGCGCGAGCACGCCTCCCTCACGGGCGCGCTCGCGCCGCGGTACAACGCTGAGCGTGATCGCATCGAGACGGTGATCCTCCAGTCGGTGGGGCCCTGGCAGGGGGCGCTGCGCGATCCCAGCTTCACCTGGGAGGCGCTCACGCGTGAGCCCCTGCTCTACGCGCGGACCCGCCTCGGTGAGATCCACGACCGCGGCGACCTCGCGGCCTCGGTTCGTCACCGCTACGCCGACCAGCTCCTGCCCTGCCTCGGTCTCGAGCTCACGTGGGCGAGGGAGCTCCTGGACAAGGGCGCGTTCCTGCGTCCCTCGTATGTCGACAACGTTCGTGGGGCCGACTCTCCCGAGCGCATCTCCGCGCTCCGCGTCGACCTCCGCGGGCGACTCCAGCGCGACGGAGCCCTCATCGAGCAGAGCCTCTCGAGGCGATACCTCATGCTCGCCGTCGACGAGGGACGCACGCCCGTAGAGGGACCCACCAGGGTCTATGTCTACGATCTCACCGACGGCAAGGCTCTCCTCAGGGCGCGCGGAGAGGGCAACGACCTCGTGCTCGTGCCGTTTCGCATCGCGGGCGTCCCTGCGCCACCTCGCGGTGCCTCTCCGGGGCGCGTCCCCAACGTGAGCCAGCACGACTGCGCCGTCGCCAACACCGTACGCAGCGCCATGGGGGTGCCCATGATGGGGATCACCCACGGACCGGATCCGTCAGCCCGCGAGCCCGAAGACGCCGGGGCAGCATCCAACGACGCCTCGATCCCTCACGACTGAATCCGCCAGCGATGAATGCTTGACGACGCTCCGGTGTCGTCTGACGTTCTCCGCTCGTGGCTCACCACACGACCAGCGGTTCGCCGAGGGGACCCGCGTCGATCGACTCGCGCAGCAGGAGCGCCCGTGCACGACCCCCCCGATTTTGACGTCCTACGCACGCGGCTGCGCGACCATGTCGTGCGCAACAAGCTCAAGAGCTCCACGCGGCGCGAGCTCATCCTCGAGACCCTCGCCGCGATGGGGCGCCACGTGACCGCGGAGGAGCTCCTCCGCGCCGTGAGAGACCGCGACGCACGCATCGGCGCGGCCACCGTGTACCGCACCCTCCGCGTCTTTCAGGAGAGCGGCATCGTCACCGAGCGACGCTTCGAAGGCGGCGCGACGCGCTTCGAACTCGTCGGCGAGCACCACGACCACCTGATCTGTACGTCGTGCGGGGTCATCGTGGAGTTCGAAGACGAGGCCATCGAGCGCGAGCAGGCCCGCGTCGCGTCGACCCACGGCTTCGAACTCCGCTCGCACCGCCACGAGCTCTACGGCGTCTGCGCCGCGTGCCGAAAGGCGCAGCGCAAGGCCGCGCGCCAGTAGGGCCTCGTCTCCGCCGCTCAGATCAGTCGGATCGGGAGCGGCATGAAGAGCAGCAGAAAGCACACCAGCGTGAAGACCCCGACGCGGCGACGTCCGGGGGAGAGCGGCTCCTCGCCGGTCGGCGGGTGACGGTCGCCCGAGAGGCGCATCACGCCGCGCGAGAGGAGCGACCACATGCACCACACGACGGCGGGCGTGAACGCGGCGCTGTCTCGCATCGCGTCAGGCGTCGTGCGCCAGACCCACAGCGCGATCCCCGCCGCGAGGCAGAAGAGCGCGTACGAGACGAGCTTCGACCAGCGATCTTGACGGACGCCGAAGAGCGCGTACGCGACGTGGCCCCCGTCGAGCTGACCGATGGGGAGCAGGTTCATCATCGTGACGAAGAAGCCCGCCCACCCTGCAAAAGCGACGGGGTGCAGCCACACGTCGTGACCGGGCGGAATCGCGCCGCAGACCACGCGCTTGAGGGCCAGGTAGAGGAGCGAGTCGCCCTCGACCAGAACGCCCGTGCGACCGTTCATGGGCTCGACGTTCGAGAGCGAGAGGCCGAGGATCGTCACGGGTACGGCCACCGCGAGACCCGCGAGGGGCCCTCCCGCGCCGATGTCGACGAGCGCGTCGCGCGTGCGGATGCGACCTCGCATCGCGATCACCGCCCCCATCGTGCCGAAGAGGTTGGGAAACGGGATGAACATCGGCAGGCTCGCGCGGACGCGGTGCTTGCGCGCCATGAGGTAGTGCCCGAACTCGTGGCAGAGCAGGATCGCGAGCAGCGGCAACGCGAAGACCCACCCCTTGCCCATCGCCCAGCCGAAGGCCCTCAGCGCGGTCGTGAGCCCCTCCGCGCGACGCTGCGCGAAGAAGGTCGCGGGCTCGTGCTGGAGCACCTGTCCGGCACCCACGTAGAACGTGCTGAACACCGTCGCGAGAAAGAGCGCGAGCGGGAGGCGCCAGCGCAGCGGTTCGGGCTCGTCGGGGACGTCGGACTCCGAATGGGCGTCGCCATCGTCGCCGGGGGCGGTGGTGTCGTCTGGTTGCACGCGTGCTCCGTGAGCTGCCGTGTTCTACACGACCCGACGGCTGCCATCGAGAATCCGCGCCACTTCTGCGCACATGAGGTCGAGCCTGGCGTCGACCCGACCGTGATCGCTGTCGACGATGACGCCGCCCCTCTCGATTCCGTCGTCGGCCGCGACGTGAAGCTCCACACGCTCCATGCCCTCGGGGAGCCACGCCGCGGCGGCGCGTCTGGCGGCCGCGACGTCGTCGGGATGGACGCGCAACACCAGGAGCCTCGCGCGTCGCACCCGCTCGACGGCGCGTCGTGTGACGTCGCGCAGCACCTCCTCGCCCGACGTGGCCTCCCGACCGAGCACGGTCCGCGCGACCTCGCAGGCCAGGGCGATCACCGTGGACTCCTCCGCGTCGAGCGACCTCGCGTACGCGGCCCGCGACGCGACCGTCAACGCGACACGCTCGGCCTCCGCCTCCTCGCGGGCGCGCGTTCGAATCGCTTCGGCCTCGCGCCTGGCCTCCGCGATGATCCCCTCGGCGCGCTCCCTCGACGCGGCGATGGGGGGCGCGTCGGGGCGCGCGCCGAGCCTGCGCAGTCCGCTCGTCATGTCTCGCCTGCGATCGCACGCGCGAGGTCTTCGCAGGCGTCGCGACGTCCTGCGACGCGGAGCGCGCGCTCCCATCGCACGAGACCTGGAGCAGACACGTCGGAGCCGCCTCGCAGCGCGTCGAGCAGCGACGCGAGCTCGACCGCCGTGGGCATGTGACCGAGCGCGCGGGCTCCTGTCGCGATCAACCACGCCGTGAGCTTGCGCTCGGGCTCGTCGAGCTGCGACGCGCTGCGTACGCGCGGTGCGATGGCGCTCGTGCTCGCGTCGTCGAGGCTCCGCGCGACGCGCTCGCGCGTCACGGCGTCCATCGAGCGCATCCAGCGCGCGTAGAGGATCGCCGCGGGCGCGACGAGGCACGCTCCCTGAGACGCGCGGCTCACGGCGAAGCGCTCCGCGACGATGGCCTCCGCGACGCGGCGACGGTCGCCCGCGGCGCGCAGCCGTGACCTCACCCGATCGGCCAGCGCGCGATCGCGGGCCGTGAGCGCCGCGTAGTCCGAGTCGTCGGAGCCCGCCAGCGACGTCACCACCGCTGCAGCACGAATGCGCGTCGCCTCAGCCACGAGAGTGGCCGCGAATCTCGCACGTTCGAGGCGCGCGCTTCAACGGCGGGGACGCTCGTCGAAAACTCGCGGACGTCGAGCCTCGCAGGGTATGCGCCGGGAGCCGCATGTTCCCCGCGCGTCGAACCGCTCTGGTGATGCTTCTGGCCGCGCTGACGGCGTTCTTCGCCGCGCCTGGCGCAGCCCTCGCGTGGACGGAGGCGCGCCCCTCGGGCCTCGTCACCGAGCTCACGCTCGACCACGACGGAGGCGCCACCGTCGCGCTCCGCATCCGGTGGACCGTGCTCGGCGGACGGATGCACGAGTTCGACGTAACCGAGCTCCCGACGGACCTCACGCTCATTGAGGCGAGCGCCGTGGCGGGCAACGGGTCGGCGGTTCCGGTCACGACGCACGCGACCTCGCAGGGTCGCCTCGCGGTGAGCTTCGGCGACGAGACCCGCGGCGTGCGTCGGGGAACGGTCGACGTGCTCCTCCGCTACACCACCTCGCTGCGCGCGCTCGGCGCGATCCGCATGGCGGGCTCCGAGGCCGTCGTCGAGGTCTCGACCGTCCCGTGGGCGAGGGGAATCGAAGGCGCGGAGCTCCGCGTGGCGATCCCCGCGAGCGTGCGGCGCGCGCAGTGGATCGCAGACGAGACCCCCGGCGTCGAGGCTTCGACCTCGACCGAGCTCTCGCGTGACGTGGTGCACGCGGTCCGCCGTCAGCTCCCCGCGAGCGAGCGCTGGATCGCGCGAATCGCCGTGGACCCCGCGGTGTTCCCGTGGCTCTCGTCGGGTGTCGCGCACCGTCCCGCGGTCATTCGAAAGGCGCGCCCCGCGTACGACCTCGCGGCCCTCGTTGCAGGGCTCGCGGCGCTGTTTCTCGTGGGCTTCGCGAAGGTCCTCTCGCGCGTCGCACCGGGCGGAGACGGCGGCGGGGGACGCAGGCTCCCGATCCTCACCGCGGCGTACTGCGGCGTCTTTGCGCAGGCGCTCCATGTGCTGCACGTCCCCTTCGCGCTGCTCGCGGGCACGCTGCTCCTCGTCGGCGCCGCGATCGCCCGATTGCCCTCTTCGCGCGTCCGCGCGTCGGCAGTGCTCGCCCGCGTGACGCCGCGCACAGTGTCTGAGAAAGATCTCGTCGCGGCCTCTCCGCTCCGTCACGCGCGCCTCCGCCACGTCGCGATCCTCGCGGCCCTCGTGGCCTCGATCGCCGTGGTGGTGGCCTCGGTTCAGGGGCTCGCGTGGGCCTCGGTGCTCGCCGCCGACCTCGCGCTCGCGTCGCTCGTGTGGGTCGCGTGGTCGTCGCGCGTCGATCCGCTCCCTGATGCTGCGGTGCTTCTTCCGCTCGGCGCGACGCTGCGATCGATCGCGAAGAAGAGCGGTCGCGCTCGCACGGCATGGCGCGTTCGCGGAGACCTCGGCCGCGGCGGATCGCTGACCCTCCGCGTGGTTCCGCTGCCCGGTTGGCGCCACGTCCGCGGCGTGCGCGCGGTGGAGTGCGCCGTTCGTGATGAGCGCTCTCCCTTCGGCGCGTCGCTCTCGCCCGAGCTCGTGGTGCGCTTCGACGCGGGCTCTCCGATGGAGCGCTCGCTGCGTCTGCTCGCCGCGCGCGTCGGCGCCGTGATCGCGACGCCCGACGGTGACGCGCTCACGTACCGCGTGACGCTCCTCGGCGCGGACGCAGACGTGGCGCTTGTGGCCCTCAAAGACCTGACGCGCGAGCTCTTCGTGAAGGCGCCCGCGACGGGGTCTTCAGAGCGGAGCCTCGGGGCTGTGGTGGGCGAAGGCGCGACGGCGCAGTAGCGATTGTCGCTACTTCGCGCTGACGTCGGCCATGACGATCGGCGGGAGGTGCAGGCAGGTGATCTCGGGCGACGGAGGCGCGGTGTCCTTCGCCATCTCGAGCGCCTCGTGCATGTTGGGCGCGGTCTCGTAGCCGAGGATGCGCGGCATGTACTCGTTGTCGGCGCCGACGACGATGACCCTGCCGATGTGCTGCCGCCCGGCCTCGCCCCAGTACCACATGAAGAACGGGTGCACCGGGTGGTACGCGCGGCCCTTGCGGTACATCGCGAGGTAGGCGGGGTTCTGCGCGAACTTCTCCTCGTAGCGCTTGTGCAGCTCCATCGCGTCGCGCGTCTCGGGGAGGAGGCGGTGCACGAACTCGACGTAGGGCGCGTGCTGGTCGTGGTCGAAGCGGTCGCTCACCGGGTGCGTGATGATGAGCGTGCCGCCCTTCTTCACGAGGGGCTGGCCGCGGTACATGTTGAACACGTACCCCTGCGCCATCACCTGCACGAGCAGCGGGTTGAGGAAGGCGTTGACGTTGTAGGGCGAGATGTACGGCACGCCCGTCACGAGGATGTCGGCCTGACCCTTCACGGGCACGGCGTACTGTTCGAAGCAGCGCTTGAGGGTCTCTTTGTGGGTCGCCTCGGTCTCGCCCGCGAACACGCCCGTGATCTCGAAGGGCGAGGGGACGCGGCGGAAGATCTGCTCGCGGAGCTCCTGCGGCGTGCGGTCGAGCGTGGCGATGAGGCCCTTCATCGCGGCCTTGTCCCACGGCGACAGGTCGTCCTCGTTCTTCGCGAGGAACTCCAGCGGACGATCGAACATGCGGTTGTTGATCGTCGTCTCGATGGTGAAGACGTTCAGGTGCTTGTTGGCCACCTGGCCCTGCCGCTCGACGACCGTGTTGAGCATCGAGCTCTTCGGGTCCATGTACGAGTGGCATTGCCGCATCACCTTGGGGTTGTGATGGGGCTTGAGGCTCTCGTAGCCGCAGAGGCCCACGGCCACGCTCTTGTGGCCGCCGTCCATCGGCACGAGGTTGAGGTTCACGTAGATGATGAGGTCCGACTCGACGGCCTTCTTGTTGAGAATGACCTTCTCGCCGAGCTCCGTCTCGCCGACGTACTTCATCCCCTGCGGGTCTTCGGCGTCGTGGTTGTAGAGGCGCTTGGGCCAGTAGCCGTTGAAGATCTTGTCGCCGACGATGTGGCGCACCTCCTCGGCGGTCATCTTCCGGTGGACGCTCGTCGCGATGATGATCTCGACGTCGTCGACGCCGTAGTCGGCGAGGAGCGACAGCACCACCGTGAGCACGCGCTCGCGCACGTCGGGGCGCCTCATCTGCGGCAGCGGGAGCGAGATGTCATCGATGGCGATGACGACCTTCATCCCGGGGCGCAGCTTCGCGTAGAGCGGCTCGCTGTTGTACGGGTGGTTGATCGCGTAGCGGATCGCCGCGTCCGGATCCTTCAGCCCCGCCAGCGGCGGCTTCGAGTAAATCGCGCGGGTTCCGACCGGCAGGTCGACCTCCACGAGACGATCACCAGAGAACAACACGCGCGGGGCGCTTCGCTTGTCGAGGGTAACGACGCAGGGGTGGGTCACGGCAGTCAATCCAGTCGTAGAATGGGCCAGTGGTAGGCGTGCGCCAGGCGCTCGAGGGCAGGCTCGGGGTTCACGGCGGTTGGCTGGCCAACCACCGAG
>JBPOHC010000404.1:0-3457 GCA_052035985.1 Myxococcota bacterium | reverse complement strand
CCTTCGCGGCCGTGGGCGGCGTGCTCCTCCTGCGCCTCCGATCGATGCCCTTCTCGATCAGCGCGGGCGTCGGGTTCATCGCCCTCTTCGGCGTCGCGGTGTTGAACGGCGTGGTGCTCCTCACGACGGTGAAGAAGCTCCGCGCCGCGGGGACCAAGGCCCTCAAGGCCGCGCACCTCGCGGCCGAGGGCCGGATGCGGGCCGTCGTGATGACAGCGACTGTCGCCGCGCTCGGGTTCCTCCCCATGGCTCTCTCGCCGACGGCAGGCGCCGAGGTGCAGCGTCCCCTCGCGACGGTCGTGGTCGGCGGCCTCGTGAGCGCGACCTTCCTCACGCTCTTCGTACTCCCCACCGCCTACGCCTTCATCTATCGAAACGAGCGCCCGCCTCCCCCCGACGCGAACGCCCCGACGGCCGCGCCGGAGCCTCCCGCATCCGTGCCCCCGGCGGACGCAGGAGCAGCGTCCTCACCGTGACCCGCAGTTCGGGAGTCGCGAATGGCAACGCACCACTGACCCTCGAAGGGTATGGCGACATGGCAAGAAGACCTCTGCCTCTCGGATTCATTCTCCTGTGGACCGTCGGCGGCTGCTCGACGCGGTTCCTGCCTCCGCCGACCGTGCCAGCGCGACTCGCGCCACGGGTCGCGGTGCCCGCCCCGCCGCTCCACGAGGGCGAAGGGCAGGTGACGCTCGACGCAACGACGGGCCCCGCACGCGTCGAGCTCATCACACAGCGCACGCAGGTCGTGCCCTATGCGTCGGGCATGACCCTGGGGCCGCGCGGCTACAACGCCTACGCACCGCCGACGCAGTACACGCTGCGGCCGTTGTGCCTCGCGCCCAGCGCCGTGAACCTGCCGCTCGGCACCCACGAGCTCCTCTTCAGCGCAGAGGACGCGAGTTCGGGGCAGGCGAGCACCGCCTTCGTGAATGTCACGGCGACGCCCTCGATCCTGCGTCACGCGATGGGACGCCAGTCGAACTCCGTGGGCGGGATCATCGGTACGATCATCCTCGGTGGGCTCGGCGTTGCGACTTCCCTCGCAGGAGGCGTCCTCCTGGGCTTCCAGGACTCGTCACGGCCCGGCCGGGAAGACTTCGCGCTCGCCGGAGGGATCACCCTCGGCGTTGGCGCGGCGCTCGGTGTGGGTGCCGCCGTTCTCGGGTTCGCGAGTCGTCCCGAGGTGCAGCCGGGGTCCACCGTGCAGTGGACGCCACCCTGACCGGGAGGCGTGCCGTGAACGCATTCTTCCGCGGGAGGTCCTCGCGACTTCCGGGGAGCCGCTGGTGGGCCGGTATCCCGCTCGAAGACCGACCGCTGGTCGATGCCATCCGGCGCCGGTGCGCCGCTTGGGAGAGCCCGAGCGCTGAGCCGCAGGATGTTCCGCGGGCGACGGGTCCCGCCGTGCGGCGCTCGTCAGTCACCGGGCGATCGCGCACGGATGCAGGGTGGCGCGTCGCGGATGTCGGGCGGTGAGTCGCGGATGCAGGGTGGTGCGTCGCGGATGCAGGGTGACGAGCGAGGCCCGCAGCGCGCGGCTGATGGTGGAGCCAGTGTGACGTACCGCTCCGGCAAGGACCATTCGGGAGGGCGCCGGACTGCGGCGCGATCACGGGAGGCCCCTGTGCCACAGGCGTCGCACCCGCGTCTCGCCGTGACGCCGACCATCGATCGGATCGCCGCGATCCACTCGCGCCGCCATGCGTGTCGAAGTTCGCAGGGGGCACATCGTTTGCGTTCGAGCATCTCATGGAACCGATGACCGCAAAGGCCTCGCAGGTCCCCCCCGCAGCCGCACCGACCGTAGACCCCGGACGCACCGACGAGGAGCGCGCATACTATGCGACCACTCGACGCGTCTATGGGTCGTGGTTCGCGTCGGTCTACGAGCTTGTCACGGCGCCGTTCGGCCATGTGCGAGAGTTCGCAGCCCGCGACGCCCGCATCGCGACCGGCGCGCGCGTGCTCGATGTCGCGACCGGGACCGGCGCCCAGGCCCGCGCGTTCGCTGACGCGGGCGCCTCCGTCATCGGTTTGGACCTGTCGGAGCGAATGATCGCGGTCGCGCGTCACGAGAAGGGCAGCCGCGACGTGAGGTTCCTCGTCGGGGACGCGACGGCGCTGCCGTTCGACGCCGCGACTTTCGACGTCACGTGCATCTCATTCGCGTTGCACGAAATGCCGCCCACGGTGCGCAGCGGCGTCTTGTGCGAGCTTGCGCGAGTCACTCGGCCCGGAGGCACCGTCGTCGTGGTCGACTACGCGCTGCCCCGCAACCCCGCCTGGCGACGCATCGTGGTGGGTGCCGTGCGGCTCTTCGAACATGAATCCTACCCGGCCTTCCTTCGCGCCGACCTCGTCGCGGCGCTGCGCGAGGTGGGCGTCGAGGTGACGGGCGAGCGCCGCGTCCTGCTCGACGTCGCGCGCGTCGTCATCGGGCGCCGCGCGACCTCGGCGTGACCGGGGTTCTGCCCAGAGGTGAGCCGTGACCGAGCGCGGTGCTCTGATCGTTGGCGGCTACGACGCGGTCGAGTTCCCCGCGACGACCGTCAGCGTCGCGGGTGGACGCCGCGCCGCGAGGTCACCGACGTCCTCAACGCTGACAAGGGGAACATAGGCGCGCGGCGCGAGTTTCCGCGCTGCCACGGTATCTCCTGATCAGGGGCGAACGCGATGTCCGCCGCATGATCGACGCGCCGGGCTGCGGATCGAACTTCAGCGGCGCCCAATCCGTGACCCACCTCACGGCGATGGCGTGACCCACCTCGCGGTTGATCTCGCCGGGCGGTGACGGCGGGATCGTGACCCACCCGCCGGGGTGCTCTCGCGTGGCTCGCGCGTGCGTGGGCTGCTCGCCCGATGAAGCTCCGGGAGCGCTCGCGTTGCACCCAGTGCCGGGCGTGGTTCATCCCCTCGGGTTCGTCGGTCGGCACGCAGCGGGTCTGCGGCAAGGCGTGCCGTCGCCTCCGTGACAACGCCCTCGCGCGCCGACGACGCGCCGCGGATCCAGACGCGGCCCGTGAGGACGAGCGCCTGCGTCAACGCAAGCATCGCGAGGCACTCCGCGCCGGGGAGACGACACCTCCAAAGCCCCCGGCATCCGCCCCCTGTCACGCGCCACCCTCGGACGCCAACCCCGCGAAACTCCGTCACAAGATCCTCGATCTCTGGGACAGGGAAGCGGCCCTGTCACGCGCCAGGCTCGACCATCAGATCACCGAGTTCTTCGCGCTCGCGACGCGCTCCGCTGGGACGGAGGCCCCCGTCACGCCCCCGATGTCACGCGCCAGCCTCGGCGCGGAAGTGCCTTCTGCGCAGGGGTTTCCGTAGCGATTCTTGAGACGGGGTGTCACGAGCCACCTTGGTCACGCGTCGGCTGCGGGTGCACACACGCCGTCGATGACACGGGCGAGCGCCGACACCGACGAGCGCAGGATCGAGACGGCGTCGCTGC
>JBPOHC010000735.1:0-4215 GCA_052035985.1 Myxococcota bacterium | reverse complement strand
GCCCTCATCGGCGGCCTCGCCGCGGCGTGCTTCGTCAAGGTCTACGGCGCGGTCTTTCTCGGATCACCGCGCAGCGAAGCCACCTTGCACGCCCACGAGCCCGACCTCGCGATGCGCGCGCCGATGTACGCGCTCGCGGGCCTCTGCGTCTTCATCGGCCTCGCGCCGCGCGCCGTCACCCCCGCGCTCGACCGCGCCATCGCGGCCTGGACGGGAGAGCTCACTTCATCGCACGCCGTCGCATCCATCGCGCCGCTGGGTTGGATCACCGTGATGGCGCTCTCGCTCGTCGCGCTCGTCGTCGCGTCGGCGCTCTTTCTCCGCTGGCGCTCGCCGCGCGCCGAGGCCGCGACGACCGTGACCTGGGACTGCGGCTACGCGGCGCCGTCGCGCACGATGCAGTACACCGCGTCGTCGTTCGCCGACACGCTCGTGGGGCTCTTCGCGGGGCCGCTGCAGCCGCGCGCGCACGCGCCCGTGATCGAGGGGGCTTTTCCCGCGCCGTCGTCGTTTCACTCCGAGGTGGGCGACACGGTGTACGAGCGCGCGGTGCTCCCCGCGATCGAGCGGGTCTCACGCGCGCTCGGGTGGTTCCGCTGGATGCAGCAGGGGAGCGTCCACGCCTACATCCTCTATGTGCTCGTCGCGATGATCGTCAGCCTGGTGGTGTGGCGATGATCCTCCGCGCGCTCCTCCACGTCGCGCTCGCGCTCGCGCTGCCGCCGCTGCTCCTCGGCGTCATCAACCGCACCAAGGCGGCCTTCGCCGGGCGCGCGGGAGCGCCTGTTTTTCAGCCCTATCACGACATCGCGCGGCTTCTTCGAAAGGGCTCCGTGCAGAGCGAGACGACCACGTGGGTCTTTCGCGCGGGCCCCGTGGTGGGCCTCGCATCGACGCTCGCGGCGGCGCTCCTCGTCCCCGTCGGCGGACACGCCGCGCCGGTCTCCTTCGCGGGCGACCTCGTGCTGATGGCGTACCTCCTGGGCCTCGGGCGCTTCTTCACGATGTCCGCCGCGCTCGACACGGGCTCCGCGTTCGAGGGGATGGGCGCCGCGCGCGAGGCCACCTTCGCGAGCCTCGCCGAGCCCGCGCTCTTCATGGCGATGCTCGTGCTCGCGCGGGTGCGCTCGTCGCTCTCGCTCAGCGCGATGCTCGGTCCGGGCCTCGGCGGCGCGTGGACGCTCGCGGGCGCGTCGATGGCCCTCGTGCTCGTGAGCGCGACGCTGGTGCTGCTCGTCGAGTGCTCGCGCGTGCCCTTCGACGACCCCACGACGCACCTCGAGCTCACGATGATCCACGAGGTCATGGTGCTCGACCACAGCGGGCCGGGTTTCGCGATGATCCTCTACGGCGCGGCGCTCAAGCTCTACGTGCTCGGGGCCATCGTGGCGCGCGTCGCGGCGCCCTACGACGGCGCGGGCTCCGAGGCCGTCTTCGTCGCGGCGCTCCTCGGCGTGGCGTTGACCGTGGGGGTGATCGAGTCGGTGATGGCGCGGCTGCGGCTCGACCGCGTGCCGCGGCTCCTCGTGGCGGCGACGCTGCTCTCGGCGCTCGCCCTTGTGTTCGTCGCGCGGTGACCCACGATGTCTGACCTCGTCGCTCCGCTGCTGGTCTCGCTGCTCCTCGTGAACCTCTACGCGCTCGGGACGAGTCGGCTGCTCGCGGCGGTCAACGCGAGCGCGGCGCAGGGGGTCATCCTCGGCGCGCTCACACTCCTGGTGCACCACGAGGTCAACGCTCGCACGGCGCTCGTGGCGCTCGGGGCGACGGCGCTCAAGGGCGTGGCGATCCCGCTCATGCTGCGTCGCGCGATGCGTGACATCTCCGTGCGGCGCGAGGCCGAGCCGCTGGTGGGCTACGCGGCGTCGCTCACGCTGGGCGCGCTCGGGACGGGCCTCGCGGTGCTCTTCGCCGACACGCTCCCGCTCGCGAGGGAGCACGTGGGCTCGCTCCTCGTGCCCGCGTCGCTCTCGACGGTGCTCACGGGCTTCATCGTGATGACCACGCGGCGCAAGACCATCTCGCAGGTCGTGGGCTACCTCATCCTCGAGAACGGGATCTTCGTCATGGGGTTGAGCCTCATGGCCGCGATGCCCTTCCTCGTGGAGTTCGGCGTGCTGCTCGACCTCTTCGTGGGGATCTTCGTGATGGGCATCATCGTCGACCACATCCGTCGCGAGTTCGCCTCGCTCGACACCGGGCGACTCTCGGCGCTCAAGGAGTGACGCGGTGACCCTCGCGCTCGTGGTGGTGCCCTTCGCCTTCGCGCTCCTGGCCTTCGCCGCGCCGAGGAGCCCGCTGCGCGCGTGGCTCATCCCGCTGGGCGGCGCGGTTCACCTCGCGCTCACCGTCGCGGCGCTGCGCGCGCCCGAGGCCATCGTCGCGGGACAGTGGCTCGGCCTCGACGCCCTCGGGCGGCTCTTTCTGGGCTTCGTGAGTCTGTTCTTCCTTTTGTGTTCGATCTACGCGGTGGGCTACCTCGCGCAGCGACCGGAGCGCGACGGGCGCGTGTTCGGCGGGTGCATGCTGGCCTTTCTCGCCACGATGACCCTCGTGATCGAGGCGCACCACCTCGGGCTCATGTGGGTGGGCGTCGAGGCGTGCACCCTCGCCGCCGCGCCGATGCTCTATTTCCACCGCACGCGACGCTCCCTCGAGGCCGTGTGGAAGTACCTCATGGTGGGCTCCGTCGGCGTCGCCATCGCGCTCCTCGGGACCTTCTTCATCGCCTACGCCGCGCTCCACGGAGGCGTGGCGCCGTCGCTCTACTTCGAAGACCTCCTCGCGGCGGCGCCGAGGCTCTCGCGCGCGTGGCTCCGACCGGCCTTCGTGCTGCTCTTCATCGGCTACGGCACCAAGCTCGGCCTCGCCCCCATGCACGCGTGGAAGCCCGACGCCTACGGCGAGGCCCCCGGCGTCGTGGGCGCGCTGCTCTCGGGCGGCGTGACCACCTGCGCGTTCCTCGCGATCCTGCGGTTCTACAGGGTGCTCCTCGCGGCCTCCGACGCGGCCTTCGCGCGCGAGATGATGGTCGTCGCGGGGCTCCTCTCGATGCTCGTCGCGGGCGTGTTCATGGCCCGTCAGCGCGACCTCAAGCGCCTGCTCGCCTACTCCAGCGTCGAGCACATGGGCATCCTCGCGCTCGGCGTGGGCATCGGCGGAGATGGCGTCTTCGGCGCGCTCTACCACGTGCTCAACAACGGGTTCACCAAGGGCGTGCTCTTCCTCGCTGCGGGCAACCTCCAGCTCGCCTTCGGGAGCAAGCGCACCGACGAGGTCCGCGGCGCGCTGCGCAGGCTCCCGCTCTCGGCGGGCCTCTTCTTCGCGGGCTTCTTCGCCATCACGGGGACGCCTCCCTTCGGGCCGTTCCTGAGCGAGTTCACGATCCTCCGCGCCGCCGTCGACGGTCGCCGCTACGCGCTCGCGGGGGGCTTTCTCGCGCTCCTCGCGGTGATCTTCGTGGGCTTCGGCGCGACGGTGCTCTCGATGATGCTCGGCGTCCCCGACGAAGACCCCGCGGGCGAGGCCCGACCGCCGCCGCGCGACACGCTGCTCACCGCGGCGCCGATCGTAGTGTTCCTCGCGCTGTCGCTCGCGCTCGGGGTGTACCTCCCTGCGCCCGTCGAGGCGCTCCTTCGCGAGGCCGCCGCGACCCTGAGGGCGCCGTGAGCGACGCGGAGCTCGCCTCGATGCGCAACGGAGCGTCGCTCGCGCGTGACGCGGTGCCGAGCCTCTCGCTCGACGCGTTTCGAAGCGCGGTGATCGCTGCCCCCGACCGCGGAGAGCGCGTCTCGGCCCTCTTCGGCGCACCCGGAGAGGGAGGCTCCGTCGAGCTCTGGGTCGTGCTCGCGCGAGACGGCGTCGCGACGTTGCGGCTCGCTCGCACACTGGTCGAACACGGGACGTTTCCGTCGATGACGCGCGAGAGGCCCGAGGTTCACCTCTTCGAGCGCGAGATCGCCGAGCGATGGAAGCTCATCCCCGAAGGGCATCCGTGGCTCAAGCCCGTGCGCTTCACGCCCGCGAGCGGAGGCTCGATCGGCGTGATGGACTTCTATCGCGTCGCGGGTGACGAGGTGCACGAGGTCGCCGTCGGGCCCGTGCACGCGGGCGTCATCGAGCCGGGACACTTTCGCTTCCAGTGTCACGGAGAGACCGTCTTTCACCTCGAAATCTCGCTCGGCTACCAGCACCGCGGCGTCGAGCGCGCCCTCG
>JBPOHC010000716.1:0-17470 GCA_052035985.1 Myxococcota bacterium | reverse complement strand
CGGCGCGCGCCTCCTCGACGTCGCGTGCGGCGCCGCGACGAGCCTCCGCGCCGTGCTCGCGCGCTGGCCCGTGAGCGGGGTCGGCCTCGATGCGCACGCGAGGGGAGCGAGCGACGATCGCCTCGAGCTGCTGCGCAGCGACGCGCACGCGATCCCGTTCGCCGACGCGTCGTTCGAGGCGCTGCTCTGCGAGTGCGCGCTGTCGACCTTCTACGACCAGCCCGGCGCGCTGCGCGAGATGCGCCGCGTGCTCAAGCCCGGCGGTCGCGTCGCGATCAGCGATATGGCCGTCGAGGGCGTCATCCCCGAGTCGCTCGGGGAGTGGGTGCACACCGGGACGTGCCTCTCGCGCGCCCTCACCGCCGACGCCTACGCGAGCGCCCTCGAGAACGCGGGGCTCCGCGTGGTCGACCGCTGGGACGCCACCGACGGCCTCCGCGAGCTCTTGCGTCGCGTCAAGCGCAACCTCGTCGGAGCGGCCTTCGCGGCGGCGAGCGGGCAGCTCAGCGGCGCGGCGCCGATCGACATGAAGTACGCGCGCGGCGTGCTGCGCGAGGCCGATCGCGCGCTCGACGCTGGCGCGGTGCGCTACGTGGTCGTCGTGGCCGAGAGGCCCGCGTGAGCGACGCGTTCGACATCGTGCTCATCGGCGCCGGCTCCGCGGGGCTCACGGGCGCAGGGTTCGCCGCGAAGCTCGGCGCCCGCGTCGCGCTGGTGGAGAAGCACCGCATCGGCGGCGACTGCACCTGGACCGGCTGCGTGCCGAGCAAGGCGCTCTTGAAGGCCGCGCGCGTCGCGCACGAGGCCCGCCGCGCGTCGCGCTACGGCGTCGAGGTAGCAGCGCCCCGCGTCGACATGGTGCGGGTGCGAGCCTACGTGCGCGAGACCAGCGCGCGTCTACGAAGAGGAGCGCCCTGAGGCCCTCGAAGCGCGAGGCATCACGGTCATTCAAGGGGCCGCGTCGTTCGTCGACGCGCACACGATCGAGGTCGGCGCGCGACGGCTCACGACGAGCGCGCCGTCGTGTGCACCGGCGCGCGGCCCTCGATCCCGCCGGTGCCGGGGCTCTCTGACGTCCCCTTCGTCACGTACGAGACGCTCTTCGACAACGAGCGGCTGCCCGCGCGGCTCGTGGTGCTCGGCGCGGGGCCCATCGGCCTCGAGATGGCGCAGGCCTATCGACGCCTGGGCGCCGAGGTGACCGTCGTCGGTGAGCAGCTCCTGCCGCGCGAGGAGCCCGAGGCTCGCGCGCGAGGGCGTTCGATGCCTCGTGGGGAGGGCGGACCACGTGCGGCACGACGGCGCCACGTTTACGCTCGCCACGACCGCGGGCGAGGTGGCGGGCGACATGCTCCTCGTCGCGACGGGGCGCCGCCCCAACGTGCCGGGCCTCGGGCTCGACCGCGCGGGCGTCGCCCACAGCGACAAGGGGATCACCGTCGACGCGTGCCTCCGCACGACGGCGCCCCACATCTACGCGGCGGGCGACGTGCTCGGCGGCCCGCAGGTCACGCACCTCGCCGGCTGGCAGTGCTTCCAGGCGGTGCGCAACGCGCTCCTGCCGGGCAACGCGAGCGGCGTGGCGGCGGTGCTGCCCGCGGTGACCTTCGTCGACCCCGAGGTCGCGCGCGTGGGCATGAGCGAGGCGGATGCGCGCGCGAAGCACGGCCACGCTGCGCGGGTTCACCTCTGGCCGATGGGGCGCACGGACCGCGCGCAGTGCGACGGAGAGACCGACGGCTTCATCAAGATCATCACCCACGGAGACGGCGCCCTGCTGGGCGCGACCATCGTCGCCGCGCGGGCGGGCGAGATGATCGCGGAGCTCGCGCTCGCGATCCAGCGGGGGCTCACGCTGCGCGATGTGGCCGCGACGATCCACGCGTACCCCACCTGGTCGATGGGCGTGCAGCAGCTCGCGTCGGAGGTCGCCGTGGCCGACTTCATCGACAGCACGCCGGGGCGCCTCGCCGTGAGCCTCGGGCGCTGGACGCGCTGACCCGCGCCCGCCGCCTGATCCCCCACCGACCAGCCACGAGGACGCCCAGATGATGACGTCTCTGCTCTTCGTCGCGGCGCTGCTCGTCGCGTTCTCCAACGGCGCCAATGACAACGCGAAGGGCGTCGCGCCGCTGGTGGGAGCGGGCGTGGCGGGGCTCCGAGCAGCGCTCCGCTGGGGCAACGCGATGACCGCCCTCGGCGCCCTCGCGTCGATCTACGTCGCGCTGCGCGTCAACGGCGATCTGATCGGAGCCTTCAGCGGTGGAGGCTTGATCCCGCGAGAGGTGCGCGTCGGCGAGGCGTACCACGCCGCGATCGCGCTCGGCGCGGCGGCGACCGTGCTCGTGGCGACGAGGCTGGGCATCCCCGTCTCGACGACGCACGCGCTCACCGGCGCGCTCCTCGGGGTGGGCGCGGTGCTGGTGGGCCCGCGGCACCTCGCGTGGGCGACGCTCGGACGGAGGTTCGCGGCGCCGCTCCTGGTCTCTCCCGCGCTCGCGGCCGTGGCGGCCTTCGCGCTGTACCCCGCGCTGCGTCGCGCGCTCGCATGGCGGGGGGAGCAGTCCCCGCCAGAGACGCGCGGCGTCGACGTCGGCGCGGAGCGATCGGGCGTCGCGCTCTACGCCTCTTCGGCGGCGGTCTCGTTCGCGCGGGGCTTGAACGACACGCCGAAGCTCGTCGGGGTGCTCTCGACCTCGGCGGCGCTCTCGCTGGCGCCCTCGATGCTCGCGCTGTCGGGCGCGATGCTGCTCGGCGGGTTGATGTTCGCCCGGCGCGTCGGCGAGACGATGGCGACGAGGATCACGCGCATGGACACCGATCAGGCGCTTACGAGCTCCCTCGTCACGGCGGCGCTGGTGCTCACGGCGTCGCGCTCGGGGCTGCCGGTGTCGACGACGCACGTGTCGGTCGGCGCGCTCATCGGGATCGGGGTCGCGACAGGCTCCGCGCAGTGGCGGACGATCGGAACGATCGCGGCGGCGTGGGTGACGACGCTCCCGCTCGCGGCGACGCTGGGCGCACTCGCGTACGTCGCGCTTCGGTAGCGGCGCAAGGCGTCGCGTTCAGCGCGCCACGGCCCGCACGCGACGAGCGCCGCGGAGCAGGAGCCCCCACCACGCGTCGTAGGGGTGAACCTCTGCGACGACGCGGTCACCGCGGTACACGGGACGCCCATCGTTGACCCACGCGAAGACGCCCCCGTCGAGATTGCGCACGTCGCGATGCCCCGCGGCGAGGAGGGCCCGCGCGACGCGGGCGCTGCGATACCCGACCGAGCAGTACACCACGATCGGGAGCGCGCGATCGACGCCGCGGAGCGAGAGGTCCGGGCGCTGGGGGTCGACCCTCACGGCCCCGCACAGGTGGCTCACGGCGAACTCCTCCGGCGTGCGCGCATCGAGCAGCGCGACCGACGAGGCGTCGATCAGGCGCGCGAGGTTCTCCGCCTCGATCCGAAGTACATCCGAGAAGCTGCGCGCGACGAGCCAGCGCACCGCGTCGAGCGCGCGCGGTGCGCCGAGGAGCGTCGCGCTGGCGCCCACCGCGACGACGACCAGCGCGCCCGCCACGCGGCGCGAGAGAGACCGTCGCTTCCCCGCGATCGGCGCCCCGCCCGTCACGCCCGACGGAGCGTGATTCGGTAGTAGTTCCACACGATCGCGAAGGTGACGAAGATGGCGAGGAAGCCCCACGTCATCGGCGGCGCGCCCTGCGCGATCGAAAGCGCGAGGCCGACGACCGCGGCGCCCGACCAGAGACATTTGAGCGACAGCATCGCGCGGTAGACCTCGACGCCCTCGCGGCGCCCGAGGAGCGACTGAACGCCGATGCCCACGAGCGCCGCCCCCACGAGGCGCGTCGTCACCGGGTCGACCACCGTCCACCCGAAGGCGCGCAGCGTGGCGTCCGGCGCGACGATCATCGGCGCCGCGAAGAGCACGTCCGCGACGAAGTGCGCGACGAACCAGCGACGAAGAGGCGGCGGTACCTCGGCGTGACCCGTCGAGACGGGTGCCATCGCGCCGACGCGCGCATCGTCAGGCTCCGACGTGCCCTCGAAGCGTTCTCGCTCATCCGCCACGGAGCAGCCTCATCATCGTCGTCGCCGCGCGGCGCACGGCGCTCCCCGTGCTCGCGAAGAGGCGCTCGCGAGCGACCACGCGCATGCTCCCGAGGTCGACGACCAGCGCGGAGTCGTAGCCCCCGTACCGCGACTGCGACGCGGGGAAGGGCTCCTCGGGCGCGTCGATCACCGCGGTGACCTCGAGCCCGTAGGTGCGCACCCAGGCGTCGAGCGCCTCGCGGGTCGGACGCGCCGTGTAGGCCTGCGACGAGAGCACCATCACGACCGTCCCGCCCGCGTCGAGGATCGCGCGCGATCGCTCCGCCAGGTCGCGCGCCGAGGCCTGGCATCCGCCGCAGTAGAACTCCGCGACGACCACCAGCGCGTACCCGCGCGCCTCGCCCCGGAGCTCGCGCATCGAGGTGCCGCGAAAGGGCTGCGCCGTCGAGAGCCCTCGCCCTTCCGCGTTCACGTAGCCCTCGAAGCGGGCGTCGGCGAGCGTCTGTCCGACCTCGTACCCGTAGGGCCCCGACGGAAACGCGCGCTCCGACGCGTCGAGGGGCGGCGCCTCCCCGATCGAAGCGTCCTCGGGTTGTGGAGCGTCGGGGCGAGGCAGCGGCCGAAAGACGACGTCGGGGAGGTCGGCGTCGCGCCCTGCGCTCGCCACCGCCGAAGGCCGCGCGTCCGCCGACGCGCACCCTGCGATCACCGCGGCGCTCACCGCCACCGCTCGAAGACCATGGCCGACTCGCATCGAGGACGCCTCCGCCCCATTTCGCACGCGAGGTGCGCGCCGTTACAGAGAATTGACGGGCATCGGTCGGCCGCGATCACCCCACGGTGAGCGACGGCGCAGCGCCCCAGGGCCCGACGCGAGACGCGTCGCGCAGCGCGGGCAGTGATACAGAGAACACCGCGCCGCCGCCGGGATTGTCCCTGAGCGAGATCGCGCCGCCGTGGGCGCTCACGATCCCGTAGGAGATCGACAGCCCGAGCCCGGTGCCCTCACCCGCCGGCTTCGTCGTGAAAATTGGCTCGAAGATCCTGCCGCGCAGCGCGGGCGGCACGCCGGGCCCGGTGTCGCTCACCTCGACGACGACCTCGTTCGCACCGAGGCGCGCGGAGGGTCACGAGGTTCCTCGCTGCGCTCCCCTCCGGGATGGCCTGCGCGGCGTTGAGGAGCAGGTTGACGATCACCTGAAGGATCTGCCCCGAGCTGCCATGCACGGCGCCTTCGCCTTCGACGTCGATTTCGAAGCGAGCCCTGCGACGCACCTCGACGCCCACCATCCGCTCCGCAGCGGCGAGCACCCCGCGGAGGTCGACGGGCGCGCGAGGCGACAGGTCGGCGCGTGAGAACAGCTTCAGGTCGCGCACCATGTCGCGGATGTGGTCGATGCGCGTGAGCCCTTCGGCCGCGCACTCGCGGCTGAACTCCCCGCTCGCGCGCCCCTGCGAGACGAGCTCGAGCCCGAGCCGCAGCCCGGCGAGGGGCGACACGATCTCGTGCGCGATCCCCGCGGCGAGAACGCCGAGCGAGGCGAGGCGGTCCCGGTGCATCGCGGCGACCACGTTCGCGAGTCGCGCCTCGATGGCGTCTCGCTCCGCGCGCCAGCGACGCCTCTCCTCGCGCTGCCACAGCCACGTCGTCACCACCAGGAGCGCGAACGAGAGTCCCGCCCCCGAGAGTTCCAACCAGAGGGCCGCGCGAACGTCGTCCGTCACCCGCGCTGTGGCGACGCGCGTCCGAAGGACCACGGCGTCGCCGCCGGTCTCCACCCTCGCGTCGGCGCGGAGCTCATCACCCGACGGCGACGCGTCGCGCGGACCTCCGGTCAACGGGCGTCCGCGAGCGTCCTCCAGCCACGCCGCCGCGCCGCGAACGCGCAGCGGCGAGACGATGCGAACATCGAGGTCGCGAAGCGAGACTACGAGCTCGAGCGAACGCCCGCGCGCGTCGACCGGGCCGCGAAGCACCAGCGCGCGCCGCGCCTCGAGGCACGCGCGGCACGTGATCGCGCCGACGCCACGATGGACGTGCGACGCAGGCGCCTCCCCGGCGACGGCGAGGAGGCTCCCGTCGGGCCCTTCGACGTGCGCGTGGATCCACGCGTCGACGAGGAAGACGCGAAGCTGCGACCCCAGCCACGCGTCCGCCGCGACGCGGTCCGCTGGCGCCAGCGCCACGTCGAGGCGCGCGGCTGCGACGGCCGCTCGCTCGAGCGACGACTCGATCATCCGAGCGCGGCTTCGCACGAGGAGCTCTTGCTGCGTGGCGAAGCTCGAAGCGGCGGACTCGACGGTGCGACGCGCCGCGACGACGGCGAACGCGAACGCGAGGAGCGCTCCGACGGCCGCCCCCCAGAAGACGCCTCTCGTTCCCATTTGCACCCCCTCCGAAGAGACGCGGGTGCGGGGGCGCTGCGCGGAGATGAGCCCGCGCGCGGCGCGACCCCGTCCGGTCTACGGCCCCTTTGCTTCGGCGTGGCCGCGCGGGCGTTACATGAATCGTCGAAGGCGCCTCTCGCGGCGAGCGCCGCTCGCTCGCCCGGCGAGACGCTGCGTCCGCCGGGAGCGATCGTCTGTAACGACCCTGCGAGACCCCCGAAGTACGGGTGCGCCCCTCGATCGCGGCGCGGCCTCATCTCCTGGAGCAACGCCCACCTCATGCTCGACCAGCTCGTCTCCGCCCTCCTGTTCGCCGCGCAGGTGCGAGGCCGCTGCGCGTGCTCCGACGCGACGCGTCTCCACGCTGGCGCCTTCTCGATCCCCGTGGGTCCGGTGACGGTGCTCTTCGCGGCCGTCGCCGTGTTGTTCCTCCCTCCGGTGGTGCTCGGCTGGGTGGCGCGCCGCCGCGAGGCCAGAGCGATGCGACGCGTACTCGGCGCCGAAGACCCGCTCGCGCCGACGTGACGACGCGCCCATGATCGACGACCGACACGTCGTCGACGCGCGCTGCGCCGACGCCGCGACGACCTCATGCGCACCGCCTCGACGCGAGCGCTTCGCGCCGGGTGACACGCGCACGGTCTGCCTGTGGAAGGGCACCGAGATCGGAAGTCGATGGCGGCGGAGCGCGTGGCGGTGGTGCCGTCCAACGCGAGACCGCACGCCTGTTCATCTACGACCGAGGCGCGCGAGCGATCCTCTGGGTCGCACGTGTCTACAGCGACCGCGCGAGCTCGTAGTGGCGCATCACGTCGGCGCGCCACGCGTCGTCGGACTTCATCCGCGCGTTGACCTCGCGCGCCATCGCCTTGCCCCACGGCGGGCCGCCGGCCGGGTCGAGCTCCGTCTGGGGACCGTAGAAGCGCTTCGCCGCGGCCTCCGTGAAGGCGTGCCCGATGCGGAACGGCTGCGCCCCGCCGCGCGGGTCGAGCACGTGAAAGGTCACCCGCTCGCAGTTGCACCTGCGATCGGTGCAGAAGCTCTCCTCCATCCGATACTCGCCGTCGGGGATGCTCGCGTGCCCCGCGATGCGCAGCGTCTTCGTCTCTCGCTCCGCCACGTCGGGGAAGAGCTCCCGGAGCGGGATGAGAATGCCCTCGCGGCCGTAGTCCTCCATCACGTCGCCGCGGAGCGCCCGTGCGAAGGGCGACGCCTCGGCCATCGCGACCGCGAGCGCGCTCGCCGCGAAATCGCGCGAGGCCTCGTCGGCGATGGCCACCCACTCGGCCGCCGTTGCAGTGTCACCCCTCCAGCGCGTCCAGTGGACCATGAAGCGCGCCATGGCCTCGACGCGCGCGCGGATGGGCGAGCGAGCGAGGGCCGCGAGGACCTCTTTCGCGCCGCCGATGGCCGTGTGCGCGTTCGCGCGGAGGTCCGCGTCGTCGAAGAACCAGTACGTGTGCCGCTTCTCGCGCAGGATCGTTCGCACGCCCGCGGCGCTCGTCGGCGTGGGCGCCGGTGCGACGGGCAGCGGCACCCGCGGGAGGCGCTCGATCACGCGGAGCGGGGCGTCGCACTCGGCGGGCGTCCGCACCCCCATGCGTTGGTGCGAAGCCACGGCCTCGTCGACGATCGTTGCCAGCTCTCCCGCGGGGACGCGCACCACCTCGATCGCGTCGCCGGTGAGCTCTCGGAGCGTCTCGATGATCTCGCGCTCCTGCGCTCGAGCGACGACGAAGCCCTGCCGGAGGTCGCGCGTGAGACGAAAGCAGAGGTCGACGAAGGTGCAGGTCCCGTCCGGATTGGTGATGGCGAAGAGCGCCACCATCGCGCCCTGTCCGTCGGGTTGGGAGCACCACGCCCGGACCTTGTCCGCGGCGCCCTTCGAGAGGCCGCCGATGCGCGCGGTCTCGAGCTTGAGGAGCGCCACCTGGAACGGTGCGCGGAGCTTCTTCGGCGCCCCCGTGCGCAGCCGTTGGAGGAGCGCCGAACCCGCCGCGTCGGCCTCAGCGACGACCGCGTCGAGGAGGGTCACGCGCGCTCCGTCGTCGGCCGCGAAGGCCGGGTCTCCGAGGAGCTTCGCGTACGCGGCGCTCGCCGGGACGCCGCTGCGCTGACGAACGGTCTCGAGGAAGCTCACCCAGGACGCGCGGTGCGCCGCGGGGACCTGCGTCGCCAGTGCGTGCAGCGTGTCGAGCGCTTCGGGATGCTCGTGGGAGGCGACCAGCGTGCTGTACACGCTCAGGAACTCCACCGCCGCGGCGAGGCGCGGATCGCCCGCGACGGCGTTCGCGATGACCTGAGGTGGGAGCTTCACGATGGCCTGGAAGCACGCGAGGCGGCCGTTGTCCTCGACGGAGGGATCGGCCATCACGTCGAGCACGCGGTCGAGCGCGGGCGTCGGGTCGAGCGCCTCGAGCGCGCGGCCGAGAGTCACCGCCGCCGACTGGTCGAGCTGGGGTTCGCGCAGGCGAGCGAGCACCCTGGCGCGGGCGTCGTCGCGGTCGACGCCGCGGAGGCGCGGGGAGAAAAACGCGTCGTCGAGCGAGGCGATGCGCGCGTCTTCGAGGAGCGCGTCGAGGTCGAGGAGACGGGTCATGGGGATGACCGATCGCCGCATCGGGCCATCCCGTCAAGCTCGATCAGTGCGGCGTGCGGCGTGCGGCGTGCGGCGTGCGGTGTGAGCCGCGATCGAGCGCGCGCCATGCCTCCGGCCCGTCGATGGCGCCGTCGTCGAGAGGGCGCTCCTCGGGCTTCGCGGCGCTCCTACGTCCCGTAGCGCCTGCGCTCGAGCGCCTCGTCCTCGGCCTCGCTCGCGTGGAGTGCCCGCAGCTCCTCGGCCTCCCGCAGCGCCCAGACGCGCACCGCGAGCTCCCCGTCCTCCGCCCACCGTGACGCCCATCGGAACCGGGTGCGGTAGAACTCCGCAAGGACTGGTACCCCTCGCGTCGTCGACGCGAGCCTCGCGCCGAGCGCGTTCGCGACGGAGGACGACGCGCCGAAGCGGCGGAGCAGCGCCCGGGCGACCGCGGGGAGTGCTTCGCCCGCAAACGTCACGATCGACGCGACAGCGCGGGCGCGACGTTCGTCCGTGCCGACCCATTGCAGCGCGGCGTCGACGGGCAAGGCCTCCGTCACGTCGTGAAAGGCGAGACGGAGCAGGAGGCGCCCCGCCTCCCGCGAGCGAGCGGAGAGAGCCTGCGAGAGCGCCTCCCAGAATGCCTCGGGGGCCCGCTTCGCGCACGCCTCGACGAGCTGCCACACGCCGTCGCCCGGCAGCTCGTCGTGCGAGGAGGCAGTGACGGCGGCCTCGCACGCGGCCCTCGCGCGACCGCCGTCGAGCAGGTGGAGCCCGCAGCGGTAGAAGCTCCAGGCCGCGTGCCCGGTGAACACACCCTTCGAGGCGGCGCGGAGCGCGCGCTCGATCAGCGTGAGGTCCTCTGGGGAGAACTCCGCGCGATCGCCGTCGTAGTGGCGGAGCACCACGCGGACCTCGTCACGGCCTCCGCGATCAAGGAGCGCATCCACGAGCGACCGCCGCGCCGTCGGCGACGCGTGCTGCCATGACGCACGCTCCAACAGGTACAAGCTCCTGGCGTCGAGCCTCCCCTCGCGCGCCGGTGCGACGAGCCGCAACGTCCAGCCGTCATCGAGCCCGATGCGCATCATCGTCTCGACCGCGACGGGGCCGCGCCGCTCATCCCCGATCCAGGCATCCACGAGGGCGCGGACGTCCGCCTCCCCTCCGCACCCCCAGCGACCGAGCGCCCAGAAGGAGACGAGCGTCCCGTTCCTCTGAGCCTCGGCGCGAGCCACGAGCGCCTCGCGTAGCACGCCCTCCACGTCGAGCCGCCCCGCGGTGATCATCAACGGCGCCACACGGTGCGCGTCGGTCCGCTCGAACTCGTCGAGGTGCTCGATAAGCGCCGCCGCGCCGTCACGGAGCCCCTCGGCGATCAGCGCGTCGTCGAGCGCGGCCTCCTGCGCGTCGCTCACGAGGTCGGTGTGCGCGTGCAGTCGATCCCGAAGCCGCTGACCGAAGTCGCTCGCGCGTGACGCGACGTCGAGCCTGGCCCATAGCGGACGCAGGTCTTCGTGCTCGTCGCCCCGGAGCGAGCGCTCCACCTCGAACTCGGCGCGCAGCGCGACGCGAGCGGCCTCGTGAAAGCCCCTCACCGCCTCGACGAGGGCGTCGGCGCACCCATCGAGGAGACCCCGATGGATGCCGGGGCGGAGACTCTTCACGAGCTCCTCCTGGGCAGCCGCAGCGACCTGCAGGTCGGTGTCGCTCGAGAGCGAGACGAGCAGGTGCCAGTACGAACGAAGACGATGCCCGCCGTCGAGCGCGGGCCGCGGCGGCCCTCCGCTGACGGAGAGCACCCCGAACGGGCTCAGGAGTGACGCGAGGCCTCGCACTGCCGAGACGCGCTCGGGGGACGGACCTTCACGGCAGCGCCTCTGGAGCACCGAGAAGCGCGCCTCGAACGGCGCGTCGGTGAGGTCGACGGCGGGCAGGAAGAGCCACGTCCAGACGGCGCTCGCGTTGTTGGCGTAGGCCTCGTTCTCGGCGACGCGCAGCCGGAAGAGCGCGTCCTCGACGGTCGCGAAGAACTCCGCGCGGCGCGCGAGACCGCTCAGCGCGTGGACGAGCGGACGGCGGACCTCCACGCGGCGCGCGAGCTCCTCGACCGACGCGCTGCGGATCAAGTCGACCAGCGGCGCGACGATCGCCGCGGGTGCGTACCTCGTCGAGAACTCCAGCGACGCGGCCACCCGGGGATCGCGCAGGTCGTCGAGGGTGTCGAGCGAAGCAGCGACCTCCTCCGCGAGCGGAGCGGCCAGTGAGGCGAAGGTGCCCTCGTCGAGCCCCAACGCTTGCAGGTACTCGACGAAGCCAGCGAGGCGCTCCGGGCAGTGGCGTCGTACGCGGGGGAGCAGCGGCCCGCCCGGGTCGGTGCCCTCGGTGGCGATGCGGCACACCTCGCGCTCCAGGATGCCCGGGGTGACGTACCACCGACGAAGCGCGCGGAGCACGCCGCGTCGCACGCACGCCTCGAGCTCCTCGTGGAGCTCGGCCCGATCGCGGAGGTCCACGGCGTGCGCGAGGCGCTGCTGATCTTCCTCCGACAGGTCGGTCCACCGGGGGTTGTCCGCGAGCATCACGGCGAGCAGCGCTCGCGCGCGACGGCGGACCCGACGGGGATCGTTCTCCTGCTCGGCCCTCGACGCGAGCGCGAGGCGCGCCGCGTCGGTCGGCGACCTCGGCGTCGCGGCGCCGTCGCGGACCTCCCGCGCGACGAGTACGGCGAACCACGGGTACCCGGCCGTGCTGCGATCGATGGCGTCGACGCGGTCGTCGTCGAGCTCCTGGCGGATGAGCGCCAGTCGCGCGTCGCGCTCCAGCGGCGCGAGGGCGAGGGGCTCGTGGGCCTGACCGATCTCGTCGGCGGCGAGCTCCTCGCCGTGCGGGACGATCACGATCAGCCTCGCGCCCGAAGCGGAGGGCTCGTCCCCCTGGGCGCGCCGGAAGCTGCGGAGCACCCGATCGACCCGATGGAGGGGGCAGTCGTCGACGACGAGCACCACCGAAGGCGCGGCGCGAAGGAGGTTCTTGCCGGAGAGCTCTTCGACGGCCTCCTCCGCCTCCTCGGCGACCGCGACCCGCGCCGCGGCGCTCGCGCGGACGACCGCCTCCATCACGAGGCGGGTCTTGCCCACGCCGGGGGGGCCGACGAGCACGTGGGGGTGCGCCGCGACGGCCGTGTTCAGGTACGAGGCGAGCTGCGCGATGCGGCGCTCGCGCGCCGGGTCGGCCTGGAACTCGGGCCAGGAGCGCTCGACCTGATGCTCGGCGACCCAGCGCTCGTGGTCGAAGAGCGTTGAGGAGCGACGCACGCCGAGCTTGTCGAGGGAAGAGTCCCTGAGCTCGACCGGGCGACGGCGTCGGAGGTACTGCGCGAGGTCGTTCGCGTCGAGGAGCTCAATGCGCGAGAGCAACTCGCTCGCCGAGAAGCCAGCGAGTTCCTCGCGGGCGGCGTAGGCCCGGGCCAGCTCCTCCCGGAGCGCGTCGCGCTCGGACCGGTCCGCGGCAGGGTCCCCGGTCGCTCCTTCGGATGCGCCGCCCGAGGCCCTGCGTGGCCGCGGCGGCGCGCCGGGAAGCGGCTCTCGAAGCACGACGATGAGCCCCCCTCCCCGCGCCAGCACGGGGAGCACGCGCACGCCTCCACCACGCGCGTCGTCGAGCAGGGACCTCCGGAAGGTCTCACCGGATTTGACCGAGTACACCACGGCGCCCCCCGGGCGGAGGTCAGCCACGAGCGATCGGGGCAGACTCCAACGCGCGACATAGTCCCTCGCGGACGTATGCGCGGGCTCCCGCGCGGTCACGATGAGATCCCGTGCGCCGTCCTGCACGTAGGGCGGCGATGGCCCCTCGAGTGCGCAGGGCGTGGCCCATCGATCCCGGGTCTCGATGCCGACGAGTTCACGCACGAGGTCCTCGAACTCGTGCGCGTCGAACGCACCGAGCTGAGAGGCGTCGAGCGAGTCCCATCCTGTCCACATCGTCAAAATCCTATCAGTTCATGCGGGCCGCCGCGATTCGCTCGCGCCTGGGGAACACGATACGACCGCGGCGCTCCAGCGTGGTGCGACGGTGCTCGACGCGGAATCGGGCGGCGCCTTCGACCGCTTCTTCGCGGCAAAGCGGGCGGGGCCGATAGGCAAGGTCGTTGGCGTCGACATCACGCCCGTCGCTGCACGCATTCGATACCCGAGCGTTCGCCCCTGGCGAAGCGATGCGAACGAGGGCGAGAGGGCGCGTCGCGGCTCTCAGCGCGGGGATCGTCCCGTGACGTTCACTCGCCCGAGGTGGCCCTTGAGGTCGTCGACAATGCGCCGCGCGAGGCCTTTGCCGCCCGGTGAAATCCGGGTCCAGGGGACGCCTTCGAGCGTCGCCACCACCCCGACAACGGCGTTGACGTTGAGGCGCTCCGGGAACCGCTCGACGTAGCGTCGGCAGACCTCCTCGGCGCCGAGGCGCTCGATCTGGTCGACGGTCGTGATGCCTATCGCGGCGAACTCGGGGAGCGTCACGGGGCCGAAATTCACGACGCAATCCAATGGGGTCGGGTCGCCGGGCCTGCGTTCGGCGAGCGTGCGGGTGCGCGCGTCGGGGCTCCTTGCGCTCATTGGCGATGACCCTATCCCCGGCGCGGGCCATCGCGCCATCATTCGTGTGAGGCTGGGACCGTCGCCCGTGGGTCCGCGCCGAGGTCGCGACCCGCTGCGCGCGACGAGGCGCCCGAGGAAGTGGGGCCACCCCACCGCGTGCTTGCGGCCCTCGTCGGGGTGCAGCCCATGCTCGACCGGCTCGTGATGCGACGGAGGCTGCGCGCGGCGCTCAACGGAGTGCTCGACGCGCTGCGGAGGCAGGCGGAGGGGGCCCTGTAATCGTCGGTCAGGCGCCGCGCCGCAGCGCGCTCATCTCAGGGCTGCGCTCCACGCTCGAGCGGCTCCGTGGCGACGAGGCGCCGCAAGACATGCCGCCGTCGTTCCAGGAGCGGACGCGTGGGTTCGTCAGCCTGCTCGCCGACGCGCTGGCGTCGGCCCGGTTCGACGCCCCGGCGGCAACGTGACCATCGGCGGCCCGGCTCGAACGGTAACCTCTGTGCTGTATCTCGCGGCGCTCATGTCGGACGGTAGACCGTGCGCCAGACGCCGGGCGGCGTTCCGGCGGGGCCCGCTCGAGGTCCGATGCATTTTGTGCTGATGCATCTGTCGGAGGCCCCCGATGGGCCGTGCTCGGGCCGCCAATGAACGGTCGGCGGCGCGCATAGAACCGTTTCATTCATCCTATTTCCAAGGCCGTGGCGATCTGCCGGGGCGACTCCTGCGCTGCATTTCTTTCGGGTTCGTCCCGGTCCACAGGAAATGCATCAGCGGCTCCTCGCAGGAGATGCATCGGCATTTTTCGGAGCCTTCCGCGGGAGAAGTGCATGGCGCGGAAAACGGCGTCGGCGCGCCGGTATTTGCGCAAGCGGGCTTCGCACGCGAACCCTCCTTCCGCCTTCCTGTTTTCCGCGTTATGCGGCGCGCCCCTACTTGCGATAATGTCTTCTTCTCGCCAGTAGGGAGACGCCGTCTCGAATCTCCTGCACGGGGTTCAATACTCGGTCCAGACACCACCGGTGCGCTGGCAACTGGTGCGTCCGTTCACCCGCCAGGAGGGGTCCGTGTACACCTCGGTCAGAGTGCTCCCGTGGGGACCGCCACCGGGGTGCATGCACTGCCCGACGATCCCGGCTCGCGAGCACGATGCCGCCGACCAGTCCGACGGTGTCCCTCCTGCGCATCCGGCTCCCTGAATCACCGCGCTTGACGCCGGGAGGTCGTCGTATTGCTCGCAGTATCCCGGCGCAAACCGGCAGGAGTAGGTCGTTGCACCGTCGGCCGCCGCCGCCGATCCATCGGAGCCGCACCCCGCGAGCACGACTACCAGGGAAGCGAGCAACCATCGCCGCGTGCCCGAGCAAAAAGACATGGCCATCGGAAACCTCCAAATAAAGACTAACCTAAAAGTTTGTCTTTGAGAAAGACAAACTTTTGGATCAGTATTCTGCGGAACATGAGGGGCCGACCGTACCGGCCCGATGGAGCCCGAACAGCTTGGTGATGTCCTGCGTGATCTCGGGCGTCGTATCGCAGAACTGCGCGCGCAGAACGCTCAGACCCAGGAACAACTCTCCGAGAAATTGAACGTCAGCTTGCAGTATCTCCAGCGGATCGAGATGGGTCGCGAGAACCTGACGGTCCGGTCGCTGACCCGCCTCGCAGAAGTCTTGGGAGTGCCTCTCAAGGACCTCTTCATCGAGCCCCAAAGCCGCGAGGTGCGCATCGGCCGCCCTCCGATACGGGAGCGGCCGTAGAGCCGACCCCAACACAGGCCCACGACCGTCCCCATAAATTTGACGACCGTGCGCAGGAGGAGCGACCCGTTGAGCATGATCTTCGGCGCCTGCCTCCAGAAAGTCCGCGCGCTCGCCGTCGTCGCGGTCGTGGTCACGCTGCCCTGGCGACACAACGTCTGGGACGCGCCGACACACGTCGTTCTGGCCCCGCGATCGACGGCAGCGGCGCACGCGGCGACGCCCACAGGAATGCGAGTCGAACGCGCCGCACTCGAACGCCAGACCGCTCCGCACCGTGGGGCATCGGCGACGACTCCACCCGCTCGTGTCGAGGTCCCCGTCACGGTCGGAGACATCGTCCGCCTGGAACTCGATCAAGACGCGCACGCGGATCCAGCCCCCTCCGTCGACGAGGCAATCGCGCAGCTCCTGGCGTGGGTCGCCGCAGACCAGATGCAGCGCAGGCACGACCAGAGCGACGACAACGCGGTCCAAGCCTCGGCGCTGGTGGCGTCGGCGGGGACCCGTCGATGAGCCGCGCGGCGCTCTATCTCCGGGTCAGCACCGACGAGCAAAGGTCGTCTCTCGATGCGCAGGAATCCGGTGCGCGAATCTGGTGCGAGGCCCACGGACACACCGTGACCCGCGTGTACCGCGACGAAGGGATCTCGGGCGCTGAGTGGGTCCTCCGCGAAGGGGTCCTCACCCTCCAGACCGACGCTTGTCGTGAGCCTCCGACCTTCACCCTCGTGGTGGTCCGCGACCTGGACCGCCTGGGACGTGACGCGGTGAGGCTCCCCCTCCTCATCCACACCCTCAGCGAGCACGGCGTCTCGGTGGTGGAGTGGTCCACCGGTCGAGTGGTGGAGATCGACGGCGCCGGCGCCCTCGTGGTCAACGTGCTCGCCGCAGCGTCCGCGTATGAGCGAGAGCTGATCTCTCACCGCGTTCGCGTAACGCTGAAGCAGAAGGCCGTGAACGGCTTCGTCACCGGCGGGACCGTTTTTGGCTACTGCAACGTCCGCAGCGCCGACGGCGTGCGTTACGAGATCCACGAGGGCGAGGCCGCGGTCGTGCGCGAGCTCTTCGAACGCCACGCAGCGGGCGAGAGCGCGCGACGACTCGCGCAGCTTCTCAACGCGCGCGGCACGCCATCTCCGCGCTCGGAGGGAGGCGGCACGGGATCGTGGTGCTCGCGTACAGTGCTCGCGATCCTCAGGTCGCCGCGGTATCGCGGTGAGGCCACCTGGGGGCAGGTCGGGTCGCGCTACAAAGGGGGCTCGCTGGTGAAGGTCCTGCGCGACGACGCGCTGCGCTACAAGGTGCCCGCCATCGTCGACATGGAGACCTGGCTCCGCGCGCAGGAGCGAACCGACAAGACGCGCGGCACCAACCAACGCCCCGTGCTTCGTGGTCCGGAGCCGCGCTTCCTCCTCGTGGGTCACGCTGTCTGCGACCACTGCGGCGGCCCCCTCGCGGGGTGGCGCTCGACCTCGGGCCGCGGCGAGAACCGACGCGCCGTCCCTTCCTATCGCTGCCTCTGGCACGCCGATCGCGGCGACGCGGTCTGCGCCGCGCGCTACTGCCGTCCCGCAGACAAGATCGACCGCGCGCTTCTCGGGCAGCTCGCCGCCGCGCTCGACCCCGCTCGGGTGCGCGCGCAGGTGCGCCGCGCGCTCGAGCTCCTGCGCTCCGCCGCGGAGAAGCCCGACGACCGACGCGCGGAGCTCGAAGCCGCCGAGCGCGCCGCGCAGCAACGCGTGGAACGGCTCACCACCGCGCTCGAACACGGTGCGGGCGACGTCGCGGCGGTGGTGGAGCGACTCCGCGCATCGAACGCCGATCTGACGCGAGCGCGTGCTGAACTCGCCGCGTTGGCGACCTCGGCGTCGCCGGTCGGGCTCGACGTCGAAGAGCGGCTGGTCGCGCTCGCGCGCAATGTGAGCGAGGCGATCCTCTATGCCTACGACCGGGCGATGGCTGGGGAGCAGGAGGCCATGCGCAGAGTGCGCAAGCTCCTGGGTGCGGTTCTCTCCTCGCCTCTCCGTGTCCGGCAGGCCGAGCCGCGAGGCCCGGTGACGGTGACGGGAAAGGCTACCCCCGGTGC
>JBPOHC010000943.1:0-19996 GCA_052035985.1 Myxococcota bacterium | reverse complement strand
TACGCGACGGAGCGCGCGCGGGTGAGGGAGCGCCTCGCGACGGAGCTGTCTCCGCGCGTGCACGACGCGATCGATCTCAGCGCCGCCGCGGCCGTGCGCGTGAGGGCGCAGTAGCGCTCACGTCACCCGATCCGTGATCCCTCGCGCGGGACGCCGTGCCCCTCCACCGCCCCGCGCTTGACGCGTGCTCGCCGCGGGCGCTCTCATCGCCCCGCGATCGGCGCCGCGGACGCCCGTGCGTGATGGGCGTCGGCGGCGCGCCGTCGCGCGGGGTCTCGCGATGCACAACAACGGTTCCGTGATCGCCGGCGTCATCGGCGGCCTCCTCGTGTACGCGCTCTTTCTGGGCGCGATCGTCTACTTCTCGCTGCGCTGGTCGCGGCGCATCCTCGAGCGCAAGGCCGAGGCGCTCGCGGCCGGGCTCGTGGCGGCGGGCGGGCGCTTCGTCGAGCACGGCGAGTCGAAGGGCCTCTACCGCGGGCGCGAGGCCGCGTACGACCTCGCGGGGCGACGCGTCTTCGTCAACGCGTACTACGTGGGCCGTAGCTGGGTGAGGCTCAACTTCCGCGTCGCGGGAGGACCGTTCCCGTGGGTGACGCTGCACCCCGAGGGGGCGTTTCAGAAGCTCGGCAAGTCGCTCGGCATCAACCGCGAGGTGCAGCTCGGCGATCAGGCCTTCGACGACTCGGTGTACATCGACACCGTCGAGAAGAGCGACGAGCGCGTCCGCGACGTGCTCGCGCGCGAGAGCGTGAGGGCCGCCTTGCGCGAGCTCCTCGGGATGGGCTTTCGCGTGCAGCTCTCGTCGCGCGGCGTCGAGGCGTACCGCGTCGAGTACGCGATGACCTCCGTCGGCGAGGTCGGGGCCGCGCGCGCCGTCGAGCTCATCGCGCGCGTCGCCGACGAGGCGCCTCGCTTCGACGCCGCCTCGCTCACGCCCGAGCCCGTGCCCTGGAACCGCTTCATCGTCGCGGCCATGGTGGGCACCGTCTTCGCGGGCGCGGGGATCGTGGGCGTCGCGGTCGGCGCCGGGCAGCACACGCTCGACGGCGGCGACATCGGCAAGGCCATCCTCCTCGGCGCGTCGCTGTGGGTGGCCTTCGTGTGCGCGCTCGTGATCACCGTGCGGGGGACCTCGCGCGCCTTCAGCACGCTCATCACGGGGGCGTTCGTGGGGCTGATGGTGCTCCCGCTCGCGGGCGGAGCGCTGCTCCTCGCGCTCAACCAGGCGCTCGATCAGACGCCCGTCGAGATCCACGACGTGACGGTGTTGAGGATGCATCGCAAGGAGCTCGACCTCCACGTCCCCTCGTGGCGGCCGGGTCACACAGAGGAGCGGCTCCACGCGACGGGCGCGTTCTGGCGCTCGATCGAGGCGGGCGATCGGGTGAGGGTGCGCGCCCACGCGGGGCGCTTCGGGTGGCCCTGGGTCGAGCGCGTGTCCGAGCGCGCCGACGCGGCGCCGCAGCCGTGACCTTCGATCGCCGTGGCGTCCCTGCATTGCCGTCGCGGGGCGTGCCGTGGTAGGCGTCTCGCGGCGATGGTGCGTCTTCGTTCATGGGTCTTCGCGACGTGGCTCCTCGTGGGCTGCAACGGCTGCGATCGAGGCAACGCGCCGAGGCGCCCCGACGGAGCCGCCCGCGACGCGGCCGTCGCCGCGACGAGCGACGGAGGGCCTCGCCGCGAGGACCCGTGCGACATCCTCGAGCCCGCGCAGCGCAGCCTCGTGGTGGCGCGCGTCGGCGACCAGACCCTCACGCTCTGCGACTTCGCGAAGCGCATCAACTCGCAGAACCCCTACCTGAGAGCGCGGTTCACGGCGCCCGAGCAGCGCAGGGCCCTGCTCCAGTCGTGGCTCGACTCCGAGCTCCTCGCGGCCGAGGCGAGGGAGCGTCACCTCGACGACGCCCCCGAGGTCAGGCGCTCGGTCACCATGCAGCTCGCGCGGCAGCTCGAGCGCGAGGTGCGCAACGGAATCCCGCAGCCCGAGGTGAGCGACGCCGAGGTGCGGGCCTACTTCGAAGCGCACCGCAGCGAGTACGAGACCGAGGCCCAGGTGCGCGCCTCGCAGATCGCCTTCGCCACGAGGGCCGAGGCCGAGGCCGTGCTCGCCGAGCTCCGCGCCCACCCCGATGACGACGGGCTCTTCCGCGAGCGCGCGCGGCGGCTCTCGACGGACACCGCGTCGCGCGCGGCCGACGGAGACATGGGCTTCTTCGGTCGCAGCGGCGGACCGGGCGTGGAGCCCGAGGTGGCCTCGGCGGCCTTCGGGCTCACGCGGACGGGCGAGCTCACGGTGGTGGTCGAGAGCGCGCACGGCGGCGCCAACCGCGCCCCGGGCTTTCACGTCGTGCGGCTCACGGCGCGCAGAGACGCGATCCACAGGACGCTCGAAGACGAGACGCGGCGCATCCGGGGACGGCTCCTCCGAGACAAGCGTGACGCCGCGGAGGAGGCTGCGATGAGGGCGCTCGTCGAGCGGCTCCGCGGGTCTTCGACCGTGCAGATCGACGAGGCCGCCCTCGCGCGCGTGACGGTCTCGCCGCCGCCGGGCTCGGTGCCGCCCGCGCTCACGGGACCCATTCCTACAAGCCTCCCCGGCGCGCCGCCCGCCCACTGACGGAACGAGTCATCTCATGCGAACGACCGCGATCCTCCTCTCTGCGATGCTGACCCTCGGGGCGCTCGCGCCCGCCAGGACGGCGAGGGCAGAGCTCATCGACCGCGTGGTGGCCGTGCTCGACGAGGAGGCGATCTTCCTCTCCGAGGTCGAGACGCGCGCGCGGCCCTTCCTCGCGGAGCTCCCTGAGGGCGCGTCGGAGGCGGAGCGAGCGACGATGCGGCAGCGGGTGATCCGCGAGACCCTCGACCGGATGATCGACGACTCGCTCATCCGTCACGCCGCCACGCGCCTCCACCTCACGGTGAGCGACGAGGACGTCGACCAGTTCATCGAGCGCATCGCGCGGGAGCGCGGCGCCACCGTCGACCAGCTCTACGCCGCCCTCGAGCACGAGGGCATCACCCGCGCGGAGTACCGCGGTCACATGGAGACCGAGGTGCGTCGGCTCAAGGTGCTCCAGCTCCGCGTGCGCGGTCGCATCAACATCACCGAGAGCGACCTCCAGGAGGCGTATCGGCGCTTCGTGCGCGAGTCCGCCGGGGCCGCCGCGATCCACGCGGCGCACATGTATTTCGCGATCCCGCCCGACGCCACGGCCGCGCAGCTCGCGGAGGTCACGCTCCGCGCGCGCGAGGCTTCGCGGAGGGCCCGCGGCGGCGAGGATTTCGCGACCCTCGTCGCGCAGCTCTCCGACGATGAGGCCACGCGGGCGTCGGGCGGTGACCTCGGTGAGATCCAGCCCGGCGCGCTCCCCGAGGCGCTCGAGCAGGCCCTCGTGCAGCTCGAGAACGGCGAGGTCTCGCAGCCCGTCCGCGGCCCCAACGGCTTTCACGTGCTCCGGGTGACCTCGCGCAGGGCCGTGACCCCGCCGCCCTTCGACGACGTGCGCGACCGGCTCTACGCCGCGCTCCTCAACCGCGAGATGCAGCGCCACCAGGAGATCTACCTCCGTGAGCTCCGCCGCGGCGCGGCCCTCGACGTCCGCATGGACCCCGCGCCTGCGGCTCCCGCGGCGCATTAGAGCGACGACCAGCCTGTCTCTCCGCGGCGCCCCGACCGCTCGCCCCCCGCGGGCGACCGTTGGCGGTGCAACGAGCTTGACGCGCCCCGCTGCGACCCACTAACTCCCCGCCAACATCTTACTCCGCCGCTCGAAGCAGCGAGGCGGAGCGCGGAGGAGCAGCGATGAGCGAGCAGGGAGGCGTCAACGGGGGCTCGTCAAACAGGGCACACCCCAGGCTTTCGGTGGTGATCCCGATCTACAACGAGGAGGGGATCCTCGAGACCGCGGTGATGAGCCTCCGCGAGCAGCTCGTGGAGTTCGGCTGGCCCTTCGAAATCATCCTCGCGGAGAACGGCTCCCGCGACGGCACCGTGGCCCTCGCCGCGAGCCTCTCGGAGAAGTACCCCGAGGTGACCTCCTTCTCGACGGGCGAGCCCAACTACGGCAAGGCGCTGCGCGAGGGGATTCTCAGAGCCCGCGGCGAGTTCGTCGTGTGCGACGAGATCGACCTGTGCCTCATGGACTTCTACCGCCGCTCGCTGGAGATCCTCGAGCACAACGAGGCCGACCTGGTGATCGGTTCGAAGACCCTCGCGGGGGCCTCCGACGAGCGCGGCGCGTACCGCCACGCGGCCACGATGATCTTCAACGGCCTGCTCCGCGTCGCCGTGGGCTTCAAGGGCAGCGACACGCACGGTCTCAAGGCATTTCGTCGCGTCGCGATGCTCGACGTCGTGCGCTCGTGCCTCATCGACAAAGACGTCTTCGCGAGCGAGATGGTCATCCGCGCCGAGCGCTCGGGCGTGCGCATTCGGGAGATCCCGATCCGCATCCTCGAGAAGCGCCCGCCGTCGATCAACCTCATCAAGCGCGTGCCCAACGTGTTGAAAAACGTGGGCAAGCTGTTCGTCGCGATCCGCATCAAGGGCTGAAAACCCCAACGCGCGCGCGGCCGCTGGGCGCCGCGTTCGCGCGCCTCCTACTCTGCGGTGGAAAGCGCGACGGGGCTTCGTCTAGACTCCGCCGTCCAACCGCGATGAGCCCACGCGCATGAACCGCACTCCCAACGCACCGCAGCCTGGCGGGGCCGAGGCCCCGACGCCCAACGCGAAGACGGCCTTCGCGCTCCCCGAGGCCATCGCCGCGCAGTTGCGTGAGGCGCAGCGCCTCGCCGCGTACGAGCTCAACGCCGCAGAGAGCCGAGAGGCCAGGGCATTGCTCCTCCACGAGCAGGCCGAGTACGAGGAGCGGGTCAAGGGAGACGAGCCTGTCGCCGCGCGCGCCTACCTCGCGGCCTTCAACGCGCGCCCCACGTTTCGCCCGCCCCTCGACGCGCTCATCAGGCTGTACGCCCGTCGCCGCAGCGCTTCGAACATCTCGAAGCTCTTCGACGCGCTCACCAAGGCCGCGCCGACGCCCCTCGACCGCGCCGAGTCGCTCACGCTGCGGGCGGAGCTCCTCGAAGATCGGCTCAACGACCCCAAGGGCGCCGCGGAGCTCTTCGAAGCCGCGGTGTCCGCGGATCCGTCGTACCGCGTCGCGTGGCTCGACCTCTACCGCGCGTCGCTCCACGAGAACGACCGCGAAGGGCGCGTGCGGGCCCTCGTGCGTCTCGCGGACATCACGCACGACGACGAGTGGCGCTCGCTGCTCCTCCTCGAGCTCGCGGGCGAGCACGTCCGCGGCGGCGCCGAGCACCTCGACGAAGCGGCCCGGTGCATCCGCGAGGCCGCCACGCTCTCGCAAGGCCGCTGGCGCGCGCTCGTCGAGCTCGAGCGCCTCGGCGAGGCCCACGACCGACCGAAGGACCTCGTCGACGCGCTCGAAGGGCGCGCCGACCTCGCCGAGCAGATGGGCCGCGGCGACGGCGCCGCGGGAGCCTCGGGGGCCTTCTCGGTCACGCGCATCGACTCTCGCGACGAGGCCCGCGCGTGCGCCGCAGACCTCCGCGTCCGCGCCGCGTGGACCCGCCTCGGCCCCCGGCGCGACCCCGAGGGCGCGCGCGCCACGATGCAGCGCGCGATCGACGCCGAGCCCGACGACGCGCGGTACCGCTTCCTCGCGATGCTCCTCGCGGATCAGTCGGGCGACATCGGCGCCGCGAGCCAGCACGCGCAGTGGCTCCTCGCGCGCGACTACGGCGACCCCTCGCTGCGCGCGTCGCTCCAGTTCCGCGTGGCCGAGAACGCCGCGCTCCACAACGACCTCTCGAGCGCCCTCGCCGCGCTCCAGTCTGCGCTCTCGCTCGACCCCAACAGCGCCGCGGTGCGGGGCGTGCTCATCGAGCAGCTCGTCGCTTCGAACGAGGGGCTCCAGTCGGTTCACGAGTTCGACCGCCTCGCCGAGGCCGCGGAGCCGGGCGCGCAACGGGCCGCGCTTCGAAGGGCCGCCGCGGGCTTCGCGCTCGCGCTCCGTCACGACGTCGAGGGCGCCGCGCAGCGCTTCAGGCTCGCGTGCGAAGACGACCCCGCAGACATCCTCTCGCGTCGCGCGCTCGTGGCGCTTCAGGGGCAGCTCAGCGGCGCGATGTCGTCGCGCGACGACGCCGCGGCCCGCGTCGAGTCGGTGCGCGCGCGCGTCGCGGCCATCGATGCGCTCCTCCCGCACGCGACCGACGGAGACGAGCGCGCCGCGCTGCTCCTCGAGCGCTTCTTCGCGGAGCGCCACGACCTGAGGGACCACAGGGCCGCCGCGGTCACCGCGGAGCAGCTCGTCGAGGCCACGGGAGAGTCGCTGTGGGCGATGGAGTCCGCGGCGCTCCTCTGGGCCGCCGCGGGCGCGATGAGCTTCGCGGCGCGCTGGGCCTCCGCGGTCGCCGATCACCTCTCGTCGACCACGCACGCCGCTGATGTGCGCGCGTGGCGCTCGGCCGCCGCGCGGTGGTCGTGGGCCGCGGGTGAAGAGCCCCGCGCGCGAGAGATCGCGGTCAGCGCGCACAAGGAATTCCCCGCGGACGACTACCTCGCGGCGCTCTCGCTGCGGCTCGCGCTCGCGTCGCGCGACACGGCCCTCGCGCTCGACGTCGCCACGCGCCGCGCCGACGCCGCCACGGATCACGACGTCGCCGCCCGCTGGATGCTCCTCGCCGCCGCCACGCTCGGCGCCGCGGGCGCCGACGCGGCGTCACGGACCGCGCTGGAGTCCGCGCTCCATCGGGCGCCGCTCTCGGGCGCGGTGCGCGCCGCGGTGATCGCGTCGACGCGGTGGCGCGGAGACCCGTCGTTCCGCACGAGGCTCGTCGAGGCCGCCCTCGAAGCGGGCTCTGCGGGTCACGAGGAGGTCGCGCTCGGCCTCGAGCTCGCGCTCTCTCGGGCCTTCGTCGCGCACGACGTCGCCGCCGCGGGAGACCTCGTCGAGCGCCTCGCCGCCCTCGACGCGACGGTGCCCGTCGTGGCCCTCTTCCGCGCGCTCATCACGGGCGCGAGGGAGGGCGCCGACTCCGAAGCCGCGCTCTCGGCGTGGCAGGCCGTGCTCTCGACGCTGCCCTCCAACGACCCCCTCGCCGTCGCCGTGGAGCTCGAGGTCGCAGGCGCCCTGGGCGCATCGGCCGCGACGCGCGATCAGGCCGTCGCCGCCCGCGAGCTCGCGCAGGAGGACCACCCCGAGCACGCCGCGCCTCGCGTCCTCGCGCTGCTCGACGCGGTGCAGAGAGACAGCCGCGAAGACGTGCCCAACGCCCTCCTCCGCGTGGCCGATCACGGCGCCGCGGGCGTCGGTGACGCGCTCCGCGGAGCCGCCATGACGACGATGCGCGCGCAGGGCCGCGAGGCAGAGTTCCGCGCGCTGGCGCTCAAGCACATCAACGTCGCGTCGGCCGTGATCGGCGCCTCGGAGGCGTCGCCCTCCCTCGATCGCGCGGCCGAGCATGTCGACGCGCTCCGTCGTCGGGCCGCGCTCGCGCACGCCTCGGCGCGGACGTCGATCGACCGCTCGCTCTCGGTGTGGTCATCGCTCGGGCGCAGCGACGAGTCCGCGCTCGCGCGCGCCGAGGCGGTGCTCTCCGTCGATCCCGGAGACATCGCCGCGCTCGACGTTCAGCGCGTGGCCTCGCGTCGGCTGCGAAAGTGGTCTTCGGTGGCGTCGGCCTGCGCGGCCCTCGCGTCGAAGGTCCACGACGCCGAGCGCGCCGCTTCATTCTGGGAGGAGGCCGGCGTGGTGGCCGTCGACGCGCTCGGAGACGCCGCCCGCGCCGAGTCGTGGCTGCGCGCGGCCCTCGACGCGTCGCCCGCGAGGCCCCTCGCGTACCGTAAACTCAGGGGAATTCTTCAGACGCGAGGAGACACCGCGGGCCTCGAAGCGCTGGTGACCCGCCGCCTCGCCGCCGTGCGCGACGACCGCGAGCGCGCCGAGGCGCTGTGGGAGCAGGCGAGGCTCCGTCGCGCGCTCGGGCTCCGTGAGGGCGCGCTGGAGAGCGCCGCGCAGGTGGTCAAGCTCGACCCCAACCACGTCGCTGCGCTGGCGCTCGTGGCCGAGATTCACGCCGCGTCGGGGAGGCTCTCGGAGACCGCCGAGGCCCTCGCCGCGCTTGCCGCGTGCAGAGAGGCTCCGCGCGCGCAGCGGCTCGTGGCGAGGCAGGGCGCGGTGGCGCTCTTCGATCAGCGGCTCGGTCTCCCCGAGCGCGCGGTCGAGCAGCTCGACGCGCTCGTGAGCGAGGGCGAGGCCGACGACGCGGCCATCGAGCGCGGCGTGATGATCTCGACGACGGCGGCCCTTTGGCCCTCGGCGCTGCGGTTCGCGCAGCGTGCGGTCGACCGCGCGGAGAAGGGCCCCGCGCACGCGGCGGCGATGATGCGCGTGGTCGAGCTCCTGCGCGACCGCATGCTCGATCGACGCGCGGCCGCGGTGCAGGCGCGCAAGGCGCACACGGCCTACCCCGCGGACCTCGCCGTGCTCAAGGCGCTGCAGGACCTCTCCGAGAGCAACGAGCGGCAGCGCAACGCGCGGCAGACCATCGACGCGCTCCGCGACATCTTGAAGGCCGAGGGGCCGAGCCTCGAACGCGTCGGCGGGCTCATCGAAGCGGCGCGCTCGGGCGGCGAGGGGACCCTCGAACAGCTCGCGCAGCGCCTCGCGTCGGCGCTCGGGAGCGAGTCCCCGGCGCCCGCCACGGGCATCCCGACGAGGGGCTCGCTGCGCGATCCGGCGCTGCTGCTTCGGTACAGGCACCCTGACGACAGCGGCCGCGCGGTGGCGCTGCTCGAGACCGTGCTCCCCGACCTGGCCGAGCTGTCGGGCGCGACGACCGACGGGTTTCGCGTGGGGTGGAGCGACCGCGTGAGGGGCTCGCACCCGACGCGCGTCGCGCTCTCGGCGCTCGTCCGCGCGGTGGGCTGCGACGACTTCGACCTCTACGTGGGCGGCGCCGATCCTCTGAGCGTGGCGGCCGTCGCGGGGTCGCCCGTGGCCCTCGTGCTCGGGTCGAACGTGGCCGTGCCCTTCGACGGCGCGACGCGCTTCGAACTCGTGCGGCGGATGCTCCTCTCGCTGCGCGGCGCCGCGACGCTTGCGCACGAGAGCGTCGACGTGGTGGTCGACCGAACGCTCGCGGCGCTGGCCTACGCGGAGCTCCCGGTGGCCGAGTCGGCGAGGCGCTACGAGGCGCACCTCAAGCCCGTGGGCAAGGCGATCAGCCGCAAGGTGAGGCGGGCCATCGCCGAGAGCGGTCGCGCCCTCGCGGCGGACCTCAACGCGGCGGAAGAGATCGCGAAGGCGGCGAGGGCGATGCTCGCGACGGCCCGGCGCGGCGCGCTCGCGGTGTCGGGCGACATGACCGCCGCGGCGAGGGAGCTCGCGAGGGTCGAGGGCACGCCCGATCGCGGCGCGGCGGAGGTGCTTTCGAAGACCTCGTCGGGCATCGAGCTCGCGCTCTACGGCGTGAGCGACGGCCTCGTCCAGGTGATGCGCGAGCTCGGAACCGACCGGAAATAGACGGCGCACGGATGGAACGCACGTGACTGATCCGAAGAATCCAGAGCAGGAACCCGAGAGCGTCGTCGAGCTCGAAGACGCCGCGGTCGTCGAGGAGGTCGTCGAGGAGATCGTCGCGACCCCCGCCGCGCCTGCGCCGACTCCGCCGACACCGCCGACACCGCCGACCGCGCCGCACTCGCCCCCGAGCGGTGAGTCTCCTGCCGCCGAGCGACCCTCGACGACACACGGCCTGCGTCCCTCGCTGCCGCGCGCGATCCCGCGGGCCACCGTGCGCCCCGACGGAGACAAAGCCGCGCCGCCGCGCCCTCCGCCGCCTCGACCGCCGCCGCCTCCGACGCGTCCCCCCGTCGCGAGCGCGGCTCCGCCTTCGCCTCCCGCGTCGTCGTTGATGCGCACGGGCAGGCTCAACACGCCCGCCCACGGCCGCCCGCTCGTCCGTCCCCCCTCGGTGCGTCCTCCGCCCGCGCCCTCGCCCCACGCGGTGCCTGCGCCGCCCGCGGAACACGTCGTCCCTCCCGCGCCCGCTCACGTCGAGCCCGCGCACGTCGAGGCCGCTGCGACTCCCGCGTCGGCTCCGGCCGACGTCACACCCGCGGTGACGCATACGGTGGTCAGCGTCTCCGAGGCGCCCGCGGTCTTCGTCGATGAGGCGCTGGTCGCGCTGTCGATCCCTGCGCCCGCGCTGGTCGAAGAGGCGCGCGCCGCGCTCGAGCCGCCCGAGCCCGTCGCGCCCGTGCCGTTCGTCCCCATCGAGCCCGCGGCCGAGGCGCCCCGCCCGTCGCGCCCTGCGCCTCCCGACGTGAGCCTCGCGGCCGGGCCGCTGGTCGAGCCCGTGGAGCCCGACGCGCAGGTGGTCGAGGGCGTTCGCTCCTCGGTCGTTCAGCCCGTCCCTCTCTCGATCGATCTGCCCGAGCTGTCGCGCGTTCCGTCGGTGCGTCCGCCCGCGCCCTCGCCGGTCGACACGTTCTCCGAGGCTCCGCTGATGCTCGGCGGCCTCGACGACATCGACGAAGCCTTCCGCTCGCTCGAGCTCGACGAGAAGAACGACGAGCGCTTCGTGGCCCGGCTCACCGCGGCGCCCGAGCTCCCCGACGCGCTCCCCGACGAGCTCGTGGCGGGCCTCTCGATCGTCGAGACGCGTGAGATGCCCGTGCCCGCGTCGAAGCCCGACGACTCGAACGCGCTGCTGTCCTTCGATGACGTGTTCGGCGCTTCGAAGCCCCCCGCGGCGACCGCGACCGGCGACGAGCTCGAGATCAACCTCGGCGCCGCAGACCCGTCGGTGGTCCCCGAGATCCTCCAGTCGATGAACGCCCCCGAGGTCATCTCGGTGCTCCCCCGCGACGTTCGCTCGGGCGACGAGGCCCTCGAAGCCCGGCTCTCAGAACCCCCCGCCGAGGAGCTCGACGTCAGCGCGCCCAGGGTCTCGCCCTTCGTGCTCGACGTAGAGCCCCCCGCGAGCGATTCGCCCGAAGCGATCATCGAGTTCGGCGACGCCGCGCCGCCGACCCCTGCTGCCGAGAGCGCCTCCGCGCCGCTGGACGCGCCGACCGCGGTGGAGGAGGTTGCCACGCCGGGCGCGCTCTCACCGTCCGAAGCCGCTGCGCTCGCGGAGACCCTCGCCGCGCTCGAGGCGCCTTCGGTCTCGGAAACGTCCGCAGCCTCGGAAACGCTTGCGGCCGTCGAAGCGCCTGCGGTCTCGGAGACGCCCGCCGCGGCGCCCGCCGCGCCCGCGGCGGTGGCGCCGCTCTCGGATCTCCCGCCGTTCGAGTTCGAACTCGAGTCCGCGGTCGAGCACGTCAGCGTGACGACCTCCGAGGCCCCCGAGGTCGACGTCGAGACCCGCTCGGATTCACCCGCTTCCGTGGAGTTCGAGGGCGACGACGGCGTCGTGCTCGATGAGGACGGCACGTACGAAGACGGCGACGGCGGCGAGGTCTCGCTCATCGACGTCGACGCGGGCGAAGAGGTCGAGATCGAGGCCCCGCAGGCCGATCGCGGCGCGATGCTCGCGGCGTCGGTCACGAGCCGCAACCAGAACAACGACGACACCGACTCGCTCTTCGCCGTCGATCCGCGCGCGGAGGCCCTCGCGCGCGCGGCGCTCCTCGTCGATGAGGCCGACCACGCGACGTCGCCCGCGCAGACCGCGGAGATGCTCTGCCTCGCGGCCGAGCTCTACGAGGGCGTCGCGGGTGACCGCGCGCGCGCCAGGGAGCTCGCCACCCTCGCACACGGCGTCGCGCCGGGCGTGCTCGGGCCCATTCGCCTCCTTCGTCGTCACGAGCTCGCCGACGGAAACGTCGCCGCCGCGCTCGCGCTCTGCGAAGAGGAGCTGGCCGCGCCGCTCGATGACGCCGAGCGCGTCGAGCTCCTGATGCTCGCCGCGGAGCTCGCCGCGAAGACCGACCCCGCCGAGGCCGCGCGGCTCTGGTCCGAGGCGTCGTCGGCGGGCGGCGTGAGCGGCGCGCTCGCGCGCATCCTCGCCGCGGGCGTCTCCAAGGACCGCGGCGCGATGGGCGACGCGCTCGGCACCTTCGCCGCGCAGACCGGCGGCGTGCTCGCCGCGAGCGTCGACGTCGCCCGCGCCCGAATGATGGAGGGCGCCGAAGATCAGGCCGCCATCCAGGCCATTCGCGACGCGGTTCGACGCGACCCCTCCGACGCGAGCGCGTGGCTCGCGATGGCGCGCATCGGGCTCGCGCAGTCGAACGCGAGCTTCTTCCGCGAGGCCGTCGCGGGCATCGCGAAGGGCGGCGACAACACGGTCGTCTCGGTGCTCGTCGCCGACGCGCTCCGTCGCGCGCTCGACAGCGTGCTCGGCGACCCCGTCGCGCCCGGTCAGGTCCCCGACGCGGGCGTCGCGGGCTGGCTCGTGGCGCACGCGCTCCGTGACGCGGGCGGCGACGCGAGCGGGCAGGCGGCCTACGGCCTCTCGCACGCCGCGGCCGAGGGACACGCGGCCTGGGCGGCCTGGGCGGGCGATCCCGCGGGCGGTGACGCAGGGCGCTTCCTCGCGCTTCGAAGGGCCGTCTCGCAGCGCGCCGATGACGCTGTGGCGAGCGCCGCGGCGGCCTTCGCGGGCGGCGCATCGGCGGGCGCCGTAGAGGCCGGACTCCGCGCGAGGGGCGCCTCCGTCGACGCGACCGAGGCCGACGCCGTGGGCATCGGCGGAGGCTCGACGGGCTCCATCGTCCGCGCCGCGCTCGTGGCCGCCACGAGCGGAATCGACGCCGCCGAAGCCGTCTACGACGCCTCGGGCGAGAGCGTGTGGCACCTCATCGCGCGCGTCGAGGCGCAGGCGAGGGTGGGGCAGCGCGACGAGGCCCGCAGCGCCTTCAACGCCGTCGCGGCCGAGGAGTCTTCGACCTCCGACGCGGGCGCCAGGGCCTACGCGCTCCGCGCGATCGCGCTCCTCGGAGGCGACACCGAGGCCGTCGTCGCTGCGCTGCGCGCCGAGGCGAAGGCCGCCAGAGACCCGCGGCGCGCTGCGGGACAAGGCTTCCTCGCCGCGAGCCTCGCCGCCAGCGCGGGCGTGCCCGACGGCGGCGCCGACGCCCTCAAGGCCGCGACGGCCCTCCAGGGCGACCTCGCGGCGGCCGAGATCGCGGCCCTCCACGCCCTCCGCGGTGAGCCCATCCCCTCGGCGGGCGCGGACCTCCTCGACGCGGCTTCGGCGGGCGACGGTCAGGCGCCTCGCATGGCCGCCGTTCGCGCGGCGCTCCGTCGCGCGTCGACGGACGCAGACGCGGCGGCGGAGGCCGTGTGGCGCAGCTGGAGCAGGCACACCTCCGACGCGGCCCTCGGCGCCCTCGTGCTGCGCACGCCGTCGCAGGCCGCGGAGCGCACCGTCGCGGTCGCGCGCGCCCTCGCGGAGTCTGCGTGGGCCGCGGGCCGAGACCGCCCCGACGGGGCCATCGGCGCGGGGACCTTCCTCGCCCTCGCGCTCGAGCAGGCGGGCCGCCACGCGGAGGCTTCGCAGGCCCTCGCGCGCACCCGCACCTTCGCGCTCAACGACGTCGCGCTCTCGTCCGCCGAGGAGCGCCTCTGGCTCCGCGCGGGGATGTTCGCCGAGGTGACCGAGCGCGCCTTCGACCGCCTCAACGCGGCCGAGAGCGACGCCGATCGCATCGCGGCGTACGAGCGCCTGGCCGAGATCGACCGCACGCACCGCGGACAGGTCGCGTCGGCCGTGCTCTCCATGCAGGAGATCCTCTCCGTCGCGCCGGGGCACATGCCCTCGCTGCACGCGCTCCTGCGGTTCTTCCTCGAGCACGGCCGCCACGGCGAGGCGCTCGAGCTGTGCCTCGGGCTCGTCGAGCACGCGCGCGACCCCTCCGACGCGCTCGCGTTCGCGCACCTCGGCTCGCGCCTCGCGTCCGCGCAGGCCGACGGAGACCCCTCCGCGGGGCAGCGCTTCCACGCCGCGGCGTTCGCGCGCGGCTACGCCGACGTGAGGCTCCTCAACGCGCTCGAGGCCGACACCCGCCGCGCGGGCGATCACGCGCGCTTCGCCGACGTTCAAGAGCGACTCGCCGAGCGCTCGCCCGACCCCGCGGCCCGATCGGTCTATCTCGCGCGCGCCGCGCAGAGCGTCGAGGCGCTCGGAGATCACGGCAGGGCCCTCGGGCTCCACGTCCGCGCCGTCGACGCGCTGCCCTCCAACGTGCTCGCGCGCTGGGGCGCCGCGTGGTCGATGGTGCAGGCCAACGAGGCCGCCAACGCGGCTGAAATGTTCGAAGCGGCCGGTCGCGCCGCGGCGTCGCCCGAGGCGGGCGCGTGGTCGTGGTCGCAGGCGTCGCTCCTCTGGCGCGACACCGTCGGCGAGCGTACGCGCGCGCTGGCGGCCTTCCGCGAGGTGCTCGAGCGCGACCCGTCGAACCGCGAGGCCTTCGAGTCGGCGCTCCAGATCCTCCGCGACGCGGGCGACTCCACGGGGGAGCTCGAACACCTCGAGCGCTACGGCCGCGTGAGCATCCCCGCCGACGCGCCCGCGGATCAGGCCCGCCTCTACGCGCGCGCCGCCGAGCTGGCCGAGGCGCAGGGCGACGCGGGGCGCGCCATTTCGCAGTGGCGCTCGGTGCTCGCGGTGGTGCCCGACGACCACGCCGCGCTCCGCGCACTCGCGCGCCTCGCGCGCTCCACGGGCGAGTGGAACGTCGCGGCCGACGCGATGATCCGCCTCGCGAAGCACACCAACGACGCGGCCGAGCGCATCGAGCTCCTCTTCGCGCTCGGCGAGGTGCTCGACGACCACATCGGCGACCCCAAGCGCGCCGAGATCGCGTGGCGCCGCGTGCTCTCGCTCGCCCCCCGCGACGTGCGCACCCTGCAGCGCCTCATGGACCTCTACCGCCGCGGCGGCGACGTCGCCCGCGAGGCCGACATGCTCCAGAGCCTCGTGGCGCTGGCGCCTCCCGGACCCGAGCGCATCGACGGCCTCCTCCGTCTGGCGAGCCTCACCGAGATCTCGCTCAACGACATCCCCCGAGGCCACGCGGCCCTCGAAGCCGCCCGCCGCGACAGCCCGGGTGACCTCAAGGTGCTCCGCGCGCTCCGAGGCTTCCACGCGCGCAACGGCGACCTCGAGACCTTCGTCGCGATCGCCGACCGCGCCACCGTCGACGTGCGCCGCTCGGCGGACCTCAACCCCAGGGACCTCCCCATCCTCGAGCGCCTCTCGGAGATGCTCGAGGTGCGAGGCCACGACGACGCCAGCCGCATCGCCGCCGCGGTGGCCGTCGCGCTCGGCTCTCGCAACGACCGCGCGCGCGCCCTCTCGTTTGACGGGACGGTGAAGGGCATCGGCGCCGCCGCGCTCACGCCCGACGCCCTCGCGCTGCTCGCTCCGCCCGCGATCACCGTGGTGCTGCGCGAGGTGCTCGGCCGCTCGGCCGACGTCATCGATCAGGTGGTCCCCTTCGATCCGAGATCGTTCGGTGCCGAACGACTGGGCGCGAAGCCCCACCCCCTGCGCGACGAGATCAACCGCTGGTCGTCGCTCCTCGGGCTGCCGAGCTTCGAGATCTACACGGCCGCGCGCGTGCCCGACCTGTGCGCCCCCGTCGCCCGCTCGGCCGTGCTCGTGCCCGCATCGGCGGAGCTCGACGGCGCGGCGCGCTTCGCCGTCGCGAGGGCGGTGCTCCTCGCGGGCCTCTCGCTCACCCTCCCGGTGCGCCTCGCAGGACGCGATCTCGCCCTCGCGCTCGGCGCGCTCCTTCGGCAGTTCGAGCCCATGTATCGCCCCGACGGCGTCGACGCGCGCGAGCTCGTCGAGATGGCGGCGAAGTTCACCCGCACGATGCCGAGAGAACTTCACACCGAGATCGCGCCCTTCGCCGAAGAGGTGCTTCAGCGCGGCGTGAAGGACGCCGAGACCATCCGCGCGGGCGCCCTGGAGCTCGGTGATCGCGTGGCGCTCCTCGCGACGGGCGACATCGCGGGCGGCATCTCGCTGCTCTCTCCCTCGGGCCTCGACGCGATCGACGCGGTCGAGTCCGTGGCCCCCGTCGGTCGCCTCGTGCGCGTCGCCCTCAGCGAACGCTTCATGGAAGCCCGCCGCATCGCGGGCGCGGACCTCCCCTCGCGACAATGACCTCGCTCCCTCGCGGCGCCCTCGCGTCCGCCCTCTGCGCCGCGCTGCTCTCGTGGTGCGGCCGCCCCGCGCCCTCGGCCGACGCGCAGCCTCGAAGCGCCTCTCCCGCTTCGCCCGCCGCTCCGCCCGCCGGGCTCTACCTCGCGATGTCGGGCGGCGACGCGCGCCACACCGGACGCGACGCCCGCCGCGGCCCCGCGCGTGAGCCCTCGGTCCTCTGGCGCGTGAGGACGCAGCGCCGCGTCTTCGCCTCGCCCGTGCTCGACAGCGCCGACCGCGCGATCTTCGCCTCCCTCGACGGACACGTCCTCGCGGTCGACCGCAGGGGTGTCGTGCGATGGGCCTTCACTGCGCCCGATCGCGTCTTCTCGTCGCCCGCCGTGGTCGGAACGTTGACCGTGTTCGGCCACGACGGAGACCGCGTGCTCGCCGTCGACGATCGCGGCAACGAGCGCTGGAGCCACGCGACCCCCGACGACGCCGACGCCCCGCCCGTCGTGGGCCCCGACGGCGCCGTGTACTTCGCCTCGCGCGAGCTCGTGGCCCTCGACCGCGAGGGCGCCGTGCGCTGGCACCAGACGCTCCGCGGTCACGCGTTCGGCGCGCCCGCGCTCTCGCCCGACGGGACATTGTACGTACCCGAACTATCGGGCGCCGTGAGCCTCCACCGCGCCTCCGACGGCAGCGAGATTCGACGCATCGAGACGCCCGCGCCGATCTATTCAGGCGTGCTTATTCTCGATGATGGAGCCTTCGTCGTCGGGGGCCTCGACGGACACGTTCGTTCGTATACGAACGATGGCACCCTGCGTTGGGACTTCACCACCCGCGGCGCGCGCGAGACCCCCGGCGTTCGCTCGACGCCCGCGCTCACCCGCGACGGCATCGTGGTCTTCGGCGCAGAAGACGGCGGCATCTACGGCGTCCGTGCGACGGATGGGACCGAGGCGTTCCGCGTGGCGACCTCGAACCCCGTGCGCGGGGCGGCTCGCATCGACGCCGACGGTCGCATCTACATCGGCGGCGAAGACGACGCGGTCCACTGCCTCGACGGCGCGGGCGCGCAGCGGTGGACTGTGACCCTCGGCGCCGACATCGACGGGACGCCCGCGATCCTCGCCGACGGCACCCTCGTCGTGGGCGCCGATGACGGCGCGCTCTACGCGCTTGGAGCGCCTTGACCCGAGGGCGCTTGTCATCAAGATTCACGCCCCTTCCATGAAAACTACGATCCCCGACGACGCCGCGCTGCTCGAAGCGCTGCGAGACAGCGCCTCACATCCCATGCATGTGAGCGACATCGGCCGTCGACTGGGCCTTCCCATCTCGGCGCGCCATGAGCTCTCCGAGGCGCTCGACGCGCTCGTGTCGCGCAACCTCCTGGCCGCCATGCCGGGCTCGCGCTACCGGCTCCCTCGCGCCCGCGGGACGCGCGTCGAGGGACACTTTCACCAGCACCCGCGCGGCTTCGCGTTCGTCACGCCCAACGACGGCGGCGACGACGTGTTCATCCCCGCCGCGTCGGTGCTCGGCGCGATGCACGGCGACCTCGTCGCGGCGATGGCGCAGCAGGGCGATCGCGGGCGCGAGGGCGTCGTCACCGAGGTGATCTCGCGGCGTCCTCCGCTCGTCCCGGGGACGCTCCGCGCGAGGCTCCGCGGCGCGTGGGTCGAGCCCGACGACGCGCGCATCCGAGGGCCCATCCTCGTCGAAGACGTCAACGGCGTGGCCGACGGCGCGGCCGTGGTCTGCGAGGTCACGCGCTGGCCCGAGCACGCCGGCGAGGCCCCCGTCGGACGCGTGAAGGAGTCGCTCGGCACGCCCGGCGACCTCGACGTCGAGGTGCGCAAGGTCATCCTGCGCGAGGGCGTCGACGAGGGCTTCCCCGAGGAGGTGCGCCTCGAAGCGGCGCGATTCCCCGACGATCCCACAGCAGAAGACTGCCTCGGCAGGGCAGACCTGCGTGCGCTCCCGCTCGTCACCATCGACCCCGACGACGCGCGCGACCACGACGACGCCGTGTACGTGATGCGCCGCGAAGACGGCGGCTACGTCGCCACCGTGGCCATCGCCGATGTGTCGTACTATGTCCGCCCGGGCACGGCGCTCGACGCCTCGGCCCTCGCGCGCGGGACGAGCATCTACCTCCCCGATCGGGCCATCCCGATGCTCCCGCGCGAGCTGTCGAGCAACCTCGCGTCGCTGCTGCCCGCGCGCGATCGGCTCGTGCTCGCCGTCGAGGTCTCGCTCACGCCCGACGGCGCCGTCGAGTCGACGAGGCTCTTCGAAGGCGTCATGCGCTCGCACGCGCGGCTCACGTACTCGCAGGTCGCGAGCGCCCTCGGGTGGAGCGACGCGCCGCATGTGCTCCCCGCGCTCACCGAGGCGCAGCTCACGGACCTCCGCGTCGCGGCGGACCTCGCCAACGAGCTCCGTCGCAAGCGGCTCAAGCGCGGCGCCCTCGACCTCGACCTGCCCGAGGCCCGCGTGCGCATGGAGGAAGACGGACGCACGCCCGCGCACGTCTACCAGTCGCGCAAGGACCCCGGCGTCCGCAAGGCATACAACCTCATCGAAGAGCTCATGCTCCTCGCCAACGAGGCCGTCGCCGCGATCTGCGTGACGAAGACCATCCCTGCTGTTTACCGCGTCCACGGCAAGCCCGACGAGGAGCCCCTCGCGCGCTTCGCCGCCGTGGCGTCGCTCTACGGCCACAAGCTCGACATCGAGGCCGGGCGCGTTCCGCGAAAGCTCTCGGCGCTGCTCCGCAAGGTCGAGGGAAAGCCCGAGGCGCGCATCCTCGGGATGATGCTCCTCCGCTCGCTCCCGCAGGCGCGCTACGCGTCGGTGAACACGGGCCACTTCGGGCTCGCCTCCGAGGCATACCTCCACTTCACGTCGCCCATTCGAAGGTACCCCGACCTCATCGTGCACCGCGTGGTGAGGGCCGTCGCGCGCGGCGAGGCGCCCGACCGCTCCGACGCCGCCCTCGACGCCGCGGGCCGCGCCGCCGCGCAGTCGTCGCGCCTCGAGCGCCGCGCCATGGACGTCGAGCGCGAGGTGCTCGACCTCTACCGCTGCGCCGTGGCGAAGCTCCACATCGGAGAGATTCACCAGGCCACGGTCACGGGCGTCTCGGCGGCGGGACCCTACGTCGAGATCGAAGACCCCTTCATCGTGGGCCTCCTGCGCATGGGCGGCGCGCCCGCGGGCGAGGGGAGCGCCGAGTGGCAGGTCGACGAGATCGGGATCTCGTGCGCGCACTCGGTCACGGGCATGACCTTCGCGCTCGGCGACACGGTGACCGTCGAGCTCTCCGACGTCGCGATGACCCGTCGCACGGTGTACTTCAGGCTCCCGCAGGAGGAGCGCGACCGCCTCCGCCGCGCGCACCACGCGAAGTCCAAGGGCGCAAAGAAAGATCCCTCGAAGGGCCAGAAGAAGGGCTCGAAGAAGGGCAAGAAGGGCGGTCGGCGGTGAGGTCGTTCGGCTACGAACGATCGCGCGCGGGCCTCGCGATCTCGCTCTTCGCGCTCGGGGTCTCCTGTGGAAAGCGCGCCCCCACGATCCGCTTTCACAGCGACGTCCACACGCCGCCGACGCAGCTCGCGGTCGCTGACGCCTCGGCCGACGGACCTGCCTCCGACGCGCCCTCGTTCGCGCCCATCGCGGGCGAGGTCGTGGCGGGCGACGGCGCTGCTCTCACGGTCGATGGCCTGAGCATCGCGGCGCCCTCGGGCGATCGCTTCACGCAGTGGCTCCGCGTCGACCTCGACGGCGACGGTCAGGCCCTCGACGTCGTGGCGTCTCGAAGCGGACTCGACGGCCACGCGCGCGCCCCTGC
>JBPOHC010000054.1:0-4573 GCA_052035985.1 Myxococcota bacterium | reverse complement strand
GCGCTGTGAGCTACGCCGTTGGGCGCGGTGGGTGCAGCACCTCGACGGCGATCCCGCGCCGCAAGATCCCGACCCGCGCGGCTACGCGACGTGGGTGGTGGCGCCCCACGTTCCGCAGTGGATGTTCGAGGACGCGCGTCGCGGGGCCCTCCCGTTGGAGCGCGTCGCGGAGGGGTGTTGGCGTCTCGGCGATCGCGAGTACGAGACGCTGTGGATCGCGGCGAACGAGCTCCCGCTGCGCCTCGATCTGCTCCCGTTGCTGGTGGCTCGCTCGGGTCGCGCGCTGGGGGAGTTTCTGCTGTGGGCCGCGGCGAACCGCGGCCTCGACTGGACCGCGAAAGTGGTGAAGGATCTGGACATGACCACGGAGATCGCAGGCGAGATTCTCAACTCCGCCGCGCACGACGAGGAGCAGAACCGCATCAAGACCGAGCTCACGCGCAAGCTCCTCGAGGCGTTCCCTGCGGCGGCCAACGAGATCCGAGAGAAGGCGCTCGAAGAGGGCCGCGAAGAGGGCCGCGAAGAGGGCCGCGAAGAGGGCCGCGAAGAGGGCCGCGAAGAGGGCCGCGAAGAAGGGCTCCGCGTGGCGATCGAGGCGTTCTGCGATGCGTTGAACATCCCCCTCGATTCCGACCGTCGTGCGTGGCTCTCCACGGCCTCAGCAGGGGCGCTCGACGCCCGCCTCGCCGACCTCCGCGCCGCGCGCGCCTGGCGCTGACCGCGCCGCATCACCTTCAGCGCGCGGGTGTGCCTACGATGCGCTCCGACTCGTCGAGCGTCGAACCCGAGAGCGCTCCATCGGGCATCACGCGCAGTCGAAACGCGTTCACCGGGAGCAGCGCCTGGTTCGTCGAGCCCGTGCCGTGCACCTCGAACGAGTTCGTCGCCGCGTCGAAGGTGCCTTCGAGGTTCTCACGCACCTGCTCGCCTACGCGCGCCCCGGGGACCGCCGCGGCCGTCCATGAGAACCAGCCCGTCGCGGTGTTCCCCGTGATGCGCAGCGAGAGCACGAAGGACCAGCGGCTGTCGGCCGTCGTGAAGGTGCCGTTCCAGCGATGCGCCGCGCGCGGCGGCGTGGGCGTCGGCGCGATCACGGGCTCCGTCGGCGGCCCCTGAAGCGCTGGCGCGCTCTCGACCGTGACGCCGTCGGCCCGCTGCACGCGGCTGACGAACAGGCCCACAAGCGAGAACGAGATCACGCCCGCCGTCGCCGCGAGCAGGAGCACCGTGCGGCGCGACGGCTGCGTGTGCTGCGGCCTCGCCTCGACCCGCGGCGCCGGAGGAGGCAGCGAGGGGACGCTCACCGGCGGCGGACGCGCCGACACGATCGCCGAGCCCTGCGACGGGGGCGTGCGCTGCACCGCGCGACCCGGAGGCGTGCGCTGCTCCGCGCGCTGGGGCGGCGACGATCGTTGTTGCTGCGCGGCCGCGTCAGCGAGCGCTCGCTGCGCGGCCGCGTCGGCGAGGGCCCGCTGCGCGCCCGTCGTCGAGAGCGCGTGGTTGGCGCCCGAGCTGGTGAGCGCAAGGTTGGCACCCGAACTCGTGAGCGCCTTCTGCGCGCCCGAGTTCGAGAGTGCGTTCTGCGCGCCAGAGGTGCTCGCGTTGGTCACGATCCCCTGCGGCGGCGACGGCGGGCGCGACGGACGCGTCACCACGTAGGGCACCGCGACGCCCTGCGGAGGCGACGTGGGATGCGGCGGCGAGGCCCTCATTCCCACGCGTCCTGCGGTCGGCGACGGAGGCCACGAGCCCCGCGGCGTTCCGTGCAGCGGCGTCGCGTTCTGGAGCGCCGCGGCTCGGAGCGGGCCTTGCGGGATCGTCACGTTCTGCGTCGTCGCGGGCAGCGCGCGCGACGCGCCCTCTTCGGGCAGCACGGGCGCTTGAATGGGCGACCGCGGCGCTCGCCTCGGCGGAACGCTCGACGGCGGAGAAAACGACGGACGCGAGGGCCGGTCATCGTGCGCGCCCACCGAGGGCGGCGGCGCCGAGGGGCGCGTGGTGACCTTGCGCTGTTGTTGCTGCTGCGCCGACGCCGTGGCGCTCGCGCCGCGAGACGGCGTGTAGTCGATCACGGGCACGTTGCGACCCGCGGATTGCAGCGCCTCGAGCGCGGGAACGAGCTCGCGCGCGGACTTGAAGCGCGACGCCGGGAGCCGCGAGACGCACTGCGCGAACCACGCGTCGAAGCCGCGCGGGAGGCGCTGCCCGCAACCCTGAGCCTCGGCGCGCGCGGTCGCGGGCACGATGCGGTGCTCCACGCGCTCGTCGCGCTTCGTCCCCTGCCAGTAGTCGCCGCCCGTGAAGAGCAGATACGCGAGCAGACCCACGGACCACACGTCGGCCGCGGGCGTGATCTCGGCCGACGGGAGCTCCGGCGCGCGCCACGCGCTGTCTGCCGTCGCGTCGACCCACGCGGGCACCAGATGCACCACGCCGAAATCGAGGAGCTTCACTTCGAAGGGCTCGGCGCCGCCCTTCGCGAGCAGCACGTTCGACGGGCGGAGCTCTCCGTGGACGACGCCCTGCTGGTGCGCCTTCGCGAGCCCGCGGCACACGCCCGACAGGATGCGCCACGCGTCGTCGACGGCGATCGTCGCGCCCTCGGCGAGGCCCGCGAGGCGCGCGGCGAGGGACTCTCCCTCCAAGAGCTCCGAGGCCACCCACGCGCAGCCGCTCGCGCCGTCGTAGCCCGCGCGCGACACCTCGATGAGGTGCTCGCTCTCGACGCGAGAGCCCACCCGCGCGTCGTGTACGAAGCGCTGGAGCGCCTGCTCGTCGACCCCCGGCGTGCGGCGGAACACCTTGAGCGCGTGGCGCCTCCCGACGCCCATCAGCGTGGCCTCGTAGAGCACGCTCGCGCGGCCCTTCAAGATCGTGCGCACGATCTTGAAGGCCGTGGCGAACACCGCGTCGGGCGCGAGCTCCCCGTGGTCTGCGCCGAAGAGCGACGGGCCCGCGAGCGTCGACTTGAGCGAGCCCGGGTCCGCGCGCTGCGCCGTCGGGAGCGCCTTCTGCGGCACCATCGCCATGCTCGGCATCGCGCCGAGGAGCGTGGCCTTGAGCGACCCCTGCGCGGGCGGCGAGAGCTCCTCGGACGAGGCCGCGACGGAGGTCTTCTGCGGCACCATCGCCATGCTCGGCATCGCGCCAAGGAGCGTGGCCTTCAACGAGCCCGAAGGCGGTGGCTGCTCGGGCGGCGGCGTGCTGCCTACGCCGAAGATCGTCTTCTTGTTCTGCAACGGGGGGTGGGTCGCGCCCGACTCTGGAACCGTCGGCGCGAGCCCCACGAAGATCCCCTTCGACTGTTGCGTCGTCGCCTGTGAGGACCCTCCGCCGCGCGGGGTGGGGCTGTCCTCGAAGGTGAGGTCGTCAGCGTCGTCGACGATCGTGGGCACGGCTCCGCAACAATCTATTGAAAAGTGCGTTGTTACAAGGCCCTTGCGCGAGGCGCGAGGCTCGCGGGTGGGTCACGCCGAGGGGTGCGGGCCCTTGCGTCACGGGACCTCCCGGGTGGATATCGCCCCGCGATGAGACCGCGTTTCTGCACCGGGTTCGTGCTGGCGTTGTGCATGAACTCCGCATCTTCGACGGCGTTTGCGCAGCCCTCGATCGCTTCGGTGGCGCGGGAGAGCGCGCCTCAGGCTGTGAGTCCGGCGGTGCGGGTCGCCCCCGACTCGCCGCGCGCGAGCGTGCTGCGTTTTCACGAGCTCGCGCGCAAGGGGCGCTGGCAGGAGGCCGCGCGCTATCTCGACGTCCCCGTGGCGCAGGCCGCGGAGGCGCCCACGCTCGCGCGGGAGCTCTCGGAGGTGATCGACTATCACTTCGGGTGGGACCTCGACGGCGTGTCGGGGGAGTCCGCGGGCGACGTCGATGACGGGCTTCCACCGCGCGTCGACGAGGTGGGCGAGGTGCCCGTGGGACGCGGCGCGTACGGGGCCGTGCGGGTGCAGCGCCGCGAGCTCTCCGAGGGGACGCGCTGGGTTTTTACGCGCGCGACGGTGCTCCGCGTCGACGACTGGTACGACCGCCTCGAAGGACGCTGGGCGAGGGATCACCTCCCGCCGGCCCTCAACGCGCGCGGGCCGAGGGATCTGCGCTGGTGGCAGTGGGGCGCGCTCCCGCTCGTCGCGCTGATCTCGCTCGCGATCGGAAGGGCGCTGGGCGCGGTGCTCCGTCGCGTGTTCGATCGCGTCGTGGGCCGCGGCGCCGTGGTGAGGGGCGAGAGCGTCGGGCAGCGCTCCGTGGGGCCCGTGACCGCGCTCACCGCGGCGCTCCTCGCGGCGCCGGGCATCGAGACGCTGTTCCTCTCGCGCGACGCGGAGGACTTCGTGCTCGGGGCGCAGCGGGCCGTCGCCTCGGTGGCGCTCTTCTGGGCCTTCTGGCGCGCCGCGGAGCTTTTCGGCCGCGCCGCCGACGCGACCTCGTGGGCGCGGGAGCACCCCGCCAGCGTGACGCTCGTCCCCCTCGGGGTGAAGGTCGCGCGGGTCATCGGCGCCGCCGTCGCCATCGTCGCCGCGCTGTCGTCTCTGGGATACCCCGTGGCCTCGCTGCTCGCGGGCCTCGGTCTCGGAGG
>JBPOHC010000288.1:0-3117 GCA_052035985.1 Myxococcota bacterium | reverse complement strand
GCTTCTGATCTGGCTCCTCCCGACGTTGGAACAGCTCGCGTGGCTGCGCATCGCGAGGCCGCGACGGTTGCCCGACGGCGAGACTCGCGAGCTCACGTCGGCGGCGCTGTCGTGTACCCGGATCGGGGCGTTGGCGACGCTCGTGGCAGACGAACCGTTGTGGCCGCTCTGCGCGCTCTCGGTCTCGGCGGGCATGGTCGCGGTGTGGTGGTTGACGCGCGAGGAGGCTCGCACGCGGGCCTGGCTGAATGCGGTCTCCGTTGGCGACGTCGTGGGGTGGGCGATTCGGGCGGCGGAGCCCGACGACGCGGAGCGGCTCGGCACGGCCGTCGGACGCGCGGTGCTCGTGCGGGTGCCCGGGGCTTCCCACGAGCCTTCTTCCGCGTACCGCAGCGACGCGAGTGAGACAGCGCTCGCGCCCGTCGACTGCGACTGGAAGGGCCATCGATGGACCGTCGCGTCGGTCTCGTCGCGCGACGGCGTGAAACGCATCGCGCTCGGGGTCGCGGGCGTGATCGCCTGCGCGTGGCTGTCACTCGTGACGCACGGCTACGGCGTCCTCCCATCGACCTCGGAGCTGCCCTTCGGCGGCCACACTGGGGCCTGGGCGAGCCGTGTCTTCGTCGTCAATCGCACGCCGCCGGATGCGGTCTGGGCGCGCGTGCCGCGCGGGAAATCCATGCGTCGAATGGGGCAGGTTCGAGTGCCCGGCGTCGAGCTGTGGAGGAACTGCAAGGAGGACCGTTGCAGAGGTCTCGTCGCGGCGCTCGACGAGCACGGTCGACTGCTCGACACGCCCGCGGTCATGGCGCGCGTCCGCGACTGGCCTCTGGACCGACAGGTGCGGCTCCGCCTCGCATTGATGGCCTCGTCGCCTGAGATCGGCGCCCCCGGGATCTCGGCGATCCGATGTGGCGGTCTCGTCTGGGCTCGACTGCCCAACCCTCCCGACGTGAGCTACCCGGCGCCAGAAACCTACTGGTTCGACTTCCCCAGCGGCGAATGGGGAGACGTGACCGTCGCTCGTGGGACACCGCTCGATTGCCGTCTCCAACGTGGTCCGACCGCTCGCTGGCGATGACCTGCACCTCGACGTCGTCACAGCGCCAGCGGTCTCTCGTACCTCCATCGTGATCTACGGCCGTCGGTTCGTCGGTGGATGTCGTGGCGGCCGTCACCCACGAAGCTCCGTCCGAAGCAGCTCGCGAGGACGGATCGGCGATCGCAGCGGAGGCCCCGCGCTCGCACCGGAGCTCACCGCGCGTCGACGTCACATCGCGTAGTCAACAGGCGCGTCCAGCCTGACGTTGGGGTTCGCGCCGACGTGGATGGTCACCGTGCGCGTGACCACGTAGCGGCTCTGGATCACCGCGCGGACACGGTGCCTGCCCGCCGGGAGGTGAAAGATCGCGCCGCTGTCACGCGGCGGCTGCCCGTCGACCGAGACCGTTCCCCAAGGCACCGCGAGGATCGACACGGTGCCCAACGCGAGAGGCGGCGCCGCAGCGTCTGCGGTCGATCCCGCGTCGAGCTGCGCGACCTCGTCGATCTTGAGTCGCTCCGACGTGCCGCCCGGAGCCGTGGGCGTCTGCGGCGCGACGGGCGCGGGACGCGGTGCACTCGGCGGAGCCGTGATCGGCGGCGCGGTGATCGGAGGCGCGGACGCGGTGTGAGCGCCCTCGTCGGAGACCTTCACTGCGAGGTACACGCCCGCGAGCGCGACGACGCAGCCGAGCGCGACGACCGACACGAGCCGCATCTTCGACCGAGGCCGCGGCGGGACGATCGAGACGGCGACGAAGGGCCCCGTCGCGCCAACGCCCGCGGGGTCTGTCGGCGCGTCGTCCGTGGCCGTGGGCAACGCGCGCGCTCGAGGTTGCGGTCGCACAGGAGCCGCTCGACGCGTCGGCCCTGCGACGATTCGTGTGACCGCTTCGTCGGTGACCGGATCGGTCGTGAGCGCGGGGAGCGTCCCGTCGAACGCGTGCTGACTCACCGCACCGAAGGGATGCGCGTCGACCGCCGACACGACGGAGGGCCCCGGGTGCTACCAGGCGGGCGAGATCGTCGAGAACACCTCCTCGCCGAAGAGCGTGCGCACGAGCCGCTGCAGGGTGCGCTCCCCGGTGAGAAGCGCGGGCATCGTCGAGAGCGCGTCGTGTACGGCAGCGGCGTCGTCGTACCGATCGTCGGGCGTGACCTGGAGCAACCTGTCGATGATGGCCTCGACCTCGACCGGAACGTCGGGCCGCAGCGCGCTCAGCCTCGCGCGATTGCCGTGGATGAGCGCCTGCGTCGTCGCGAGGGGATCGCTCCCGTTCCCGAAGGGCAGGGTTCCGGTGAGAAGCTGGTACGCCACGACGCCCACCGCGAAGAGGTCCGCGCGGTGGTCGAGGGGAGCGCCCACCGCCTGCTCGGGCGCCATGTACGCGACCTTCCCCTTCACCACGTGGCCGTGCGTCTGGTGCAGCCGCGAGGTCGCCTTCGCGATGCCGAAGTCCGAGAGCAACACCTCCGCGCTGAAGCTGATGAGGATGTTGTGCGGGCTCACGTCGCGGTGAACGATCTCGAGCGGCCGTCCGCGCTCGTCGACCTTGCCGTGCGCGTACTCGAGCGCGCGCAGCACCCGATCGATGATGTGGAGCGCCGCGTCGATGGGCATGCGCTGCTGCTGCCCCTGCAACCGCCGCATGAGCTTCACCGCGTCGACCCCGTGCACCCAGGTCATCGCCATGAAGGGCACGCCCTCGTGCCTGCCGAACTGCTCCACCGCCACGATGTTGCCGTGGCGCAGCGTGCTCGCGATGCGGGCCTCGTCGATGAACATCTCGACGAAGACCGCGTCGGTGCTCAGCGACGGCAGGATGCGCTTGATGCACACCTCCCGCGTCACGCCGTGGTCGCCCACGCGCTCGGCGCGAAACACCTCCGCCATCCCTCCCTCGCCGAGCTTGTTCTTCAGGAGGTAGCCCTCGAAGCGGTCTCCTTCTCTCACACCGGGTTCAACGTCACACACAGCGCGCGCACTGAGCTCGTCGGTACCGATTTCAGCGCTCCGCCCATCACCCGATCCAATCAACCGTCGTGCTCGCTGCGCACCACGTCGGCCGTCGCCCC
>JBPOHC010000182.1:0-2366 GCA_052035985.1 Myxococcota bacterium | reverse complement strand
GGGCGATGGGTTCGTCGGCGCGAGGTCGCAGTCCGTGGCGCGTGAGGTAGTCTGCCTCTCGCGCTCGGAGCTCTTCGACGGAGAGAAGGGAGAGATGCGCCGCGCACTCGATGACAGCCTCGGCGTGATCCTGGCCGAAGACCCTGTGTCTCGGCGGCGCGAGGGCGGCCTGATACTCCTCGGGGGAGAGTTCTGGCACCGGACACGTCGACGGCGGGGCGGCGGGCTTCGCAGGGCGCGCAGCGGGCGCCTCCGCTGGCTTCGTGGGGGTCGCGGGGAGGATGTCCCGTCGGCAGGCCGCGGCGGCGATTCTAGAGGCTCTGGCGGCGCCCTCGACGGCCGCGGCGCCCTCGGCGAACCTCACCACGGCGCTGCGTTCGCGGATGAGCTTCCGGGCCCGGACGATGAGGTCCGCGTGCGGCTTCCACGGCATCGGGTCGTGCGGCGCCGTCAGTGCAGCCAGAGCCTCGCGAGACCCGACGGCGAGCGTCATGGTGTGGTGGTTGAGGCCCCGGAGCGAAGCGACCTCGACGGCGGTGACGGCGGCCAGAAGCTCGCCGCGGATCGCGAGCCCGAACTCTGGCGGCGCCATCGCCTCGAACACGGCGACGCCGTCCGCGATGACGCACACACCCCCGCCCGAGAGGTCGCGCTCGCCGAGGGAGTCACCCGCGATGTAGGCGACCATGCTCACGCGAGCGGCACCTCCCGCACGTCGAGGCACACCTGCTTGGCGATGGCCGCGCTCACGCGCTCGCAGAGGGCGCGCTCGGCGTCGTTACGCGAGCGCGCGAGCACGTCGAAGAGGCTCGCCAGCTCTTCGCGTGTGAGATCCGGTAGAACGAGCTCTTCGACGACGATCAAGACGGCCTCCGTGCTTTCGCGGCCAGTTCTTCGAGACGTGCTTCGCGGGTGTAGATCAAGACCTCCGTGCCCCTGACAGCGTAGTCGAAGGCGCGGTCGGCCTGCTCGGGAGAGTCGGCCCAGAACTCGCGATGGACGCGCTTTCTGGTGCGGACGATGACGTAGTGCGTGGGGAGGTTCACGTCGGGGGCGCGGGAGTCGCGATCAAGGCTTGGAGCCTGTCGACGTGCTCCTCCGTCACGGTGTCCGCGAGGATCGCGTCGATCGCGTCGCAGATGGGCGAGGTGATGTCGCCCGAGATCGGGCACGCAGGGTCTCGCAGTCCGTTCGCGACGTCGCGGAAGAGTTCGAGGTCGTCGGGGGTGCCGCCGATGAGAGCGCGGTCGACGATGCCGTTGCCGAGGAGGATGTCGTTGATCGCGAGGCCCGCACGGTCGCGGAGCGATGAACGGATGGTGTCCGAGACGTGTTCGGGGGAGAACTGCACCGGAGTTCCGATGGTGACGTGGGCGTGTACCAGCGTCGTCGCGGGCTCGTTCGCGAGGATGCCCGTGTAGCGGCCATCGACGCGGCCGGTGACGCGGACCCACATTTGCTCGGCGTGTCTCGCCTTGGGGGTGTCGACCTCGAAGACGAGATAGGCGTAGTCGCCGAAGCGCAGCGACGTGCGCTCGGCCTCGGTCGGAGGCTTGAGCGACGTCGGGTCCCTCGCGTAGCGCGCGACGCAGTCGATGATGAAGACCGGGGCCTTGGGCGTGGTGTTCATGGCGGAGAGACGCGAGCCGCACGCACGCGATTCAGGATGCGATCGACCAGCGGGTCGAAGCCAGCTTGCATCCATCGCGCATCGAGCTCGACGCGCTCCTCGCTGGTGAACTCCGCGGTGCATTGCTCGCAGGCGAAGACGCCACCGGGCACGAGCACCATGCAGCCGTAGAGGGGGCAGGGGTGGGGCTTCGCGAGGTGGTTGTTGTCGGGGTGGATTCCCGCGTGGCGCTGCGTGTGCTCGACGCACCAGCACCAGCCGTTGCGGGTGAGGTGATCCGTGGGCTTGCCGCAGGTGTTGCACCACGTCTCGAAGATGGTGGCGATCATCATCGTTGCCCTCGTCGTTGCATCGCCGCTTCGACCCATCCCTTGCGGCCGTTGGCGACCAGTCCCTTGATCGACGCCACGAGCTTCGGCGCAACGCGCCGCACGGCCTCCTGGCCCTCGTCGCTCGACAGGCGCTCCCACTCGCTCGCGATGAGGGCGAGCTCCTCCTCCAGCGCGTTGAAGTCGGCCCGGAGCATCTTGAGCGTGGGCGGGAAGCCGTCATCGGGCTCCTTGTCGCCCTTCGCATCGTGCGCGACGCGCTCTCGAAGGCCCGTGACAGCCTGGCCGTAGGCACGGCAGACGTGCGCGAGCACCTCCATGACCACGGCGTTGTCGTCGCGGTTCAGGAACTCGCACTCCGCCCGCGGCATCGGGTCGTCGGCCGTCGGGTCGAGACGCGCCCACGC
>JBPOHC010000503.1:0-2931 GCA_052035985.1 Myxococcota bacterium | reverse complement strand
CCGAGGAAGCACACCGTCCCCGCGGGGCACTCGTTGCGGCTCGCGACACACCCGAGCGCGCAGTAGTTGGCGCCCGGGTCCGCTTGAATGCAGGTGGGACGCAGCGTGCTCCCCGACGGTGCAGGCGGGCAGTCGGCGCCCATCATCGCGAGGTTGCACGGCGGCGCGCACCACTGCACCTCGCCCGCGCGGCTGTACCCCGGGACGCACGCGAGCGTGCCCGCGCACGCGTCGTCGTTGATGCCGCGGGGCGAGCCGAAGCAGTTGCCGTACGCCTCGGTGCCAGCTTCCGCTGCGTCGGGCCGCGGCGCGTCGGTGACTGCCGCGTTGTCTTCGATCACGGCGGCGTCGCTCACGGCGCGCGGGCCGCTCTCGGGCGCGCTGCACCCCATCGCGAACGCGAAGGCCAGCGACCACCCGACGACGCGCGGGGGCGCGCGATGCAGCAGCGTACGACCGGAGCGACTCATCGAACGCATCAGGCGTCACGCGTCGCGGTCGCGTCAAGATCGGCGCATCAGTCCGCGGCGCGCTCCGTCACCGAACGGAGCCAGCGCGCGGTGTCGCCCGGCGTGCGGTGATGCTCCACGTGGAGATGCTCCGGTCGCGCGGGGCCGAGGAGCAGCCCGGTGTAGGTCTCGCGCCGCTCGTCGAAGGTCGTCCACGCCCACCGCACGATGGAGTCGCGGCCGAAGGCGCGCACGATCGACTCGCGGTTGCCCGACCAGAGCACCTCTCGCTTGAGCGAGCGACGCAGCGTGCGCCAGATCACCCGACGCATCACGACGTGACGCTCGTAGTCGAGCCACACGAGGGTGTCGGCGTGGGGCCACACGAGGTCGCGCGCGTGGAGGTAGTTGCCGTCGACGACCCACCGCTCCGCCGAGAGCGCGTCGCGGAGGCGGGCGCGAAAGGTCGCGGGAGGCGCCTCCGTCCAGTCGGGCTCCCAGTGGAGCGCGTCGAGCTCGACGCGACGCGCGTCGAGGACCGACGCGAGGGTGCGGGCGAGGGTGGACTTGCCTGCGCCCGAGGTTCCGACGATCACGACGCGACGCGGGAGAGGGAAGCTCACAGGAACCCTTGTTTCGGCCGCCGGTCTCTCGTCGCCGCGGCGCGTCGCGACCCTATCACCCGGCCAGATCGCGCGACCACTCGGGCGCACGCGCACGTCGACACTCGCGGCTCCGGGGTGTTACCAACGAGCTCCGATGGGTGTGTCACAGAGCATCACGCCGGGGACGGTGTTCGGGGGCGACTACGTCGTCGAACGCACCCTCGCCGCAGGCGGAATGGGCGCGGTCTACGTCGTTCGTCAGAAGAGCACGCAGAAGCTCCGCGCGCTGAAGACGCTGCTCCCCGAGCACGTCGCCGACCCCTCGATGCGCGCCCGCTTCGCGCGAGAGGCCGTCGCGGGCGCTCACATCGAGAGCGACCACGTCGTCGAGGTGCTCGCCGCAGGCGTCGATGAGCCCACGGGCGTCCCGTGGCTCGTGATGGAGTTTCTCAACGGCGACGACCTCGCGAACGTCGTGAAGAAGCGGGGGCAGCTCCCGCGCGCCGAGGTGCTCGAAGCGGCGCGTCAGCTCGGTCACGCGCTCACCGCGGCCCATCGCGGCGGCGTGGTGCACCGCGACCTCAAGCCCGAGAACCTCTTCCTCGCGACGGCGCGGAGAGACGGCGTCCCCTTCACCCTCAAGGTGCTCGACTTCGGCATCGCGCGGCTGCTGCACACCACCAACCTGAAGGCCACCACGTCGGCCATGGGATCGCCCCTCTGGATGGCGCCCGAGCAGACCGACGCGGCGCTGCCCATCACGCCGTGCACCGACGTCTGGGCCGTGGGGCTCATCTTCTTCTGGGCCCTCACCGGCACGCACTACTGGCTCACGCCGCGACAGCCCGACGGCACCATCGGCTCGATGATCCGCGAGCTGCTCGGCGACCCGCTCCCCGCGGCGAGCGCGCGGGCGGCCTCCTTCGGGCTGGCGGACAGGCTCCCGCAGGGCTTCGACGCGTGGTTCTCGCGCTGCGTGTGCCGCGATCCTGCGGGGCGCTTCCGCGACGCGTCGGAGTGCTTTCCCCCGCTCGTCGCGATCCTCGAGGCGTCGGGTGTCGCCGCGTCGCCCATGGCGCCGTACGCCGCGCCGATGGGTGCCCCGATCGCCGCCACGCAGCAGCACACGGGCGCCTCGTTGATCGCGCAGACGATGGCCGCCCCGCCCGTCACCGCGGCGCCTCCTACGCAGTCTTCGCAGGGTATTCCCTCCTACGCGCAGATGCCTGTCGGCATGCCGCCGGTCGCGCCGCAGCCGATGGTCGCGGGACCTCCGTCGCGCTCTCGAGCGCCGCTGATCGTGTCGGGCGTTCTCGGCGTGGCGCTCGTCGGCGTCGCCGTCGCCATCGCGCTTCGCGACCGTGAGCCGCAGCCAGTGCCGCAGGGCGCGGTCGCGCAGACAGACACCACCGCGTCCGCGATGGACGCGAGCGTCGCGGCGCCGCGCGTGTCCGAGGTCGAGGATCCGGTGGCCGCGGCGCAACCCTCGAACACGCTCGTGCCCGGGAGCAATCCCCGTGTGCTGCCTCCTGGCTTCGACGCGGGGAGGCTTGTTTTTCCGATGATCGACGCGGGGACGACGCCCACCTTCGTGGAGCCTCCGCCGACGATCGTGGAGCCTCCGCCGACCTGGGCCGACGTCGCGCCCGATCGCGCGAGCGCCGTGGTCGATCGCGCAGACCCCGTGACGACACCCGACGTGATCGCGCCGCCACCGCCTCCTCCTCCGCCGCCTCCTCCTCCGCCGCCCGACGTGACGACCGCGCCGACGCAGCCTGAACCGACGCCTGCCGCCGAGGGCTGCGAGGCCCACTCGAACTGCTCGACCTGCCTCGCCGACAATGGCTGCGGCTGGTGCCAGCGTGCGGGCCGTTGCC
>JBPOHC010000248.1:0-5257 GCA_052035985.1 Myxococcota bacterium | reverse complement strand
CAGCAGCGCCTCACGTCGCTCTACGCGAGCCTCCGCTCGGGCCATGCCGCGCGCATCCCCGACGGCAAGGGCGGCGAGATCGAGCGCGTCTACTACTTCGACATCCGCAGGTGCCTCGACGAGAACGTCGACCGCAAGGACGCGATCCTCTCGCTCGACCCCTCGCGACAGGTGCGAGAGGACTTCAACCGCAAGATCACCCTCGACCTCTCCACGCCCGAGAAGGAGTACGAGAACCTCTGCATCCCCGTCTCGACCGTGTTCGACTTCGCCGCGAGCCAGGAGTGGCAGTTCGGCATGAGCGAGCGCCACCAGCACGCGGCCGATGTCGCGCGGCTCTTTCACCGCTTTCAGCGCGAGGTCGCGCTCTCGGTGCAACAGTACCGCGTGCCCTCCATCGAGCTCGGACGCGACACGTCGCGCAGGGCCGTGTGCATGGTCTTCGAGAAGCTCAACACCGGGGGAAAGCCCCTCGACGTGTTCGAACTCGTCACCGCCACCTACGCCGCCAGCGAGCACGACCTCCGCGAAGACTGGGAGCGGCGCGCCGAGCGGCTCGCGAAGTACCCCACGCTCACGGCCTACAGCCCGACGGACTTCCTCCAGTCCGTGGCGCTGCTTGCTTCGTGGCGAAACCAGACGCAGGGGCGCCGCGTGGGCTGCAAGCGCGACGACATCCTCGGGCTCCCGCTCGATCGCTACAAGGCATGCGCTGAAGAGGTCGAGCAGGGACTCTTCGCTGCGGCGCGGCTCCTCGAGCGCGAGCGCATCTTCGACGGCGACTCGCTCCCGTACCTCACGCAGCTCATCCCCATGGCCGCCATCGCGGCGGCGCTCGGGCCGCGCTTCCAAGACGCCGCGGTGCGCGCGAAGATCCTCCGTTGGTACTGGTGCGGGGTCTTCGGCGAGCTCTACAGCGGCGCCGTCGAGACCCGCTACGGCAAGGACATGGTCGAGGTCCCCGCGTGGATCGACGGCGGCGACGAGCCCGCCACCGTGCGCGACTGCAACCTCGTCCCCAACCGCCTCCGCTCGCTCGTCACGAGGAACTCCGCGGCGTTCAAGGGCATCGAGGCGCTCATCCTTCAGCTCGGAGCGCGTGATCCCTTCTCGGGCGACGAGGTCACGCGCGACGCGTGGCGCGAAGACGAGTACGACCTCCACCCGATCTTTCAGCCGAAGGACTTCCGCGCCGCGGGCGATGACAAGCTCGCCAAGTCGATCTTGAATCGCACCGCCATCTCGAAGCGCTCCGCGCGGCGCCTCGGGGCCGTGCTGCCGAGCGTGTGGCTCCAGCGACTCGAACGCGCGGGGCAGTCGGCCGAGCGCATCGACGAGACCTTCCGCTCGCACGCGCTCGACCTCTCGAACCTGCGCCGCGACGACGCCGCAGCGATGGTCCGCGACCGCGCCAGGAGGCTCCTCGACGGCATCGAGCGGCTCACCGGAAAGCCCATCAACGGTCGCGAATCCGATGAGACCGTGCGCGCGTTCGGCGGCGCCGTGTCCGCGGTGCCGGGCGACGGGCCGAGGGTGCCCACCGAGAAGCTCTTCGGGCAGTACGACGTGCTCGAGTCCATCGGCGGAGGCGGAATGGCCGAGGGCTACAAGGTCCGTGGCCCCGACGGCGCCGTCGCGTTCTTGAAGAAGGTCCCCGTCGAGGGGCTCGGCGCCGACGCCCTGCGGCGCGAGATCGACGTGTACAACCGCCTCCATCGCAACGAGGCCGACGGCGTGCTGCGCGTGCTCGGCGTCGAGCGCAACGACACCCACGTCGCGCTCCTCACCGAGTTCGCCGACGGCGGGACGCTCAAGTCCTACGTCGAGTCGCGCCGCGACGACCTCCCCGCCTCCGAGGCGCGAGGCATCGCCTTCGCCGTGCTCTCGGCCCTGCGGGAGTTGCACGGGCTCGACATCGTGCACCGCGACCTCAAGCCCGACAACGTGCTCCGCGTCGGCGACCGCTGGAAGCTCGCGGACTTCGGCATCGCCAAGAACCTCCGCCGCCTCGTCACGCAGAACCGTACGTTTCAACAGATGGGGACGCCGGGCTACGCGCCGCCCGAGCAGGGTGACGGCGCCGAGGCGCACCCGAGCGCCGACGTGTATGCGTTCGGCAAGCTCCTCACCTTTCTGCTCACGGGGCAGACCGACCTCGACAAGCTCACGCTCCCCTCGTGGGCGAAGCTCGCGCGGCAGTGCACGGCCGCTGATCCCACGGCGAGGCCGACGCTCGACGAGGTCGAGTCGGCGCTGACGGCCATTCACGTCTGAGCCGATGATGCGCGAAGACGACCTGAGGCTCGCGCTCGAGTCGTGGCGCGTGCTCCACGCGGCGAGCTTCGACGCCCGCCTCGCGGTGCGCGTCGCGCGCGTCGATCCGCTGCCCCACCAGGTCTCCGCCGTGTACGACGCGATGCTGCGGAGGCGCCCGCTGCGCTTTCTGCTCGCAGACGATCCCGGCGCGGGCAAGACCATCATGGCGGGTCTGCTCATCACCGAGCTCCGCGCCCGGGGAAGGCTCTCTCGCTGTCTCGTGGTGGCGCCGGGATCACTCGTCGATCAGTGGCGTGACGAGCTCGCGACGCGCTTCGACCTGCGCTTCGCCCTCGCGGATCGCGCGGAGCTCAAAGACCCGGCGTGGTTCGATGGGCATCCCCTCGCGATCGTGCGGCTCGACCAGTGCGCGCGTGACCCGAAGCTCGTCGAGCGCGTCGCCGCCGCGCGGTGGGACCTCGCGGTCTTCGATGAGGCCCACCGGCTCTCGTCGTCATGGAACGGGAAGCGTCAGGACCCCACGCAACGCCGACGCTTCGCGGGGGCGGTGGCCGCGAAGGCCCGCGACGTGCTGCTCATGACGGCCACGCCGCACAACGGGACCGAGGAGAACTTTCAAGCCTTCCTTCAGCTCCTCGACCCCGACCGCTTCGAGGGGAAGTACCGCCCCGGAACGCACGCCCCACGCATCGACGACCTGCTCTGCCGTCGCTTGAAAGAGGACCTCGTGCGCTTCGACGGGAGCGCGCTCTTTCCTCCGCGTCGCGCGGTGACCACGCGCTTCGCGCTCTCGCCCGAAGAGCAGCGCCTCTACGAGTCGGTGACCGCGTACGTGAACACCGAGTTCGATCGCGCCGAGGCGCAGGGCGGCGCGCGCGGTCGCACCGTGGGCTTCGCGCTCACCGTGCTCCAGCGGAGGCTCGCGTCGAGCCCGAGGGCCATCCACCGATCGCTCGCGGCGAGGCGCGCGAAGCTCGCGGCGAGGCTCTCGGCGCTGCGGTCGTACACGCCCGACGACGAGGCCGACGCGCCCACCGACGACGAGCTCGAATCGGCGCTCGACCTCCCCGGCGCAGACACCGAGCTCGAAGAGACCGCCCTCGTCGAAGGAGCCTCCGCGGCGCGCACGGCCCTCGAGCTCGCGGACGAGGTGCGGCGACTCGAAGACCTCGAAACGACCTCACGCGCGGTGCTCAGCGCCAGGGTCGATCGAAAGCGCGAGGCCGTCGCGGCGCTGCTCACGTCGCGCGAGATGACCGACGCGCGCGGTCGGCGGCGAAAGCTCGTGGTGTTCACCGAGCACCGCGACACGCTGGAGTACGTCACGGATTTTCTTGGCAACCTCCGAGGGAGGCCCGAGTGCGTCGTCTCCATCGACGGCACCATGGACCGCGCGAAGCGCCTCCGCGCGCAGCGGGCCTTCGCCGACGATGCGGGCGTCGAGTTCCTCGTGGCGACCGACGCGGCGGGCGAGGGGATCAACCTCCAGTGCGCGTCGCTGGTGCTCAACTGGGACCTCCCCTGGAGCCCCGCGCGCCTCGAGCAGCGCTTCGGTCGCGTGCACCGCATCGGTCAGCGCGAGCCCTGCCAGCTCTGGAACCTCGTCGCCGAAGGCACCCGCGAGACCGCCGTCTTCGACGCCCTCTGCCGTCGTCTCGACGACGAGTCTCGCGCGCTCCGAGGACAGGTCTTCGACGTGCTCGGCGCGGCCTTCGACGAGCGTCCGCTGAGAGACTTTCTCCTCGACGCGGTGCGCGGAGGACGTCGTGACGCCGAGCGCGTCGCGGGCGAGGTCGAGCGTCGCATGACCGCGGCCCTCACCCGCCAGGGAGAGTTCTCGCAGCGCACTGGAGACCTCGTCGACGCGCGCGCCCGAGACCTCGCCGCCGATCGCGACGCCATGGACCGCGCCGCCGCCCTCGGGCTCGGACCGCAGGCCGTGGGGCCGTGGCTCCTCGCGGCGATGCAGTCTCTCGGGGCGCGTCCCTTCGCGCGAGAGAGCGGGCGGTGGAAGGTCAACCACGTCCCCGCGGCGTGGCGTGAGCGCGCGGCGGAGTTGCCGACGCGTCTGCCGCTCGTCGCTGTTGATCCCTCGTCGGTCGCGCCCGGCGACGACGTCGTGACGCTCTCCGCGGCGCATCCGTGGACGCGCGCGCTCGCCTCGGCGATCGACGCTGGCGATCGCGAGCGCGTGGCGGTGTGCGTCGACGCGCTCGACGCGAGGGAGTCTCCCTGGTGGCTCGTGTGCGTGTCGCAGCGGCTTCGTGACGGCGCGGGCGACGTGATCGAAGAGGGCGCGTGGTGCCTCTCGATCGACGACGACGGACGCGTCACCGAACTCGGCGGCGCGACGCACCTCGACCTCCGCGCGGCCTCCGACGACGAGCGCGCGGGAGTGCTCTGCGAGGCGCCCGCGTGGCTCTCCGCTGCGATCGATCGCGAGGTCGCGGAGCCGTGGCGGCGCGACGTGCGGCGGGCGCATCAGAAGCATCTCGACGCGGCGCAACGCGAGGTGCAGGCGCGCCTGTCGGCCGAGGTGCAGTTCGAAGTGCGGTGCGTGGCCGAGGCGAGGGCGCGCGGCTCACGCGGCGAGTCGACCGCGCAGGACCACGAGAAGAAGGAGCGAGCGCTCCGCGGTCGGCTGCTGGGTCGGGTGACGGACTACAACCGTCGGCGCGAAGTGCTGGCCGATCCGATGGAGCGCGCCTCGGTGGTGCGGGTGATTCCATCTGGGGCGCTCGGGCGCGCGTCGTGGGCGGCGACGATGCACGACCGCGCGGTGCGCGAGGTGATCGCGGTGGAGCGTATGGGAGGCCACGAGGCCGTCGACGTGCGCGCGCGCCGCGCGGGGTGGGACGTCGAAGGTCGCGATGCGCAGAGCGGTCGGTGGCGGGCGTGGGTGGTGCGCGCGACACGCTTCGACGAGGTGACGGTGACGCTGCGACGGAGCGAGTCGCTGGCGCTCGCGAACGCGCCCGAC
>JBPOHC010000257.1:0-2887 GCA_052035985.1 Myxococcota bacterium | reverse complement strand
GGTCGTGGTCCGACGACTGCTCAACGGGGTTGAGCACGGTGACGAGCTCGTCGTGCTCGCTCACCACGAACTCTGCGTGCATCGGCCGCTGCGGGTCGCGGAAGAGCCGCGCGCCACGGCGATGCCCCACGAGCACCGCGGTCTGCGAGGCTTCGCGAAGGATGCCGTGCGCGAGCGCCGCGGACATCGAAGGCTCGCAGCGCTCGATGTAGCGCGCGACGGCGTGCGCGGTGATGCGCCAGCGGCGGCGGGTCACAGCGTCACCCCGAGTTCGCGCGCGACGCTCTCCCGCTGCTCGGCCGTGAGCGACGACTCGCGCAGCACTCGGGAGACGGCGGCCGGGTCGACCTTCGACCACGCGCGGAGGTGCTGCGTGAGGTAGTTGTCGGGCGACGTCTGCCGCGCCGCGGAGAGCGCGCGGTCGAACTGCTCGGTTGAAGCGCTCATCGCGCACCTCGCGTCGCGCGAAGCTCCGCGCGCGTCGTGGTCTCCCACTCGGACACCGACCAGCCGCAGATCCCCGCGCACACACGCACGGCCTCGTCGAGGTCACCCGCCGCGAGCGCTTCGGCTGCGCGCCACGACGAGCCGGGCATCGGCTTCAGCTCTCGCGCCACCGCACGCCACGCGACGGCGTCGCTGAGGCTCGCGCGCTCTGCGAGCAGCGCCGCGCAGGGACGACCGGAGCCGCGCGCCTCGGAGACGAGGTCGCAGCGCACGAGGTCGAGACGGTCGTCCGCAGGGGGCGCGACGCAGGGGCGCAGCGCGGCGAGATCGGCGACCACGTTGGCCGACGGAGAGACGAGCCCGCGCGGCGGCTCGGAGCCGATGGCGGGCGGGATCACGCTGCCCTCCGAGCCGCGCGGACCTCGGGGAGCTGCGACGGAAACGGCGTGCCGGTCGTGTGCCGGATGACGAACTGCGCGACCTTCGCGTGCGTCTGGCAGTCAGCGCAGACGCAGTCGAGGTCGCACACGTCGGCGGCGCGGGCGCACGCCGCGGCGCAGGTCTCGCAGACGACGCTGTTCGACGTCAGCGCCCCGCAGCCAGCGCAGTCGTGCTCGCGCAGGTCGGGGCCGGGCTGGCGGCCGCTCACGACGCCCTCGTCAGGGTGCGGCGAACAGTCATCGACAGCGACGCGACGAGCGCCGGGTCGATGTGGACGTGGCGCACCGCCGAGCAGCAGGCGTAGCGGTCAGCGAGGGGGTGGTAGTCGGTGAGCGTGTCGCCCGTGTGGGCGGCGCGACAACGGAAGACGGTGACGACCATGACAGGCTCCGTCACCACCGCGGGAGAGGGGCGCGGCGGGGACGAATACGTATGTAATGCTTCGGCCGCGCACGGTCAATACATATGTAACGCTTTTCGCTCCAACGCTACAAACGAAGGGCGATCACTACCCCCAAGTGCTCGCGGAAACCGACGGGCCACGCCTCGTCGCCGAGCAGCGTGCGGTGAGGTCGCTCGGTCCTCCGCACGATCGCCACGAGGTCACGCTCCCAAGCCCCCGCGGGCGGTAGCGCTGCGCCGTCTGGGGCGTAGGCCCACCGCTCGCCGCCGAGCCGCACAATCACCGACCGCCGCGCGACCCACGCCGCGCGCAGGAGCACCCAGGCCGCCGGAGCGCCAGGGAGCTCCGCGAGGAGCCGCAGCGGGTCGAGCCCCGTGCGCGCCAACGTGGCCCTGACAACGGCGCGCGGGAGCACGAGCGCCATCGCGATCCGGTCGATGCTCGCCTCCGAGTGCGGGTGAGCAACGCCACCGCGCGCTGCTGCGACGTGAGCGAGCTCGTGCGCGATGCGCTGCGCGATGGCCTCGGGTTCACCCCGGCCGTCGTAACGGAGCACCTCGTTGTCGTTCGCGCCGCGGCACCCGCTCGGTGCGGTGGGCGAGAGCCGCAGCCCGAGCGCGCGTGCAACCAGGCGCGGGGGCAGCGGCGACGCGAGCGCCCGCAACGTTTGAGGCCGCGCGCCCTTCGCGCGACGGGTGATCATGTTCGCAACGGTTGCGTCGGAGAGCTCTGCGCGCTGGGCCCACTGGTACGGGGTCCAACCGCGCGCCACGAGCACCGCGGACAGCCGATCTACGAACTCCACGGCCGGGAATCTAGCAGCGCCGGATACATCTGTAACAGAAGCCGTCGCGGCATATTCGTTACATACGTATTGACCGGCGTCCCGATTGTCGTTACGTTTGTAGTCCATGGAAACCATCGGTTCTCGCCTCTGCGAGAGGCGTGTCGCGGCGGGGCTCGAGCGGTCCGAGCTCAGTGAACTGGCGGGGCTGAGCCCTGCGCTCGTGGGCATGATCGAGCGCGGCGACCGCACGAACATCACCGCGGCGACCGCCGTGTCGCTCGCTCGCGTGCTCGGTACGACCGCGGAGTATCTGGTCGCTGGAGAAGGCGCTCCGCCGTCGGTCTCCGAGGTGCAAGCTGCGGTCGCGCGCGCCCGGGCTGCACGCCCCGTCGGCTCGACCTTCACCGCGTCGGACTTCGACGTCGCCCCCTCGCCCACGCTCCCCGCCACGGGCACCGAGGGCTGAATGGGCGCCGCCGACCACATAGCGCGCGCCGCGCGTCTCGACGAAGAGCTCCGCGCGTTCGGGCGCGAGCTCGGCGCGCTCAACGAGAGCGACAAGAGCGCGCGTGTCGCCGTGGATCGCCAGATCTCCGAGTCGCGCCATGCGCTCATGTGCGCGGTGGCCGCGGCGGGCATGCACCCGCGCGCGCACACCACCGAAGAACATATCAGGGGCGCCGTCCACGCGCCCTCTATCGCTCTCGCAGCGCAGGAAGGGCAGTCGGAGTGAGCGCGAATCCTCCTACACCCCTCCGCGCGAGGGATCACGCCCTGCTCGAGAAGCAGGCGCTCCGCGTCGGCCTCGA